>DATBEX010000186.1:0-5358 GCA_036558805.1 Candidatus Udaeobacter sp.
ATCGGCAGCGCGTCCGCGCATCTCGCCATCGGAAAGCTCCCCAAGCTTGCGCATGGGAATCATCACGTTCTCCTGCGCGGTGAAATCCTCCATTAGAAAATGGAATTGAAAAATGAAACCGATGAATTTGCTCCGTCTTTGTGCCAGCTCATCGTCGTTCAGCTGCGAAACCGGCTCTGATTCGATTGAAACGCTGCCGGCGTCAGGCAGATCGAGCAGGCCAAGAATGTAAAGCAACGAGCTCTTGCCACATCCTGACGGGCCAACGACTGCGTGGACACTACCGGACTCGATATCCAGCGATACGCCGCGGAGAGCGTGCACGCGTTCTTCTTCTTCGCCCAAATAGCGCTCAATTCCTTCGCAACTGAGACAGGTTTCTGAGTTCATCTGGAACCTCGAATCGTCACCACAGGTGGCAATTCAGCAGCGCGACGCGCAGGGACATAACTCGCGATGAAAACCGCCAGAATCGCCAGCAAGGTGGCAAACACGTAGTGTCTCCAGTCCCATGTCACCAAAAAGTAGTTCGTATACAGCAAACCGCGGAGGCGAATCGGAATGTGCGACACTCCCCACGTCATTAACGCTCCAAGTAAACAACCGAGCAGTGAGCCCGCCGCAGCGATCAACGCGCCTTGCCACAAGAAAATGGAGGAAATATCGATGCGCCGATAACCCATCGAACGCAGGATCGCGATCTCCTTGATTTTCGCTAGCACTGACATGGTAAGGACATTAAATATCCCAAAGCCGGCCAGCAGGATGATGAGGGAGACAGTAATTGCGACAGACATTCTCAGCGTCAGAAAAAGCTGCAGCGTGCTTTCCTCGCGCTCCTGCCAGCTGGACGCGCTGTGTTGAAAAAGTGTTTCAAATCGGCTGGCCAAAGCCGGTGCGCGGTCTGGATTTCGCAGTTTGTATATGATCATCGACGCGCCGGAGGGCTGCTGTAAGAGCGCCTGCGCAATCCTGGCGTGTGAATAAACCCGTGTTGAATCGATCGGGCCAATTCCTGCGCGAGCGATCGCGGCAACCGTGAATCGCCAGTACTCGCCGTTGGGTGCGAGCAATTGCACGGTGTCGCCGACGCCGGCCTGAAGTAACTCCGCCAGGCGCGAGCCGATGATGATCGAACTGGTGTTATTTCGAAAGTCATCAAAGTTTCCATCAATCAACTGGTGGAGAATATCCGTTGTTTGCGCGTGGAGGGGGGGATCGACACCATAGAGTTCGACCGTCGCATTCTCGAACCCCGCGCGCGCGCTCACCGTTCCCCGCAAGACCGGCGAACACGAAACCACGTTGGGAAATTGCCTGCTCACCCGCATGATTTCATTGGCGTTCGTGATGCCTTCAAAATAGAGACGACGACCAACCGTTGTTCCCTTGGAGCCCTTCGCAGAAACCATTAACGGTTCGTAGCGGGGGCGAAAACGCGATTTCATCACCAGCGCGCCATTGGAACCGATGGTTGAGTCGATGAAATAGCGCGAAAACCCCTGAGTTTGCGCCTGTGTGCAGATAAAGATCGCAACTCCGAAAACGACCCCGCTAAGGCTCAGAAGTAATGCCCGCTTGCGATGCGTCAGAAAACGCAAAGCAATATAGAGCGGCGGCGTCATGGTTCTTTCGGCGGGGGCGGTAAATTGATCATCCGTTGCCGTACTGCCTCGCCAGCGTGGAATTTGTCCTGGTCCGAAACGATAACGTGGCTGCCTTCTGTCAGACCGCTGGTCACTTCTGCAAAATCGAGAGTCCGAAATCCAACGCCGACTGTGCGAGAATGCACAATACCGCCCTTCACTTCCAATGCCTGATCGACGAGAAGCGCGCGCGTCGGCACGAGAAGCGCCTTCTTGTGTGTCCCGGTAATAATGTTCATCTCGCCGGTCATTCCAGTCATCAAGTTGTCTGGAGGGTCTTCCATCTCCAGAACAACTGTGTAACGCTGAGTCGTTGGATCGGCGGCAGGTTGGACTGAAGAAACCCGCGCTGTAAAAGTTTTGGTCCGGTATGCGTATAATTGCAATTTTGCCTTCATTCCCGGCTTCACTTCACCCACGTCTTCTTCGTTTACTTCGCCGCGGACGTAATTCTTGTGCGAGGAAACGGTGAAAAGCTCGTTTCCATCTGAAACCAGCTCGCCGTCAATTGTCTGAACGTTCGTAAGAACGCCGTCGATTGGCGCGCGGACTTCTGAATTCTTCATCTGCGCCTCGAGTTTTTTGGTCGTTGCTTGAAGCGAGTTGAGATTGCGATCGCGCTCAATGCGCTCCGATTCTACTGCGCCTCGCAGCCGGTTCACTTCGCTCTTGGCCTTTTGATATTCGACTGCAGGCACATTGCCTGAGCCAACAACCTTTTCGAGACGTTGCAGATTGTCTTCAGCTGCTTTAAGCGGCTCTGACGAAGGGAGTGGGAGGGCCGCGCGGTCGACGGCTGCCTGCAAATCCGAGCGAGCCTGTTTCAGATCCCGGGATGTTCCTTCATCGGCGATCGTCGCCAACAACTGTCCTTTCTCAACGCTTCTGCCGATTGCGCCACGACCAGCCGAGAAAGCTTCTGCTAACCGAAGAAACCCATCATTTTGGGCGCGAACCCGCACAACGAAGGCAGGCTCGATCCGCACAGTTCCATAGACAGCAGAGATGGCCGTGCCACGGCGGACTGTGACCACTTCCGCCACGGGCATAAGGAAATAATATGCTACTACGAAAAGAAGCAGGAGTGCGGCTCCGCTGCCCAACAAAAATCTCTTTGATTCCGGCAATTTCAATCTTGGTAAACTAGGCTGGTTTCTGTGGGCCTTCTTTTCAATAAACCGATGCCCACCGGTTATCGTTCGCGGTTCGGTCTTTTGCCAGATATTCGAAAGCATTATTTCCAAGACACCCTAGCAGAAATGTCCGTTCGATCAGAGAAGGATAATTAAAAACGGTCAAACCGTAAGACACAACTGCTGTGTAGTTTGTTACAGTTGCCTCGTTGTGTCGAGACGTGTTCGCTTCGTTGAGACCTGAGAAGGGAAGGTAATCTGGTCGCTGCGATTCAGCGCATACTTGTTCACGCCACTGCACTAGCGCGATTTGGTGTTGTCGTCAGATAGTTGATAATAGCGGCCAGTCGCTCGGTCCCACTCGGC
The DNA here is from genome assembly GCA_036558805.1 of Candidatus Udaeobacter sp. GTDB lineage: Bacteria > Verrucomicrobiota > Verrucomicrobiia > Chthoniobacterales > UBA10450 > Udaeobacter. The sequence goes on from DATBEX010000186.1 coordinate 3,146, forward strand.
CACGGCCAGATTATGTTCATAGATCGCCTCTAATAATCCGCTCTTGGTCTCCAGGTAGGCGTTTTGAGTGACGCGATATTCGAGCGGCGATGCGAGGCCGTTGGCAAGGTTCTCCTGTACTGTGCGTGCGCTTTCCTCCGCGGAAGCTGTTGCGGAGACGAGCGATTCTGCGCGAACTTCCGTTGCTTTGAGATCGTTCGCGATGCGGGCGAGCTCACGTGGGATGTTCGCTTCCAGCTTTCGGCAGGTTAATTCATTTATCTCTCGCGCCGAACGCGCTTTGAGAACTGCGCCTCCCACCTTGCCGTTATCGATAACTCGCCAAGTATACACTGCCTTTTCGCGAATTTCCGATCCAATGAAATCTTGTGTCTTGCTCGTCGAGCCTTCCCGGTGAATCCCTGTGACTGGAACGTATTCGCCGGGGAGGCTTCCTTTTACGATGGGATAGTAGTCGGCCGCGATAATTCGTTGATCTTCATTGGCAGCGCGCACAAACAAGCGCGCAAGCTTAAGATCGACCCTCCGCTGTAAAGCCGCTGCGGTTTCCGAATCCAGATCGACGCGTACCGGGAGGGATCGCAGTTCGCCTTCTGGTTCAGGCAGGGATGCATTGGCAGGATCAATCCCCATCGCAAGGGCCAATTGCAGCTGAGCATCCAAATACGCGCGATGCGCGCTTTCAATTTTGGTCTTTAACTCAGACGCTTGCACACTTGCGCTTGTCAGTGCGCTCTTGTCAGTAAGGCCGGCCTCATAACGAGTCGTTTGAGCAGCGACATTCTCCTCCAGCTTTCGTTCCTCTTCCGTGCGGATTGATTCGAGTGATCGATTGTAGAGGGCTGCATAAAACGCCAGTCGCGCCGCGTGCAATTGGTCCACGACGGCAACGTTCAATTGCTGTTGTGCAATTAAAACTTCGATATCGCCGCGCCGCATGGAAGCCGGCAAACCGGCGTTGAACAGGGTCTGTGTTAGAGTCCCACGCACCACCACAAAGCCCTTTACTCCGTTTTCGCCCGAGCGGTGGCCTGCCTGAACACCAGCCGGCATACCCAATTCAGCATCGGGCCAGGCGACAGAACGAAAAACAAGCCTTTGCCCGCCGGCTTGTTTGAGACCCGATTGCGCGTCTTCTACGGCGGGATTTCTCTCCAGTGTGGTCTGCAAAACAGTCTGCAACGTCACCGCGCCGGTGGTTTGGGTGCAATACGCTGTAAACATCGAGACGAAAACCCTCGCAGTTGCAAGGCTCCAGAAACTCCCAGGAAAAAGAGGTCTTCGCTTCATCGCTGGCCTAATTTTTCCGGTGGGCGCGCAACGTCAGCAGCTTGTGTCGCATTGCGGTTTGCTCTCTTCGTGCTCTCGAGTTTTGACCCAAAATCGAGAGCTTCTGCAGAACTCCCGCACGCGTGTGCCAGGCGGGCAAGGGCCGCATTATGCAAATAAATGGCGCTGAGCCGGGTGGTGCGGGTCCGGGTCACATCTGATGCGGCCTGCAGAATGTCGAGTTGCGTTCCCAATCCGGCAGCGAAATTGCTTTTGGCAATCTCGAGAGATTCATCTGCCGCCTGAACATTGCTCGTCTCCGTTTCGAGCACTCGATCGGCCTGTTGAAGATCAAAAAACACGCTGCGCACTTCCGAGGCCACCTGGCGGCGGGCAGCAGCCAATGCTTGCACCGCTGCTTCGCGTCGCGCTCGCGTAGCTTGCATGCGTCCTTTGGTTGCAAACCCATCAAAGATGTTCCACGTCGCATTTATCCCCACGACGCCGCCGTAATTAAATTCCGGGCCAACGTCGGGATCGCGCTCGCTGTAAACCTCGTAGCCAGAAAAAGCCCGCACCTGCGGGCGCAACGCGCTTCGGTCCAGAATATATTGCTGGTCTTGAATCTGAATGTCCTTTTGCCGGGCTTTGATTACCGCCCGATTTGCGTCCGCCCGGGCGAGACAATCATTTAGATCGGGGTGATTCGCTTGATATTGCAGTTCTCCAGAAATCTCAAATGGAGGGGTCTCTGCTGTGCCTTGAACGTCTATACCGAAAAGATCACCAAGCCGAAGGTAAGAATTCTTCAGTTGCGTCTCGGCGTTAAAAAGCTCGGGGCGCTCATTGGCCAGAGCCACTTCAGCGCGTTGCACATTCAGGTTACTGACAATGCCGGCGCTAAAACTCTGTTGCTGATTCTTGAGTTCTTCGTCGAGCACCCG
>DATBEX010000187.1:0-5334 GCA_036558805.1 Candidatus Udaeobacter sp.
AAAACGGGAGGCCCCGGTTGAAGTTCCTCCCGACATACCCACTGCCGTTGTGGAAGCAACGCTGCAGGCCACTGAGGAACCGACCCCCCCACCGGAAGACATCCCGCTGCCTGAACCTCCACCGCCGCCCGAAATCAAGCCAGAGTACGTGGAAGAAACGACTCCTCCGCCAAAGAAACCGCAAACGCAAAAATTTACGCCTATTAAGGCTCCGCAAGCTGCTGGTCATCCAGGCACAATGTCGATCTCCTCAGCCAAAGCCCTTGCTACTTATGCGCCGCGCCCTCAGTATCCCTATGAAGCGCGTTCACGCCATGTCACCGGTAGCGGAGTAGCCGTTGTTGAGGTGGGTCCGAGTGGCAGCGTAACCAGCGCCTCGATGGCGTCGAGCATTGGAAATCCAATTTTGGATAACGCCGCCCTTAGCGCGTTTCGTCAATGGCGATTCAAGCCAGGATCGGTTTCCAAGGTCAAGATTCCAATCACCTTTACGATGACGGGGGCGCAGTACTAAATCGTTAGAGCTAAGATATGAGACTCGCTTCACCGGTTCCGCATAAGAGAGCACGCATTGAGATCATCCCCTTGATCGATATCATGTTCTTTCTTCTCGCCAGTTTCATGATGGTAAGTCTTAGCCAAACCCACATGAAGGGGATTCGAGTTAATCTCCCAGCGGCAATTGCTCCTCCGCCTAGCACGGTAAAGGACTACGTTTCCATCAAGGTGCGTGAGGGCAACGTCGTTACTTTTGACAATCAAGTTGTGAACGATGACCAGGTGTTGCCGCGTCTTTTTGAACTTCACAGGGCGAATCCAGAAATTAAGGTGTCAATCAGCGCAGACTTAATGGCCATGCATGGTGATGTGATTGCCGTTCTTGACAAAGTGCGGTCCGCGGGAATCAACAAGGTCGGTTACCAGATTAGAGCAGCGGGTGCGCAGGGTGCCCAACCTCCTGGAGCTCCTCCTCCACCGCCTCCGCCGGCACCGAAGCCCTAGAGTTCGCCGCACAGAGTCACCAGTTCCGCTTGCAGTTTGTTAAGGGCCTTTGCCCGGTGACTGATGTTGTTTTTCACTTCTTCAGGCAGTTCAGCAAAAGTTTTATCAAATCCTTCTGGAATAAAGATGGGGTCGTAGCCGAATCCGTTTGAGCCGCGCGGCGCGTCGGCGATTTTCCCATCGACAACTCCTTCGAAAGTCGCGAGAACCTTGCCGTCGCGCGCAAGAGCCAGAACGCAACGAAATCGTGCGCGTCGATGATCGTCTTTTGCATTAATCTTCGCGAGACGACTCAATAACGTGGCGATCTTTTTGCCGGCACTCGCGTTGGCTCCTGCGTAGCGCGCCGAACGAATTCCTGGAGCTCCACCGAGCGCATCGACTTCCAATCCCGAATCGTCTGCAACAATCAGCTCTCGAAGTTGCCTCGAAACCGTGACGGCTTTCAGAATCGCGTTTTCTTCATATGAACTGCCGCTTTCATGTATTTCAGCGATCTCGTCACCCCCTGAAAGGCCGGTCACTACAAATTTCGGCCCTAGAATTCGTTCGATTTCGTGAAGCTTATGTGCATTGCGTGTAGCGAGAATCAATTGCATACCCATTCGACACGATTCATTAGACTGGCGTGATTCGTTAAATCGTTACACCGTTGCATCGGATTCAACATTTACGATTTAACATTTCAACGATTCAACGTCGGGAAAACATGAGCATCGAACGCCGCAAACCGTACCCATTCGACGAGCTCGAACCAAAATGGCAGGCCATTTGGGAAGAGCGCCAGCGTTTTCATGCGCCCAATCCCAGTGAGAAAGGTTTCGATCCGGCACGTCCAAAATTTTATATCCTCGACATGTTTCCCTATCCGAGCGGGGCCGGACTGCACGTCGGCCATCCTGAAGGTTATACGGCCACTGATATCATTGCGCGTTACAAACGCATGCGGGGATTCAACGTCCTGCATCCGATGGGATGGGACGCATTCGGTCTCCCCGCGGAGCAATACGCCATCAAAAGCGGCCAGCACCCGGCAATCACCACGCGTGAGAACGTGGCCGGATTCAAGAAACAACTTAAGCGAATTGGTTTTTCCTACGATTGGCAGCGTGAGATCAACACGACCGATCCGGGCTATTACAAATGGACACAGTGGATTTTCCTCCAGATCTACAATTCCTGGTTCAACCCTTCCACTAACAAGGCGGAGCCGATTTCGACTTATCGTGGCAAAAATCCGGACGAAGTTCGTCTTGCATATGTGGCCGACGTTCCGGTGAACTGGTGCCCGGAACTGGGCACGGTTTTGGCTAATGAGGAAGTCGTAGATGGAAAAAGCGAGGTCGGCGGATTCCCGGTCGTGCGCCGGCCGATGCGTCAGTGGATGTTGCGGATCACCGCGTACGCGGAGCGATTACTGAATGAACTCGATAAACTCGACTGGCCCGAAGGAATCAAGTTACTTCAGCGCAATTGGATTGGCCGCAGCGAAGGCGCGGAAATCGATTTCAAGATCGACAAAAGCGATCAGAAAGTCCGCGTTTTTACGACACGACCCGACACGCTTTACGGTGGGACATTCCTGGTGCTCGCACCGGAACATCCACTTGTCGATCTCATTGTCACCGAGGAGCAATGGCCCGCGGTGCGCGAATATCGTGAACGGACGGCACGCAAAAGCGATCTCGAACGCGCCGACCTGTCGAAAGACAAAACCGGTGTCTTCACCGGAGCGTACGCGATCAACCCAGCGAACGATGGAAAAATTCCGATCTGGATCGCTGATTATGTGCTGATTGGTTACGGGACCGGCGCGATCGGTGGCGTTCCCGCGCACGACGAACGGGATTTGGAATTCGCGAAAAAGTTTGATCTGCCAAGTGTGGTTGTCGTTCAACCAACAGGAGATGAACCGGCGTTTGGATTTACTGGCGAAGGCGTTGCCGTCAATTCCCCGGTTATCAACGGTCTGACGAGTGCGGAGGCAAAGAGGAAAATTACCGCATGGCTTGAAAAACGCGGCCAGGGCAAACGCGCGATCAATTACAAATTGCGCGACTGGCTCTTTTCACGACAGCGTTACTGGGGTGAGCCATTTCCGATTATCTGGGAGTCCGAGCTGGACGGGCAGCACAGACACCACCGCGCTCTGGACGAATCTGAGCTCCCGGTCGTACCACCGCCCCTGGAAGATTACAAGCCCACAGGCACGGGCGAACCACCGCTTTCAAAAGCGAAAGATTGGATTCGTTATTCACAAAAAGCGACACGCGAAACGAACGTCATGCCGCAATGGGCCGGCTCGTGTTGGTACTACCTGCGATTCTGCGATCCGCACAACGATCAGCGCTTCGTAGGCGAGGAAGCCGAGCGTTACTGGATGGGAGGCGAGAAGCCAGGTGGCGTCGACTTGTACGTTGGCGGCACGGAACACGCAGTTCTGCATCTGCTTTACGCGCGTTTCTGGCACAAGGTGTTGTTCGATCTCGGCTATCTCTCCAAGTCCGAGCCGTTCCAACGACTGGTCAATCAAGGAATCATTTTGGGTGAGGACAATCAAAAAATGTCCAAATCGCGCGGCAACATCGTAAATCCGGACGACGTGATCGACCAGTACGGCGCCGACGCCTTTCGCTGTTACGAGATGTTTATGGGGCCCCTGGAGCAAATGAAACCCTGGAGCATGCGCGGCGTGGAAGGCGTATCGCGGTTTCTTGCGCGTGTCTGGCGTTTGTTCATGACCGAGAACCAGGCCGGAGAGTGGGAGTTGTCCGTGAAAATCAAAGACACCGACCCAGTCAAGGCGCAGCAGAGGGTGACCCATGCAACCATTAAGAAAGTCACAGACGACCTCGAGTCATTCTCGTTTAACACTGCAATTTCACAGATGATGATCTTCGTCAATGCCTTCACGGGCGCCGAAACAATTCCGTTATCGTCGATGCGCGTCTTTCTGGTTCTACTCAGTCCGTTCGCGCCGCACGTTGCTTCCGAGTTATGGGAAAGATTAAACGACAAGTTTAGGGGCGCGCAGGGCGATATTACGGAACAGGCCTGGCCTCCATATGATGAGAAGTTGCTCGTCGAAGACGAAGTGGAAGTGGTCCTCCAGATTAATGGAAAGCTCCGCGATCGAATAAAGATGTCGGTTTCGGCGACGGACGAAGAAATGAAAGGCGCCGCGTTATTGAACTCGAAGATTCACGAGCGAATCGCCGGCAGAAGCGTGCGCAGGGTGATCGTGGTCCCGAAAAAGCTTGTAAATATCGTCGTCGATTAGTTGGATGACATGGGCATGTGGAAGGAATTTAAGGAGTTTGCGGTCAAAGGAAACGCTGTCGATCTCGCGGTAGGGGTGATTATCGGCGCCGCCTTTGGGGGAATCGTTAATTCCCTGGTCAAAGACATTCTCATGCCGCCCGTAGGCTTGCTCACAGGTGGCCTCGATTTTTCCAACAAATTCCTCATTCTCAAGGCAGCACCCGGCGGCTCCTTTAATACGCCGGCCGATGCGGCCAAGGCAGGCGCGGTGACTTGGAACTACGGAAATTTCATCACTCTTGTGATCAATTTCGCCATCGTCGCCTTCTGTATTTTTCTCGTGGTCAAAGCGATGAACAAGTTGAAAAGGCCATCGCCAACTGCCGAGCCTGTGTCGAAGGAGTGCCCGGCCTGCGCGATGACGATCCCGATCAAGGCGACACGTTGTCCGCATTGCACAAGTGACCTCTCGCAGAGTGCCGCACGTTAGGATCGTCGCTGCAATCTTTAGGATGTCCGTCCAAGAAGATCACACGGTGTTTCTTTTGAAATCGGTGGGTCGCCCCGAGGGAATTTTTGTAAATTATCGCTTGCTCCTGGCGACTTCGTTTGGTATGGAGATCGCCAATGCCGAACCGCCTTAACCTTGCGGTGGCAGCAGCTGGCGCCTGTTTAATTGTTGGCTGTGCCACACAACCAAAGTCTACTCTCGGGAGCGCGCGTCGTATACCAAATGTGCGGACTACCGCCTATACGCACAGTGAAGGAAGTGGAAACCACAACGCCATCGGCACCCATCTTTCCGGCAGTCACGTGATGAGTGCCGCGTCTGATTGGTCGCGTTATCCACTTGGTACGCGGTTTCGCATCGCCTCGACGAACGAGGAATATATCATCGACGATTATGGGTGGGCACTTGTTGGGACCGACACCATCGACTTGTATAAGCCGAGCCGGCTGGAGATGAGACAATGGGGCGTCCGCCACGTTGACATCGACATCCTGGAATGGGGATCTGATGAGCAAAGTTTGAAAGTCCTTGCGCCGCGCTGCAAACACAATCGCGTGCGG
>DATBEX010000188.1:0-7813 GCA_036558805.1 Candidatus Udaeobacter sp.
AGCGAACACGGATGGTCACCATCAAACGTTTGAATAATTGCCTGACACAATGGTGCGCTCTTCGAGTAATCGATAAGCATGCTCGTCCAGGCGAACGACTGGAGCGCAACCCAATGTAAACCAAGCGCGCAGCAAAGCGCAACGACCGTAAAAATGCGGCCAACCTGTCGGGGCACGAGTGCGAGGCTAGCGTTGGCGGTTTTTGATGTCAATCAATGCCTCCTCCGGCTTTCGGAGCAAATGAACCATTACCTTCGTCCAGGTAAGTTGTCGAGGCAACATGTGAAATTCGAAGTGATTGCCTCCAGGTTCCTGTCGTGAAATCTTTTTTTGCTTCGATCGTTTTCGTGTCGTTTTTTGGTTTCGCAGCAGCGCCACCGGTTTTAACCATCGCCTCCGACAAGACTCTGCCGTCCACTTCTTGCAGCGGCTTAATTCCAAGAATGTGCAGGATCGTGGGTGCGAGATCGACATTGCCCGTAGGCAAGCCGTCAGTTTGACCGCGACGAAAATTCGGGCCTGCCGCAATCAGAGTATTATGCATGTCGAATCGGCTTAGGGAGGCATGAGTGCCCTGCCAAGCTTCGCGTTGCCAGTCAGCGTCGATCAGTCCCGGAGTCCCGAACTGGTTTTTCGAATCATTCCAGCGGAAAGCCATGACTACGTCGGGCATATTTGCAGTGGCGGTGTCGATTTTTGCCTGTTTCAAATCAAAGGTGCCTGGCAAACCTTCTTTGGTAAAAATCACTCCTGCGAAATCCGATTGCTGCAAAAATTCGACAAGACGACGCGTCACCATCGCGTCGTGTTCAACGACGTAAAAGAGAACACTGCCGCCGTTTCCAGCGAGCATGATGTCCCCAGACTTCGGCTGATCATCAAATTCAGTCTTCGCAACGAAACCGGCATCGCTCAGAATTTTTTGTAAATCGATCGATCGTTTGATCGTCGAGAATCCATGATCGGAAACGACAAACACGTCTGTTCTCGAACGCGCTCCGTGTCTGTCTAATGCCGAGAGAACAGAGGCTAGATTCTCATCAGAGGATTTAATTGCAGCTAGCGCGGGTGGCGCGCCGGGTGCGGTTTCATGCTGGGTTAGATCCGGTTCGCCCAGCCAAATTACGGACAAAGCTGGCACCCCATATTTCCAAAGGAAATCTGTGACTGCTTTGGTGGTCCAGGCGTCGTGTTGTGAGCGCGCAGAGGGAAACGGCCCAAGCTCGGTAACAATAGGCGCCAGCGCGTTGGGTGGAACCGTCTGGCCGGCGAAGAGTGTGACGCAGTTTTTTGCAGGTCCACTACCTGCCTGTCGATCCAGCAAAAGACCAACCGTTTTTGCACTGGCGATCGCCGTCCGCCCGCCGCCACGTTGAATGAGTTCGGCAATAGTTGGAACGGAAATGTATTTGCCCCCGGAAAGTTCATCTCCCTTCTCGACGGCTGTCGCGCTCTCGACATTAATCGCTCGCTTGCGATCAATTTCCGGACGGTACTCATAATTTGCGATTACACCGCTCTTTCCCGGGTAAACACCGGTCATCAATGCTGTTCCGTTCACCATCGTTGCACTGAGATAGACAGGATGGTGATTGCGAAAAGTGACTCCGTCGCGCGCGAGCTTCCAAAGCGTGGGAGTTGTCTTTTCGCTAACAAAGTCCGGACGCATTCCATCCCACACGACGACAACGACATGCCGGTCGGATCCAGACATCTCCGCGACCAGGCCAATGGCGCCCGGAAAAAAAACGAGGACGAGGATCGAAATCGATGTGCAATATTTCGCAAACATGATGGTTCGCAGACTACACAGATTGCGTGGGATTGGTAGGGCGAGACCGCTGGGCGCGTCGCAATCGGGTTTGGTGCTCGCGCTGCTCTTTTTGTCAGCTTCGGCACTGGCCGCCCCCCTCCTTCCCACTACTCCGGGGACGACATGGCGATACAAGATGACGGAAGAGGTCGGAAAAGGCCTGGCGGTTTCGAATTTGAAAACCGACGCTGACCGCAAGGCTCGACTATCAGTGCTCTACCGCCTTGATGGGATGGAGGACGTTGACGGGAAAGAGCTTCTCAAGTTCGAAATGCACCGGGCTGGAACGGTCACAAATACAGACCTTGTTAGCATCGATGAACACGGAATAAGCTGTTGGGCGCGAATTAATCTTGATGGCGAGCTCATCAAGTTTAATCCGCCACAGGCTATGGTTGCCGCTCCACTAAAGCAGGGCGCGACCTGGAGTTTTGACGGGCAGGCCGGCGAGCTAAAAGTACGTCAGCAATACAATGTGACTGGAGAAGAAGATATTGAAGTCCCAGCCGGCGAATTTCATGCGTACCATATTCGGGGAGAGCAAAGCTCGCCCAGCCGAATGACAATCGATCGTTGGTTCGCGCCGGGAACCGGAATTGTTAAAGACGTCACAACAATGCGCGCCAGCGACGGTGATCTGCTCCAGCGTATCTCCCTCGAACTGGCGGAGCGACCGAAAATTGAGACTAGACCGGAAGTGAAATCGAACGCGGCCTCCAAAAGGTTATCCGTGAGCTTCGCGAAAGATCAATCCGGGAAAGCGAGCACAACGTTTTCATCCGATACACCGCAGATTTACTTGCGCTGGCAGGGACAACGTTTGCGAAAGGGCGGAAAGGTGAAGGCCGTGTGGATTGCGGAGAACATAGGGGAAGATTTTCCGCAGGATTACAAGGTGGACGAAGCCTCAGCGACCGTCGAAAGTCAAAACGCTCGTGGAATATTCACGCTGGCGCGGCCGGAAAACGGCTGGGCGATTGGTGATTACCGCGTCGAATTCTACGTCGATGATGTTTTGGTAGACTCGGCGAAGCTAAAGATCGTCGAGTGAGCGTGCCGCGGACAATCCTGTCTGCGAGTATGAAGACACTTTGGATTGCCGGCACCAGCGGTTTTTCTTGAATCCAAAGTCGCCATTTGTTTCATCGTAACAACAGAACGCACATTTTCATGAAGAAGATCACGATTGTATTTCTGAGTGTCTGCATCGCTTTCGCTTCCGGATGCCGATGGATAGGCATTCGAGGCAACGGCCATATCAAAACCGAAGAGCGAACCATTAACGCCTTCACTGAGATCGATATCGGTGGAGCATTCGTAATCGAATGGCGAAGCGGGTCCCCTGCTCTTGGCATCACAACCGATGAAAACCTCCTTCCCTACATCGAGAGCGAGGTCTCCGGCGATACCCTCCGGCTGCGGACCCACGATCAAATCTGGCCAACACACGAAATCAAGGTCGTTATCTCCAGCCCAACCAGGGCAGCCGCAAGGATCCGCGGCGCCGTAAAGCTCATTGCAAATCAGCTCACTGGAAGCAAGTTTGCCCTTGAAGCCAGCGGCGCATCACGGATTTCGCTCGATGGAAGCATCGACGAACTGCTCGCAGATATGACCGGAGCAAGCAAGTTAGACGCAGGAGAGCTCCAAACTAAACGCGCGGAAATTTCTACGACTGGCGCTGGGAACGCAGAAATTGCCGTCTCCGAAACATTGAAAGTCTCGATTACCGGCGCGGGAAAAGTGAGCTATTCCGGCAATCCGACAGTTGAAAAGCGCATCACAGGCGCCGGGTCCGTTCGTCGCAAAGAATAGGACGTGGCGTTTTTTGTCTTTGCGAGCGGAGTCGAGAAATCTCTGGTTATCAACATCGGCGTCCAAAGCGACGCTGCTGACTGGCGACATCCATTCAAGTCGTGCAAGATCGCAGGTATGCGAGTTTCATGCAGAGTTATCCGAATCTGATTCAGCTAGGACATCCCGCAATCCAACAAATCCTTGAAAGAATCGAAAGTTCCCGTTCGAACAAATTTACGAAGCGTGGTGGAAAGCCAACGTACTATCGGGCACGAAGACCGCTGTTGCGCGATCTGCGAACCGTTATCCTGGCTGGATAAATTCCTAAGAACGGGCGATCTGATCAACAATCCGCGGCAATGCTACCGCTGCTCGCTCACGCACTAATTGCGTCGCGAATCGAGAAAGAGGCGTTTCTTCGGGATTTACTTCGATGAGCTGCCCACCGCAATGGCTCGCACGCAACGCCCAATGAATGATGTATCCAAACGTTGCCGTTGTGCCCGCCACGATCACGATGCCGCAAGAATCGCGCTGCAAATAGTTCTCGACGCGTTCCGTTTCGCACGCAGGCAAAGCCTCCCCGAACCAAACTACCCCGGGCCGCATCAGCGCATCGCATCGCGGACACCTCGGAAGCGCTTCGCAGTTCTCATCATCACGTTTGCGCTCCTGCTCGAAACGACACCGCGAACATCGCGTCTTAAAAATATCTCCATGAATTTGCACCATCTCGGTCCTGCCGAGGCCAGCGCGTTCGTGAAGGTCGTCCACGTTCTGCGTGACGAGTAGAAATTCATCCGCACGTTGCGCAAGATTCGCAATCGCCTCATGCGCGGCATTTGGTTGGGCATTGCGAATACGGTGGCGCCGCTCGCGATACCATTCCCAAACCAGTTCCGGATCGCTGGCGAAAGCCTCGGGCGTCGCCAACTTTATAGGATCCAGATTACGCCAGTATCCATCTTTTCCACGAAACGTTGGAATCCCGCTTTCAGCCGAAACACCCGCCCCCGTAATAATAAGTACACGCACAGAATAACATCGGCGAGCAGCGGCGATTTCCAAGTCAGCTGCTGGAGAATATTGCCGTCGGTTGGGCAGTTTCTGTTGCCAGTGCCGTATCGGCTTGCCAGACTCGCGCCATGAATGACCATGAAGATGAATCCGGCGCTATCCGCGAAATCGAACCAGAAGTAAGGACCCTGTTCACAAAGCTGGTCGAACACGATCCGCAGGAGGCGGCCAAGATGCTGGAGTCGTATCCGGATGAGTTCGTTGTTCAAATGCTGGAACTGCTAAATCCAGCATCGGCGCTGAAGATTCTCCAGCGCTTCAATCCCTCTCGGAGGCAGACCATTTTGGCCACCGCTTCCTCTGAAACCAACCAGCAATGGATGCGGAATCAAACCTACCCGGAACGCAGCATTGGACGATTAATGCAGCCACCACTGGCAGTCTTCCGTCCGCAAACGACAATTGCTGAAGCAACCGAACAAATTCGGCGGCTCGCCAAAAAATCGATTATCACCTACGGCTTTGTCACCGATGAGCAGGACAAGCTGCTCGGGGTCGTTGTGATGCGCGACATGCTCCTGGCGCACAGCAATCAGCGTCTCGAGGAGATCATGCTCACGAATCCTTTTTATCTCACGCCAGAGATGTCGCTTCCCGATGCGATGAGAGCGGTCCTCGTTCGGCATTATCCCGTGTATCCAGTCTGCGAAAAAACAGGACGGCTCCTCGGCCTCTTGCGTGGCCAGATGCTGTTTGAAGCCGAGGCGATTAAATTAAGCGCACAAGCGGGCGAAATGGTCGGCGTCGAAAGTGAAGAGCGCCTTACCACTCCATGGCAACGGAGCCTGAAGTTTCGACATCCCTGGCTTCAGGTAAATTTATTCTGCGGTCTACTTGCTGCAGTTGTGGTCGGATTTTTTCAAGAAACGATCGACCGCGTCATTGCGCTGGCGGTCTTTCTGCCGGTGCTCATCGGTCAGGCGGCAAATACCGGCGTGCAAGCGCTGGCAGTCTGTTTACGAGGGATGACGCTGGGGGATTTGAGATCGGGCAGACAACGGATGCTCCTGATCAAGGAAATGTTACTTGGAACATTGAACGGAGCCTTGACCGGCCTAACGGGCGGAATCGCAATGTTCATATTTGCAACAATGGTGAAAAGCCCGTTGGCTTTAACGCTAGGTTTCGTGGTGTTCCTGGCTATCACCATCAGTTGCTGCTTTAGCGGCGTGGCTGGCGCGATGGTGCCCTTGGTTTTGAAGAGATTCGGCGCTGACCCGGCAACGGCGTCCAGCATCGTCGTAACCACTTTCACCGACGTTGGCTGTCTGCTCGTTTTCCTTGGACTGGCTGCGTTGCTGATTTAACCGCCACTGGTGCCGCTAGAAAAAGATTCGCCTTATTACGAGCGAACCTCTATCACTCGATTGCCATGCAAAAACAAACCCTGACCCTGATCGCTCTAACCCTATTGATCTCATGTGCTCTTGCTTTTGGCGCACCCGATACTCCAGAAACCCGGCGTCAAGAAGCCGAGCGCTATCTACAAGCTACCCCGCCAAAAGCGTTGTTTGAGGACATGGCTGACAAGATGGCTGCGAATCTTCCGCCGGACCAACGTGATCAATTCAAGAAGGTGATGACTTCGCAGCTCGACATCGCGGCATTAACCAAAGCGATGATCGACTCAATGGTGAAGCATTTCACCACCGAAGAGTTGAAAGCACTGGCAGATTTTTACGGTTCGCCCGTAGGGAAATCGGCGATGCAAAAGTTCGGCGCCTACATGGCGGACATCATGCCGACGGTGGAAGCCGAGATAATGAAAGCGCAGGCAAAGCTCAATCAGTCGCTTCCGAACCAATCGCCCAAATAACATATATAAACTGTGTGTTGAAGGTGGAAATGCGTTCTCCGAACGCGTTGTCGAAAGAAGTGCGAAGTCAAATCGCGTTGAGGGCAACGGACTCCGCCTATTCCCATCCGATCTGGCGCCCTTTGTTTTGTTCTTCCAGCCAGCTCATAAGCGGCTTGAAGTAGTCCATCATCGCGCGCGTGGAAATGTCCTCGCCAGTGGCTTCTTTCAACACTTTGCGCCAGTCTTGGGTTCCACCCTTCTTAAGGATGTTATTCAACCACGTGCCAACCTCTTTGTTGTCGGCGTAATTACACGATTGCGGCGGCTGGTGGAGGATGTTGCGCGCAATATAATCATTCAGCTGAAATTTAAAAACGGTGGCGAAAGCGTAGTTGTAATAATATGCAGGTGTGTCGTTGATGTGCGTCTTGGTAGCGGCGTCGCACCATTCCTCGCCACGCGGCGACGGCGGCTCGATGCCTTGAAAATTGCTGACATACTTCCACCAGCGCGCGTTCCATTGATCAGGCGGAAGATTGTGCGCGTAAATGTCCGCTTCCCAATGCGGCATCGTGCCGCAGGAAAAATAAATGAACGGGACCGAGCGCGCGAGGGCGTCATCAAGTAAAAATGCAGTCTTTTCCCCTTTGAACTCATGCGGTAATACACCTCGCGACTGCAGATACGGGACCTGGCTCGAAGCCAAAGCACCCAATTCTCCCACGCCTTCGTGGAAGCCCGGCGCAGCGCCAAGTCGTAACAAGTACGGAACTTCCGGACGCGAATAAGCCATGAAATAATGGCCGTGGCCGAGTTCGTGATGGGCGGTGAAAAACCAGCGCGCGTTTGGTTCGATGCTTTGCAACGAGCGAATGTCATTCCGGAGATCGATATGCCAGCAGGAAGCGTGGGTATTTTTCTTTCGCTTCTCGTCAGGTAGCACCGGAAACAAATCTGATTTCTCCCAGAAACTTTCCGGCAACGGCGGAAAACCGAGCCCAGTGTAGAATTGTTCAGCTGTTCTAACGATCCATTCCGGTTTTCGTCCTGCGAAATATTTGTCGATGTTGGCTGCTTCAACCAAGCCAGGCCATTCCTGGCCCCAGCGATTATTGAGCCAGTGCGCCGGAATTTTTTTCGGGACCGGCTGATGAAATTTTTCAGCAAGCTTGTATTTCGCCCAGGTATGCAGTTGCAGATAGAGCGGACGCAGCGTCGTCATCCAATCGTCCAGCATTTTGAGCATCTCGTCGGTGGTCATTCCGTACGCAGCGACCTGTAGCGAGAAATAATCAGGATACTTCATCTCCCTGGCGACGCCGTTACGC
>DATBEX010000189.1:0-8990 GCA_036558805.1 Candidatus Udaeobacter sp.
ACTGGCACGCCGCTTCCCGATATCTTGGCTGGTGCGCGCCGCAGATGACGACATACAGGCCGGCCCAACGTGTCTCGCCAAGGTGATTGCGCCAACGTCCGAGCAGCGCGTGCAGTTGCTCGAGCTCAATGCACACGGCAACGCCTGCAGTCTCGAGTGCGCTCGAGGCCAGTGGTCGGATGTGTTTTTGGAGTCGCTCGAAGTCCACAGCGCCTTGTTCGAGGACCCTGTCAACGAGCGTACGCGCCCGGCACAGGAGCTCGGCGGGCGCCTTTGATCCTACGGTTACCGTTGGTGCGCACGATGCGCTCGCGGGTGGGACGTTTACGATGGCGTGTGCCTCCTGAATCTGTGCTCGCTTTTCGTGAAGCTCACTTGCGCTCCGCTCGCTGAGGCGTCCACTTCCGTTTGCCATGAGCGTGAGTTGAACACTGAACGCGAGGTGGCCGAGCGCTTTCAACTCATGGTAGTACGCTGGGATGACCTGCTCGCGTTGTTCGCCCCCGTCACATAGCAGCGTTGCATCGTCGCCGAGCAAAACGATCACGGGAACGCTGTCGCCGAGCTGCGCAAGGACTTGCTCGACGAGCCGCGTGTACGTCCCATGAAATCCGGCGTTAACGGCGGCAAACAGCCCGTCGTGGGGCGGGAGTTCCTGGGCTTCGGCAAGCTTGCGCTGCGTATACGGATTAGGAAGCTTCACTCGTTAGGCTTTCTTCTTCGGCACAGTCTGAAACGACGGAATTGATGCGTCGATGACAACCCAGGGCAATTTGTCTTCGAGGAAGATCACCTTCTGCGGTGCAAACGGAGTCGGATCATCGAGCGACGCTATTGTGACATCGATTGTCTCTGAATTGTCGGAGTCCTCAAAAAAAAGATGAGTGCCGCAACACGCGGCGAAAGAACGAATCCGATTCGCATACGGAATCTTACGCGGCGCGCCTTTTGTGATTACGACGTCTTTGCGCGGCACCGATCCCCACTGCACATAGGGCGCGCCGGCGCTGCGCCGGCAATCGATGCAATGACAATCGACCAAACCAAACGGTCGGCTCTTCAATTGGTACCGTGTTCCGCCGCAAACGCATCCACCTGTGAACTCCATATAATTCGCCTACGTAGATTCTAACCGTGAACCCACGCAAGCAACACGAATTGTCGTGGCTGTCGTTCGCTAACCGCGGACTTGTAAAACAGTTGAGAGTCGATAGCGCCAACATATTTTAGTGCAATGAGACGAAGAACGTTTTTGGAAGTAAGTCTTGCGGGTGCGGTTGGTGTTCTAACGGGTGGATTGCCGGAAATATTCGCCGCGGTTCCGGAGGCGCGAGATTCGACGTTCGAATTGGGCGGCGATCTCTTGGTTAATCGGCTTGGGTTTGGTGCGATGCGGCTGACGGGCGAGGGGATCTGGGGTTGGCCGCCTGATCGTGAAAACGCGAAGAAAGTCTTGCAGCGCGCAGTCGAACTGGGTGTCAATTTCATCGACACGGCCGATGCCTACGGTCCGGAAACAAATGAGCTTCTCATTGCCGAAGCGTTGTATCCTTATCCGAAAGGATTGGTGATCGCGACCAAGGGCGGTAACACTCGACCCGGTCCTAATCAATGGGTGCCGGACGGGCGTCCGGAATATTTAGCACAATGCGTCGATAAGAGTCTCAAGCGATTGAGACTTGAGCGGATCGATCTTTATCAACTGCATCGCATCGATCGCAAGGTGCCGGTCGAGGAATCGTTAGGAGCGCTGAAAAAGGCGCAGGATACAGGAAAGATTCTGCACGTTGGATTGTCGGAAGTGACGGTGGCGGAAATCGAACAGGCCAAAAAGGTAATGCCGATTGTTAGTATCCAGAACCAATACAATATCGTCGACCGCGAGTCGGAAGCCGCCCTAGATTACTGCGAGAAAGAAAAGATGGGCTTCATACCCTGGGCGCCGATTGGGGGCGGTAGGAACCCTTCATTGCGCAAGACCGGCAACGCACTCGAAGCCGAAGCAAAACGTCACAACGTCAGCGTAGTGCAACTTGCTTTGGCGTGGTTGCTGCAAAAATCGCCCGTCATGCTGCCGATCCCCGGCACATCGTCGCTTGCGCATCTCAAAGAGAACATGGCCGCGGAGAAACTTCAGCTGAGCCCGGAGGAATGGAAGAGGATCGAGGCGCTAGCGCGATCTTGACAACACATCGGAGTCTCGGAATGGATCAACGACCCTCATTGTAATGGAAACGGACTTCGCCCAATTAGCTAACGACCGATTTGAAATTGCGGACGCCCTGCATCGTTACGCTTTTGGTCTCGATCATGGCGATGCCGATTCACTTGCGTCGGCATTGACGGAGGATTGCCGTTTCGATTTCAGACCGGCTGGGAGAAAACTCGGAATCGATTTTCCACTATTGATCGGCCGCGATGCCATTCTGAACGGAGTGCTTCCATTGATCGGTCCGCTCGACACCAGTCACAGTGTGAGCAATCTCCAAATCGAGATTGTCGGTGATACAGCCACGTTGTATGCCTACGTTTTGTCGCAGCATTTCATGCCGCGTCAGGGTTCGCGTGGTGGATCGGAACATGCGCTACTGATGAATCGCTACGATTGCAACCTGATACGCGATCGAGACAAATGGCGTTTTAACCGGATGACGATTGATAATGCCTGGGCGCTCGGGAATCCGGAAATCCTTAATGCCCTGGCCAATCGGCTTGTGTTGAGAATTAAATCGAAAAAGACAGGGTAGAATCAAGTTGGCGTTCGACACAGAGGCGCTGCAAGAGTTCGAACATTAAACAGTTGAAGCCGAATTTGGCGCGGAAATTTCCTGAAAGTGCGGATTGTCTCCGAGCGGATCCTATTCGAACGTGTCCGCAGGTCGGAAAGCGAGATTGACGGAGGGCAATAGATGACCAACGAGCATATTGAGAAAACCAAATCAGCGATTGCGTCTGCCGAAAATATTCCGGCTGATAGAAAAACCGAGTTACTGGATTTGCTTTCGAAGCTCAAGCCAGCCATAGCCAAGGTTTCCGAGACTCATCACGAGGATGCCCGGAGCATCGCGCGTTTGGTAGAGGCTTCGGCCCATCAAACCATTGGCGCCCAGAAAAAACCGGAAGAGAACAAGAGAGTTTTGCACGAACTGAAAGAATCCGTGCAAGACTTTGAAGCGACCCATCCGCAGTTGGCCGCTTTTGTGAGTCAATATAGTACGTTGTTGTCTGCTTTAGGTATTTGACGGAAAGTCGAAAACTGACCGCGTTCGCGGGGGTAATCGGAGAGTGCGCAAGGAATGGGTCGAAAAGAGGCACGTTGGCGTAACCTTTTTGAGAATGGATTCAATCACATGATTGCGACGCTTTCAGGCATTGATGGATACGTCGGAAACACGCCGCTGATTCGGCTGCGCCGGTTATCCGAGCTGACAGGATGCGAGATCCTGGGAAAAGCGGAATTCATGAATCCGGCTGGCTCGGTAAAAGATCGGGCGGCGTTCGGAATCATAACCGACGCTGAACAACAGGGTCGACTTAAACGAGGCGCAACCATCGTCGAGGGGACGGCCGGCAACACCGGAATTGGGCTCGCAGTGATCGGACGCGCTAGAGGATATCGGACTGTGATTGTAATTCCCAATAATCAGTCGCCGGAGAAAATGCATTTGCTCCGCACGCTGGGCGCGGAGGTAAAAGCGGTGCCGGAAAAACCATATAAGGATCCGGAAAATTACAATCATATAGCTCGTCGACTCGCAGAGGAGCGGGGTTGGTTCTGGGCGAACCAGTTCGACAACACGGCCAATCGCGATGCGCATTATCGCAGCACTGGTCCTGAACTCTGGAAACAAACCGAAGGCCGAGTCAACGCGTTTGTTGCCGCCGTCGGCACCGGCGGCACGCTTGCCGGCGTGAGTACTTACCTCAAGGAACAAGATCCACAGACTAAAATCGTCTGCGCTGATCCCTACGGCGCAGCCATGTGGTCCTGGTTTACCAACGGTAATCTCGAGATGAATGACGGTGATTCCATTGCAGAAGGAATCGGTCAGGGCCGTGTCACAAAGAATGTCGAAGGCGTTAAAGTCGATCGAGCTTATCGCATTCCGGATCAGACTGGCCTAACGATCGTTTACCAGCTTCTGCGTGAAGAAGGCTTGTTTCTCGGTCTATCAAGCGGGATCAACGTGGCCGGCGCGGTGCGCTTTGCCAAAGAATCTGGCCCCAGTCAAACGATCGTCACCATTCTTTGCGACTCGGGTCACAAATACCAATCGACATTATTCAATCGCGACTGGCTTGCTTCTAATCATCTTGCTCCAGATCTTCCGCTGGAATCGGTTCTCGAACAGTAGTTGTAGTCGCCTCGCTGTGTCGAGGCGTTGCGGCAGTTTTGTGGCTAACAGCATGGCGACACAGCGCCGTGGCTACAGCAGACCTGCGCTGATACGAAAAGAGGGGAAGTCGTTACGGACTTTCGTCGTGACGCTGATGGAGAGTTTTCGGACGACCGTGAAAAATCTGGGCAACCACGAACGCCTCCAAATCCGATTCGTACATTGAGGGTGACGCATATTCGTTAGCGTCCGAAGAATGGCTAAGCAGCCTTTCGTCCTCACAAAACAACAAACAAAGAAGGAGTACTATTATGAAACGACTTCTCTTAATCGCATTGATGGCAGGCGGATTGGCTTTCGTACCCGCGCAGCGTTCTGACGCTCAGGTGTCAGTTGGAATTGGGTTCGGGTATCCAAGTTACGGGTACAGTTATTATCCATATGGCTACAGCTATTACCCGTATCGGTATTACAGACCTTATCGTTATTATTACGGCCCTTCGTACTATCGGTACAACGGGCACCGGGTTTACCGCCATCACCGTTACCATCACTACTATCGCTACTAAGTTGACGTAGCACTAGAATGATGGAGCCGGCTCGGAGAATCCGGGCCGGCTCTTTTTTTGTGTAAAGCGATCGTGATTGGGCGCGTCGAGGCGGTTATAGAACGTCGCGTATGCGGGAACCGCGCGACGGCTTGTTTCCGATTTTGTGTTGGAGGGCGTGCTCAGTGTCGGGGGAATCCCTGGAGGCGTTCTCCCTCCGCAAAACACAAAAAAGCAAAGAAAAGAAATTCTATGAAAATGCTTCTGTTGATTGGTTTGGCAGTAAGCGGATTGGCTTTTTTTACCGGACCACGGGCCGACGCCCAACCCGCCGTGCTGGTTCCGACACCTGGCGGAATCAGTTTTGGGTTTCCGGGCGGCTATTCCGCTTATCCAACCTACCTTAACTATTATCCCTACGGTTACTATCGGCGTCCGTACGTTCACTACTATCCGTATTCCTATTACGGCTCTTCATCCTATGGGTCCAGCGGGCGTCGGACCTACCACCGCCATCATCGCCACCATTATCACTACCGTTATTGATCCGTTTCAGATACTAATCAGGCATGAGCACGAGTATCCGAAACCGGCTGGCAGGCACGATTGAGAAAGTTGTTTCTGACAAAGTTGTGTCTGAAGTTGTGATTCGAACCACAGCGGGAACCATAACTTCGATTATCACGACTGGTTCGGTCCAGCGAATGAACCTCAAACAAGGCGATAATGTTTTCGCGATAATCAAGGCGACCGAAGTCTCTGTCGAAAAGGAATAGATTCCATTATCAGTGCTTGTGCGGTCAGCCGTGCAACCTCTAAAGCCATGTCTTAACAAAGCTGGCAAAGTTTGGGAGAAGGTCGCCTGCAGCGTGGATAAGCATTACTGCGAAGAGATTTTTCGTTCGGGCCCAGATCACTCCAAATGTGACCCCACTTACTGCCAGGACAACGATTGAATAGGCGACCGCGTCGGGCGCGCTCGGATTTGAGCCGAGCCCTTCAACCTCGCCTGCATGTCGAAAGATGAAGCCGGGCGCATGCGCAAGACCGAAAATCAGCGACATCAGCGCGACCCCGCTTACCTCGGATTTCAACGCGCTGGCCAAATGTGATTGTACGAGGGCTCGAAAGAAAAATTCTTCGACCAATCCGGCTTCGACGAGAAGCCAAACAAAGCAAAGCGGCAGGCCGAGAAGCAATTGATAAGCGGTGAAGTGTTCGTGCCGAAACGCAGCGCCGCCACCGCTAAAGAAATATTGGAAAGCAAGGAACGCTCCGCCGACAACAAGGACAACGGGCAAATGACTCCCGCACAGAGCGTGCAAACCCTCGCTCTGAATTCCGAAGTCACGAATTCGGTGACCGAAACCAAAGCGAAAAATCGCGAAGGGAACGAGAACGAAAACGACAAGCTTTTTCGCAAGTGTGATAAAGAATCTGATTTGTGAGGATTCGATCCACGACGAAGGAAGATGCTGGTCGATCCATTGTGGGCCGCCGATCAGATAAACCGACAAGAGAAGAACATAACCGATCAGGACGGTTAATTGGCCTTTGCTCGTTTGTAAGAAGATCGAGAGAGGAATGGCGCGCCGGGTTGCGATCCATGCGATGAACGGGAAGACAATTCCGAAAACGATGAGCACGACGATTGCATCGGTGACCTCGAAGCTCTTGTTTCGTAAAAGGACGGCAAACGCGGAGGCGTAAAGGATTAGGCTGCCGATAAGGACCCGATTATAGGCAAAACGCCGCGAGGTATCCGATGGCTGTCGCATTTCAGCTTTTGGATGCACCACAAAAACCAAGTGGATTCAAACAAAAAAGAGGCGGCAGTTCTGCCACCAGAGCGTTCGTGTCGCTCACGCTTCAATGTTCTTCCAAGCTACCGGCACCGGCTCGCGGCCTCACAATGTCGGCAACGGTCTTTTCGATTTCGGCGCTGGAAATTCGCGATCGAGTTCAGCCAGATCATTCTTCGTCAGCTTAATGTCGATTGACCGTGCGTTTTCACGAACATGCTCTTCGTTGCTCGCTTTTGGAATCGCTATCATCCCCGGCTGACGCAATACCCACGTAAGTGCGATTTGAGATGGGGTCGTGTTATGACGCCTGGCGATTTCCTTTAGAGCCGTGTTCTCGAGCAGTCCACGGCCATGACCAACCGGAGAGTAGGCCATTATGGGAACCTCATTCTCTTCGCTCCATCGCAGGAGACCAGATTCGATCTCCCGGTTTTCCAAATTGTAGAGAACCTGGTTAGCAGCGCAGTTGGTTCCGTTTTCCATCGACCAGACCTCGTTCATATCGTCAACATCGAGATTTGAGACGCCCCAACGTTTGATTTTTCCGTCGGTCCGAAGTTTCTCGAATGTTTCAACTGTCTCCGCCATTCGTGTTCTTCTTTCTCTCCAATGCAAAAGATAAAGATCGATTACGTCGATTCGAAGACGCTTGAGACTGCGCTCGCATGCTTTTGGCAATTCGGTGCGCGACGCGTTATGCGGATACACCTTGGTAACAATGAACACGCGATCGCGTTGGCCCTCGATTGCATCAGCCACAACTTCTTCCGCACCGCCATCGCCGTACATTTCCGCGGTATCGATTAGTGTCATACCTAATTCGATTCCGAGCCGCAGCGCTGCGACTTCATCGTTGTGCGCTCGCTTGTTCTCGCCCATGCGCCACGTGCCCTGGCCCAGCGCTGGAACGCGCTCGCCATCGGGAAGTGTAACCGTCTTCATTTTGTCGCGTCGCTCGCGTTCGTAATCATATTCGATTCGCTCGATTAAAATGGCGGTCATGTCCCGCTGCTGTGGATCTTGCGTTCTTGAGAGAGCGGGACGATTGAAGAGTCATGGCGAAGAAAATGCGCGCAGCGCAGATCCCAAAGGCGAAGGGACCGTTGGAAGTGGTGGAACGGGACGTTCCCGAACCCAAACAAGGCTGGGTTCGAGTGAAGGTTGAAGCATGTGGCGTTTGTCACAGCGATTCGTTAGTCAAAGAGGGACTCTGGCCCGGAATCCAATATCCGAGGATTCCTGGCCATGAGGTGATTGGAGTGATCGATGCAATCGGGCCTGAAGTGCCGGGCTGGAAATTGGGTCAGCGGGTTGGCATTGGGTGGCACGCTTCAAATTGCGGACATTGCGATCCGTGCCGGCGCGGTGATTTCTTTGCCTGCCAGGTAGAATTGCTCACAACTGGCATCTCGTTCGACGGCGGTTACGCGGAATACATGACCGCACCAGCAAAAGCGCTTGCTTCGGTGCCTGACGACTTGAACGCGGTGGAAAGCGCCCCTTTGCTGTGCGCCGGAATCACAACGTTCAATGCGTTGCGTAACAGTAACGCGCGACCCGGCGATCTGGTCGGAGTGCTGGGGATCGGCGGACTCGGTCATCTCGGCACCCAATTCGCGGCGAAGATGGGATTCAACACGGTGGCAATCGCGCGCGGCAAAGACAAGGAGCCCTTGGCCAAAAAGCTCGGCGCGCAGCATTACATCGACAGTCAATCGTCAGATCCAGCTGCGGAACTGAATAAACTCGGCGGAGCGAAAGTCGTGATCGCAACGGCCACGAATGCCGACGCGATGGCGGCCGTGCTGGGTGGTCTTGGAGCGAACGGAACGCTGATCGTGATTGGTGCTGCCGGCCCGATCTCGATCGATCCAGTTCTGTTGATCACCGGGCAGCGTTCGGTGAAAGGCTGGTACTCGGGTGCATCAATTGATTCACAGGACACGCTCAAATTCAGCGCGTCGAACGGCGTGAAGTCGATGAACGAAATTTATCCATTGGACCGGGCACCCGAAGCCTATGATCGGATGATGAGCGGCAAAGCGCGATTTCGCGTCGTCCTCGATATGGGATTGAAAAGCTGAAGTCCGGGCACTTGGAATGCGAAGTATTCTTGACGACCATGAATTCTATTGCATCGGAAGGACAGGGCCAAACCGGCTGCGTTAGAATTTATCTGCGTTTTTCGTCTCGATTAAGAATGATCGTGACAGGTGTTCCTTTGCGGATGAGAAGCTCGACCTCGGCAATATCGTTTTTCAACATGGCAATTCCTTGAGGCGGCTGATTTGAATCGCGGG
>DATBEX010000190.1:0-17356 GCA_036558805.1 Candidatus Udaeobacter sp.
GGATTCCCTGACGAGCAACGCCCGTGGTATATCAATCCCGCACGAATATTCGAACGGACCATGCCGATTTCGACACGTACAGCGGGGAACATGCTTATCGGTTCCGTTGTTTGGTTTCGGAACCGGACGAGCACCTTTACGTGGTGATTTCACTTTCATGCTACTTAAATGAAGTCATGTTCTTTTTCGCGAACGACGAGCACTGGGCAAGGTGCCGCCCGTGCGACTCGCTCGGCTGTGCTGCCGATGGCGAAATGCTTCCAACCTGTGAAACCATGAGTGGCGATTACGATAAGATCGACATCAAGCTCTTTGGCTGCTTCGACGATCTCGTGCGTTGCAACGCCAGTGCGAAGTATCGATTTTGTACCAGTACCGCCAGCCGATTTGGCTGAATTGACCAGACCACGCAAGCCTTCCTCCGCGTCGGCGAGTTCCTCTTCCGAGAATGCTGTTGCCGCTGGCCGCCCAGCCAGGGTCAGCGGAATCTCCGGCTCAAGAATATGCAGCAGCGTGATTTCAGAATTTAGTCCTTCCGCAAAGCGTAGCGCGTAGGATAGCGATTTCCTGGATGCCGGAGAGAAATCAGTCGGGACGAGAATTTTTCTGATCGCGATCGGCCTTGGTTCGCCAGCCTCTTCAATGATTGGTCTGCGGAATTTCACTGGCCTGCCTCCGACGATTTGTGATTTCATTGCCGCAAGGTTGGCTCGTGCCACGGCGCCTCGCTCCACCCCAGTTGTCAAAGGCTGTGCGTTTCTTGTGCCGGCGAAGGAGGCATGACAAACAACTTTTACCAAGCGAAAGGCAAGACCCCCACGCCAACGTCAGGACCGATGCCACCCGGAAACCAAAGCTCGACAACGTAGTCGAAAGCCACGAGCACGACGAGTTCAAGGACTGGCAAAGGTCACGGGAACGTTGCGGCGAAAAATCAGATTGCAAAATGGCGTCCAATTATAGTTAGCTGTTTTCTTAACCGGGCTCGCAAACCTCTCAACAACCGAATCAATCACCATGCGTGGGTTGCTCGTTTCCAAACGCTGGGTGCAAGCGGTAGCGATCGTAGTGCTGTTTGGTTTCTTCGTGCTGGGATTGTTGGCTTACCGAACGTACACGGATCAGGCGCCCATTCCGGGGAAAGTGCTGCGCGCGGACGGGCAGATGTTGTTCACCGGAACCGATGTCATTGCCGGGCAAAAGATTTTTTTACGCAACGGACTGATGGAGTACGGCTCCATTTTCGGCCACGGCGCTTACCTAGGACCTGATTTCACGGCGGATTACCTGCGCCGCTGGGCGATCCTTGTGGCGGACCACGACCGCAGCTCTGGCTCAGAATCCGCGAAAGCTGACACTGTAACTACGTTCAAAACAAACCGATACAACCCCGCCACGAACACGCTCGAATTTACTATCGCGCAAGGCGAAGCCTTTGAAGGTCTGCAAAAGCATTACTCCGATTTTTTTGGGACACCCACCACCAAATACGGCCTTCGTCCGGAGCAAATCACTGACCCGACTCAAATCCGGCAACTAACGGCCTTCTTCTGTTGGTCGGCGTGGGTGTCCTCGGCATTGCGCCCGGGGCGCGATTATTCGTACACCAACAACTGGCCGCCGGAGCCGCTAGTAGGAAATCAACCGACGGCCACGACAATCATCTGGAGTATGCTGTCACTTGCAGCATTGCTGGGTGGCGTCGGGCTGCTCTTCGCAGCGTTCGGTCGATGGAATTTTCTGGGTTGGCATGGGCGCGAGCAGCAGACGCTGTCGTTTCGCGCGCCTGGTGAGGTCGACTTGACACCAGGTCAACGTGCCTCCGCCGGTTTCTTTGCAGTGATGGCCGTGCTGTTTCTGATACAGACGCTGGTGGGTGGCGCCTCGGAACATTATCGAGCAGAACTCTCGAACTTCTTCGGCATTGATCTGGCCGTCATCTTTCCATTCAACTTGATGCGCACCTGGCATATTCAGCTCGCCATTTTCTGGGTGGCGACGTCTTTTTTGGCGGCGGGAATATTCCTCGCGCCAATGATCGCCGGCCGAGAGCCGAAGCATCAGGCTTGGCTTGCGTACGCATTGCTCGGCGCACTTGCATTAGTCGTCTTCGGCAGCATGGCCGGCGAATATATCAGCATCCACGGTGGCTTGAAGAATTGGTGGATGTGGTTCGGCATGCAGGGATTCGAGTATCTCGATCTGGGACGATTCTGGCAGATATTGCTCACGATTGGGCTGTTCTTTTGGGTAATCCTGTTGTTCCGGGGATTGCGCGGCCCGCTGGCGGGCGACCACAAGGGCAACATGCCTTGGTTGTTCTTCTTCTCCGCACTCTCCATTCCTGCGTTTTACGCGGTGGGATTACTGGCGCGGCCCACCTCTCATTTTACTACCACGGAATTCTGGCGGTTCTGGGTCGTGCATTTATGGGTTGAAGATTTTCTGGAGCTCTTCACGACAATCATGGTCGCTTACATCTTCGTACTCCTGGGAGTCGTGCACGAACGCGTGGCGCTCACGTTGATCTACCTGGACATTGTACTGTATTCGGCTGGCGGCGTGATCGGCACGATGCATCACGTTTATTTTTCCGGCACACCTGCCGAGCATATGGCGCTCGGGGCGTTCTTTTCGGCGGCCGAGGTAATTCCGCTGACGTTTCTCACAGTTGAGGCTTGGAGTTTCCTGCAACTCGGCACACTCCAACACGGCAAGTCCAGGGCCACTTTCCCTCATTTCTGGGCGGTCATGTTCCTGGTTTCGGTCGGATTCTGGAATTTTCTAGGTGCCGGCGTGTTCGGTTTTCTGATCAATCTCCCAATTATTTCCTATTATGAAATCGGCACAGCGTTGACCGCCAATCACGGCCACGCGTCAATGATGGGAGTGTACGGAATGTTGGCCGTGGGCCTGGCGCTATTTTGTCTGCGGTACATGATTCCGGCCGAACGTTGGTCGGACCGGGCTGCAAAAATCAGCTTCTGGTCGCTCAACCTCGGACTGGCCTGGATGGTGTTCGCTACATTGTTTCCGTTGGGACTTCTGCAATTGTACGAATCGATTAGCCACGGCTACTTTGAAGCGCGCAGTCTGGCCTACTTGCAGGGTGCAACCAATGCCTTACTAGAATGGCTACGATTGCCGGGTGACGCAGTCTTCATTGTCGGCGGCGTGCTGCCACTGATTTATCTTTGCTGGCTCAGTTTGCGTCATATGGTGCCGCCGATTTCCGAAAAGAAAGCAAAGGTCGCGCTGTTCACCGACGTTAGCGAATTGGCAAAGCCTCAGCCATGATCGGATCGCTGCACATTGAGGTCGCGCTGGCTACTGGGTATTCGGCCTTCCTCATAGTGGTGGCGTCCGGACTGGAATTGTTCGGCCGTCACTCGCATCGGCGTTCGGGACAATTCCGCACCGCTGGCTTCAAATATCACGGCCAGCTGGACGTGTGGGAATGCCCCAGCGGACATCATCTGCATCCGCACTATCGCGATCCTGTGCGCGATGTCGTGCGGTATCGGGCACCGGCCCACACCTGCAACGCCTGTGCCAGGAAAAACGACTGTACCGACTCGGAACAAGGGCGGGAGATCATCCATTCTTCGGAATCCTGGATCGAAACCGAGGCTGGAAAGTTCCATCGTGTCCTCTCGCTCACCCTTTTGTTTCTGGCAGTACTAATTGTGCTCGCTGAAATGTTACGCTACCCGACTTTGCCCGAGGTTTTGTTGCCGGGGTCTGTTCTGGCATTGGTCCTAACGAGAGGGCTGTTTTTGACTCGTGAGTTGATTGCCAGGCAGAATCGGGATGGCTCCGAATCAGTCCGCGTTGTATTCGGCAGCAGAAGGTTCTAGTTGAAACGGGCGAGCCGCGTCACGCATCAAGCGAATCTTGGACGGTTACGATTCGCCGAGATGTCGCTGCAGCAGCTCTTGCAATTCGCGCGGTTTGGTCACAACAACAGTGTTACCTTTGACGCGCAAAAGTTTCTGGTCACGAAATTTTGCAAGGGTGCGCGACAACGTTTCGCTCGTGGTCCCCATTTCTGCGGCAAGCACGCGCTTGGTTCGGTCAAGTTTAATCTCGACTTGCGCTGCTCCGACGGGACGTGGGCATTGCTTTAGCAACCAGTTGGCCAGTCGGGTTTCCATGTCTTTGAGAGTGAGGTCGTCGAGCAGTCCAACGATCACGCGCAGATGCTGACTCATCGAACCGAGCATGCGCAGCGCAAGATCAGGTCGCCTGCGCAAGAGATCGACAAATTCATTTTTTGGAATGAGTAAGACAGTTGTTGGCTCGGTCGCGCGCGCGTCCGCTGGATAGCCGCCTTCGGTTGCCAGCGTCGCTTCAGCAAACGATTCAATCGGTCGAAACACATGAATGACCTGTTCTTTCCCAGCAGCGCTAACGCGATGCACATTGATCGCACCCTTTTGCACGACATAAAATCCTTCGCTGCGATCGCCTTCGCGAAAAAGATAGTCCTCCTTGTCGAGATGTTTCGAAACGACAAAAGATGCGATGGTCGCGATATCGGCTGATGGCAGTCCCATTAAAAGCTGGCAACCGCGCAGCGTGTTTTCGATTACGGCTTGCCTGAACTTTGTCGCTTCCAGCGGCATGCCGCGAAGCTATCTGTCGATGACTGGATCGTCTCGCAAAAAATGCGGAGATCAGGGCGCGCTGCGTGCTGCAAGCACGGATTGAAACGTCATGAGGGAAAAGCTGTTTCCCGAAGCTCGCTCAAACCGAGGCACAGTTCGCGGCATCGCAACACCTCAGTGGAGCAGGTTCCATAAATCCATCTAAAGGCGAGCTCTCTGAAGTGATCGAAATGCGCCTGTGGCGAAAATGGTCCAAGTACCGGAAACCGGTATTTCTTGTCGACGGATTCGAGTCTCTCGTCGAAACCAGGTGGGAACGCTTTGCCATCTCCAGAGTTGATGAAGCGATCTGCATGACCGTCGAACTGCGATTCGAGCGGTTCACCCTTGATGTGATGAAGGACATTCTCTGTCAGCAGTTCGGACTGAAACTGCGCAACCGAGCTGGATTTTGGCCAAGGCAAATCTGTAGCATCCCCGAGAACGAAAATGTTGGAGTGCTGTTTCGATTGCAGCGTGTGGTTATCAGTCGCAACGAAATTGAGCTCGTTTGCGAGACCGGAGCGCCCCATCGCGACATCGCCTGCATTTGTCGGCACGGTTACTAGCAGGTCGTAATCGATTTCCTTCCCATCACAGGAAATAATTTTGTGCCGGTTATTATCGACACGACCGAGGGGGAAATCGGTAACCACTTTAATACGCTTTTCCTCAATCACGCGGCCGAAGACTTTTGCAGCAACTGGTTTGCTAAAAACGGCCGAGAGCGGTGTGACGTAAACGATCTCGGTCTTGTCCCGCAATCTGCGATCTTTCAGCCACGAGTCGGCAAGAAAGGCGAACTCCAACGGAGCCACCGAGCATTTGATCGGCATTTGTGTGATGTGCACGACGAGTCTGCCAGTGTTCCAATTGCGCAACGCCCGATGCAATGCCGAGGCGCCTTCGAACGTGTAGAAATCAAAAACACAAACGCGCCAACCACAGCCGAGCATCCCTTCGGTTTGCTCCGGGGCGATCTTTACGCCAGTGGCAATGATGAGAACATCATAGTTCAGATGCTCGCCCGATCGGAGCAAGACGCGATTCTTCTCCGCCTGCACGCGATCCACCTCCGCGCACAGGTAATCAACGCCATTTGCGATCGAATGACGCCTGGGCTTGACCACATCTGTCTGCGAGAAAATCCCGAACGGCAGAAAGAGAAATCCAGGCTGGTAGTAGCGCGTCGGGTCCTCGTCGACAACTGCAATTTTCCATTCCCGCAGTCGCTTCCGCAGACGATTAGCCGTCAACGTGCCGGCAGTGCCAGCGCCAAGAATGAGGAGTGTTTTCATGAAGTGAATCGATGACGCGCGAACCAGCGACGCCGCTTGTAATTCATGGCGCGGTAACCTGGAGTTTCTTGAGTTGAATCGCTGTCCGGGACCTCATGCGTCGCGACGAGACTCGAACGTTGGGCCCCGACTTGCGATGCGCGCCGTCATTTAGACCTCGCATCTTTGCCACTTCGCGGCTGATCGTTGCCAACTGCGGGCTGATATCGTCGCGCGCGATTTTGACGTCGATGATCGTTAGTTTCCGCGAACTCCGGGAGCGGCTGATGGCCGTGTCGAGCTCGCCCTGGGTTGATGCGGTTGCCGGCTCGCCGCCGCGCACGAGTTCGCAGATCTTCGCGTAGTTCCACTGCGTGATTTCATTGAAACAGCCGTCGCGAATTTTTCGCATCGTTCCGTAACCGTCGTTGTTAAGGACCAGAATGACGGGATTGAGTCCCAGGCGCACAGCCGTAGATATTTCGACCCCCGTCATTTGGAATGCGCCATCCCCCACTAGCACAAATGGGCGGAGATCACGACGGCCCAGGGCGATGCCGATGCTGGCGGGCACGGCGAATCCCATTGACATGTAATACGCTGGCGCAATGAACTCGGCTTGCTTCGCGCTGCGGATTCCTACCGCACCGAACATCGAGTCCCCGACATCGGCTATCACGCAGCAGTGTTCGTCGAGGTGCAATGATAGGATCCGAAAGACATCGACGATCGTCAGCGCATCGGCACGCTCTAATTTGTGCAACGGCTTTGGAGCGGTGTGTGGATTTGGATGATCGAAATGTTTTCTGTCGATCTTCGTGTCCGCGAGCGATTGCAGAAAATCGCGGAACTGAATGGATTCGTAGCGGTGATATTGAACGTTCACGCGCTCGGACGTGGCCAGCACCGTCCGGCCGCGATCGAGCTTTGCGGTATAAAATCCCACGCTCATATCGGTGATGAACGTGCCGAGCATCAATACGAGATCGGAGCACTCGACATACCTGCGAACGTGTTCGTCGCTGCTCATCGCCCCGCCATAGACGCCCAGGTAAAGCGGATGATTTTCAGGGACGGCGCTTTTGCTCAACAAATCCGCCGCGATGGGAATGTTCATGCGTTCTGCCATTCGAATCACCAGGCGTGCGGTGCGATAGCGCGCGAGTTCGACGCCGGCCAGGATCACCGGTTTTTTCGCAACGCGAATCAGCGCGAGCGTTTCCGAGAGCGCGGCATCCAGTGCATGCGGGTCGGAAACCTCGGCACGCGTGAGAACGAGCGCCGGGACTGGAATCTCGCGGTCAACCAGGTCGTGTGGCACTTCGATGTAGACCGGCCGCTTCTGAGCGAGGCAGGCGTCGATGCAACGCACAATCTCCAGCGCCGCGCGCTGTTCATCGAGCAAAACCGTGCTCGCAACCGTGACTTCATCATAGACGCGGCGCTGCGTCTCGAAGGTTTTCACCTTGTGATGGAGCAGCGGATCTTTCTCGCGGTCCTTTCGACCGGGCGCACCGCTCACTACCACGACCGGAGATTTTTCTGCATACGCGCCGGCGATGGCATTGAGCACATTGAGTCCGCCAACACAATAGGTCACGCAGACGAGGCCAATGCCATTTACCCGCGAATAAGCATCAGCAGCGAAGCCGGCGCTTGGTTCGTGAGTCATCGTAATGCTGCGAATCTTTGATTTTTCCAGCCAGGCAAACGTGGGCAGCGCAAAATCACCAGGCACTCCGAAGCTGTGACGAACACCTCGATGATGCAGATACTCAAAAAGGAACTCTCCCAGTGGCATGGTTGCTCGAAAACTTTTGGCCCCTCCCAGCTTCCGGCTGTGGGTGCCGCGTGCCTGTTTAATCTTAGAAATGGAATTACTCATCATCAGCGATCGACAATTTTGGTCCAAGCGCACACAGCCAGATCGTTGCCGCGAGAACCCAGATCAGAGCGGCATAGACCAGATGACTATTGCGCGCCGGCAGAATGAAATCGGCGCTCACGCGTGCCAGCGTGGCGAGAACCAGCAATGCCAGCGACGCGATGAGAAAGCGCATCCTTTGTTGAAATAGATGCTGGTAACCGCTGTGGCCAAGAACGACACGCGTGCTCACGGTAAACAGAATGATTGTGAAACCGCCGATGAACGTGAGGTGCAGACTGGCCACCCGATAACCCGGGAGCGCCGCGGGGAGCAATAACCCGGCCACGAGCAGCAGGGCACCGAGCCGGAAACATTGTGCCATAAACGGCGGGCCGCCTGGTTTCTTAAACAGGCGACCCCGCGCAACGAAGTACCACAGGGTCGTTAGGCCCCGCACGATCGCAGCGCTGCGCGCCCAGCCGAGCGCTTCGAGCACAAACGAACCCCAAATGACCAGACCAGTCAGCGCAGCGATTGTCGCCCGTTTAGCCCATAACCTGGCTCCGATTTGCAGATCCGCAGGTCCCGGCCTCGCGCCGCCGAGAAGTTTTGGGAAGAAGAATGCGCCGACACCGAGAATCGGAAACAGAACGAAGCCCTCATTCAGCATCAGAGAACCGAGTTGGTTCGCAAAGGCGCTACGGGCCATCGAGTTTGCTCCAACGATCAGAAAGATGCCGACAATCGCGCTGAGGAATCCAAACAGCACCAACACAAAGTGTGGCGGCGGCAAATCCTGGGCAGTTAGCGCGCGCTTTCCCATCATGCCAAGAAAAAGAAGCAGCAACACGAGAAAGACGGTGTCTCCGGCTGTTTGGTTTTGAGCAAGGTGAAGTGACGCGCTTAACAGTTGCAGCGCGAATAACGCGAAAATTTCGACTGCGCCGAGTGAGCGGGCATCGAGCAGGCGCGGTCCGGCGGTGCCAAGAAACCCAATAATAAACGACCCCATCAACCCTTCGATCATCAATCGCGCATGCGCGTTCGCGGGATAAAAATCGATTGCGTGCCACACAAACAATGGCCACAGCGCCACACCGATGACGCCAAGCAAGAGCCCGAGGGGAAAGAAAATTCGGAACGGCTCGGCAACACAAAAGGCTGAAGCTTTCGGCGAATTCATCGCATCAGTTACCAGGAATCGACAATTACTGCTCACGCCAAAAATGAGTAATCCACGAGCCGTTATGACGTTCGACGCGGGACTGAAAACCTTCGCTACCCAGTTTCTCGATCAGCGGCGACGGGAGGAACGGCGCTATGACGGAGAGCCCCTCGTTAGGGCCAAGCGCATCAACGGTTTCCCGGATCTTCGAAAATGGTTCAATCCCTTTGGCGAGGATCGGGCGAACATCCAGTGTCTTGAATCTTCGTGACATGGGAATCATTCCTCGAATTTGCTTAAACGAAATCCCGTGAACGCGGTTAGTGACACACACCAAAGTATTGCGACCGCGCAGAACCAGAAACCGGCATGCGTGATCCACCAATTCGCCAGCGGAGTCTTGTTTGCTGCTTCGGCTGGAATTTGCTCGAGGGCGAACAGGGCGTGAATGCGAAATGCATCAAGCGGATTCAACATCAACACTGAGACCCAGAGATCAGGCATCTTTTGCATGAGCTCGAAACGCGCGGTAAAAAGCCCGACAAGGTCGACACCGAAAAGGAGGAACAGCCATGCGGTCGCACCGATGATCAGCGCCTGAGCGCCGTCGTGTGCCAGAAATCCAACAGCCAGTCCGAGTGCGAGAAAAGCGGCGCCGAGCAGCAGCGTTTGAAAGTAAAGGAGCGCGAGTCTTTGTACCGGTGCACCACTGAAAAGAGCGGGAACGAACAGTAGCGCGAGTACGGCTGCGAAGATCGATAAGTAAGCGATGAATTTACCAATCACGTAGGCTGCGCGCGGAACCGGCTGCGAAAACATCAACTGCCATTCTTCGCGCTCCGCCTGTGCACTGCTCACACCCGCGAGCAATGCAAACAACGAAACCGGAAACAGCGCGACCTGCACGACAAAGAAGCCGATGGCATCCGCGTTTTCGCTGAAAAAGCTCGTTGCAATCCCGCTGAGCAACGAAAGCGCCGCGAAAACCTGGAAGTATCGATTGATGAGCGCGGCACGAAGTTCGCGTAAGAGAAGAGCTCGAAGCGATACGGTTTCAATGAAGAACGGAAAAGTGCGGTTCATAGGTTGATGTTTCGGGTCCCTCTACCTCATTGAAATTGTGAGGCAGGTTCGTGGGGTCGAGTTCACGTTCAATTCTGCCATCGCGACAAAGCAAACAGCGGTGCGCGGCGTTGTTCCATTCCGCGACCAGGTGCGTGGTCACCAGCACTGCTTTCCCCCGGGCGGCCTCAAAGCGGAGCGTCCCCTGGAGACATTTGCGCCAGGTTGGGTCGAGACTTAATCCCGGTTCGTCGAGCAACAGCACCGGCGCATCCGGCAAAAGCAACAGTGCCAGCCCCAGCCGTTGCCTCGTGCCGCCAGAAAGTTCGCCTATTCGTACGCGCTCAAACTCGCGCAAGCCGGTCTGGTCCAGCATCGCTTCGCAGCGTGACAACGCGATTCCACGCAGCCGGGCGTAAAACCGCATGATTTCGGCGCACGTGAGGCGCGGATGAAAATTCGGTCGCTGCGGCAGATAGGAAAGTGCGCGTTGAGCGCGAGTTCGATTGCGAACCACGTCAAAGGAATTAATCCGCGCGCTCCCCTCAGTTGGCCTAGTGAGTCCTGCAAGTACTTTCATCGTAGTAGTTTTCCCCGCGCCGTTCGGGCCGACGAGCAGCGTGATTTCGCCCGTTTTTGCCAGCATGGACATGTCTCGCAGCACTGGCTTGCGACGGTAATTTTTTACCAGGCGTTCAGTTACGATCATGGTTTTTGAAAAGCCGTTGCGGCGCGTTGCGCGCGCAGTCTCCAGAATTGCGAAGTGAGCGAGGCACGATCTTCGATCGTGTTCGCACCGGGAAGGGCGGCACGCTCATGCGTGAACTGAAGCAGCTTCAACGCGGGACTGTCGGAAAGAAATGATACTGCCGGAAAATCGCGCCGCAGCACACTGAGCAAATCGAGCTCGCGATGGGGCAGATCGTTGATGCCGTCGCGATCGAGGTCCAGCTCAAGCGAATCACTCCAAAAGTTGCCTACGCCGTTGGCCGACCAACGACTTCCGGAAACGTCGGAGCCGCCCGTTTCAACGGGATGCAGATTATGCGCAAAGATGTTTCCGGTGAACTGATTGTCGTCGGAATTCGAACCAACTCGAAGCCCGATGTAATTGTTCGTGACTCGATTGGCAACGATCCTGTTCGTGTTGCACTGATTGAAGGAAAGGCCTACCGCGTTTTCTGAAATTTCGTTTCCTTCGAGCGTGCTGCGATCCGACGATTGAAAGATGAGTCCATAGGCGCGATGGCCGCGGTTGTTGAGGAACCGATTGCCACGCACCAAAAGTTCTTTCGAAAACATGATGGCTGCACCAGCGGCATTTTCGGCAAACGTATTGTTTTCAAAAACATTTCCGTCTGAATACATGTAGTGCAGTCCGTAGCGGACGTGATGGATGACGTTGCCTTCGACGTGTGAATTGTTTGTGAAAGAAAAATAAATGCCGTCGCGCGTGTCGCTGATTTCGTTGCCCCGAATGAAATTGCTCTCGCAATTCCACTGATGAATTCCGTTGCCGCGGCGATTTGACACCAATGTCGTGTCGCAATTTTCGTCGCTCCGGCCGATTCCTTTTTCCACGGGGTCGCTGGATGCCGCCAGCGTTGTCTTGCCCTGAATGCGGTTGTAGAGGATTTGCGCGCCTGAAACCTTCTTGAGATAAATACCGTGAAGCGAGTCGGCGATTACGCAGTTTTCGATCCTTGCGCGATTGCCTGTGACAAACACTGCAGCGTCGTCATCCGATAATTGCAATCCAGAGCTGCTTATTCGCAAACCGGTTAACGTGACGTCATCCGCTGTGATCGTTACAACTTTGCCTGAGCCGTTTCCGCGAATCTCGGCGCCGTTTTCTCCGAGGAGCGCGAGCGACTTGTTGATCAAGATCGGGCCGGCGTGAACTCCTGCTTCCACCCTGATCGTTTCGTTAGGCGCTGCTGACTCGATGCGTTCTTGAAGCGTGGCGGCGCAAAGCGGGCTCGTCACACAAAGTGTCATCGTGACGATCCGGATGGCATTCACGCGAAGCTTTCCTTTCTTGAAAACCAGCCTGCCAGAATAATTAGCAAAACCGAAAGGCAGAGCAGATAGGCGCCGGCTTGAGGGAAACTATGCTCGCGGAAATTGGCGATTTGTTTTACCCCGATGAGCATCGGCGTAAACGGCTTGATGTGCACCGGCGCGTGCGGATCGAGATTGTGCCCGTATTCGTAAAGCCGGTACCAGAACGAGCCGATCGAAAATATGCCGAAATAGGAATAAACGGCGAAAAGATCGACCACGTTGCTCATCTCGCCGAACACAACCGAACGCAGCGTGAGCAAAATAATGAGACCGAAGACGAATGGCATCCAGCGCATCTCCATGAAATCGGCCGCCTGAATTGGTTTCATGCCGATGTAGTGATTGAGATTGTTAATTTCGTTCAGGTGCTGGCCATTCAATCCGCCGCCCAGGATTTTGTAGGGAAAAATGTAGAGATCGAGGCCGTCAGAATATTGCGGCGCGACAAGATGCATTTTCCACAGCGGAAAAAAGAGTGACACGACAATGGTGATTGCAGCAGCAAGCAGCAATAACCGTGACCAAAGGTTCAGCGGTTTATGCAAAAACCGAAATTCGCGCCGCAGGAGACCGGAAACTTCTCGTACCATATCGATCTCTTTGCCGGTGGTCATTTCTGGGCAGTGACCCCGGTTGCCACGCTGCCGATCGGTCCTTCGCCCGGTTTCCACACCACAAGATATCCCTGCATTTCTTGATGGAGCGCCGAACAGAAGTTCGTGCAGTAGAAGGGAAATACACCGGGCTTGGTGAGCTTGATGTGAAATGTCTTTGTTTCACCCGGGTCCATCACCACGTTGATGTTGTGTTCGATCAAACCGAACCCGTGAATCATGTCGCGAGTTTGTTCGACATTCGTGACATGCACGGCGAGCTCGTCGCCGACTTGCGCATCGATTCGGTCAGGTGTGAACCGGCTGCGGATGGCGATGACCTTGGCGGTAACTTGGTTACCTTCGCGTGTGACGCCGGTTTGGGTCTTGTCCCAAACCGCGTTTGGGTCTTTGTTCTCCGGTTTCGGATAAACTTCGGTTGGTTGCACATCGGTTACCTTGAGAACCTGGGCGAAGTGTGGTTCGGGCTCTGTATAGGCTTCCGCGATCATCTTCATTTTCTCACCAGTGATATCAATCAACTGGCTCGACTCGGGTTGGGACGGACCGACGTTAATGTGACGGCCAGCGGAAAGCTTGTTCATGGCGACGCACCATTTTCCGTAAGGATTTGCTGTATCGCTGCCAGCCACAACTAGATGCCCTGTGCTGAAATGTGTCGGTACCTTGTCGAGAACGGCTTTTGTCAGATCTTTTCTTTCCTCATCCGTCCATGGCGGCAATTTCCATTTTACGATGCACGAATCGATAAACATCGATGTGTAGGCGTTCCCTTTACCGTCGTATTGTGTGTGGAGGGGACCGAGACCCACTGGTACTTCGCCTTCTACCACGGCTTCATATTTCAAAATCGGAATTCCTCGGAAATCGCCTTCGAATGTTTTGTTGTTAATCGCGGCTTGGACCTTCTCGAAATTCAGCACCGTCGTCGCTGGTTGAAGTTTTCCGCCAGCAACAACCCATTTGCCGGTAGGATCCACATCCATCCCATGCGGCGATTTGCCGATCGGGACAAAATACAAGATGCCGGGAACTTTTGCCGGATCGATGATCGGCACGCCATCCATCACTGTCGCTTTACCGTCCGCAACGGCTTTCTCGGCAGCGCGCCAATTCACGATCGCGCACAAATCCCGATCTTTTTGTGTCGAGTTCACCTCGAGCACGTCATGGGCCATCTCCGTGTTGTAGCTAGTCCAGAAGGCCCATCCACTCGACGGCCCTTTACCGGTTGAACCGAGGTCCCAATCAAACGGTGGCGTCAGAATTTGCCAACCTACTCTCATTTCGCCTGTCTGTGGGTCGACTTTGATCCCGCTAACCATGCCGTTGAATTCCTTCTCGTAATCTTTCGGGTCGGCTACGCGCCCTTTCGGCAATGGCACCGAGAACCGGGTCGCACACAGGATGTATTCGCTGTTCTCGGTGATGAACGACGAACCATGGTTGCCGATAGAGTTTGGAATCGGGCCGAGGATTTGGTGCGTCTTGAAATCGCGAAGATCAATCCGCGCGATTCGGTTGTTGGCATTGTCGTTTACGAAAAGCCAGCGCCCATCGTATTTCGAGTT
Source organism: Candidatus Udaeobacter sp. (assembly GCA_036558805.1). Lineage (GTDB taxonomy): Bacteria > Verrucomicrobiota > Verrucomicrobiia > Chthoniobacterales > UBA10450 > Udaeobacter. The sequence goes on from DATBEX010000190.1 coordinate 14,267, forward strand.
GGATTGCGACAATGCCGGGTGATGCACATCGCCCCAGGTGAAATCGCCCAGCATCTTTTTCGATTCTTCATCGAACCCGTAACCTGTTGCCGGATACGGCGCGAAAACGGGAATGGTTGTGATATGGCGAAGCGACGGAATTCCCGCGACATACACCTGACCGGAATGCCCGCCCGAGTAGAACAAATAATATTCATCCTTCTCTCCGGGCGCGACATAACTGGCCAGCGCATTGGCCGTGCGGTCCCCTTGCGCGGTACCTGCTTGTTTTCCGCAACTGGCCAGACTCAAACCTGCTAGCGCGATTGCGAGCGCAATAAGTGAACTGGATATTTTCATCGCTAACCTTCCGTTGTTGTTACTGGCGCACCGTTAGTGTGCCGCGCATTCCCTGGGTGGAATGTCCTGGGAATGAGCAGAGGTAAACGTATTCGCCCGGAACGAACGGCGCGTTAAACACGACCGTGTCACTCTCACCGGGGCCGAGCAGCTTCGAATGCGCGATCACGCCTTTCTTTTCCATTTCGGGTGGGACGTAATCGTGCGCCGCTTGCATCGATGCCGCGTCGAGAAAACTCGTCACGTTCACATTGCGATCCAGCACGATGAAGTTATGTCCCATCGAGAGCTTCGGCGTGGTGCCCTTGTTGGAAATAGTAACCGCAATTTTTTGCCCCGGTTTGGCCTCAATTGCTTTGACGTCGTAATTCATACGATCGTCACAAATGATTGACACCGCCTGCGGCGGCGCTTCCGGCCCTTGCGAGCAACCGGTGATGGAATAGAGGAGCGCGCTGCAACCGAGCGCGATTACTGGAATGAATTGGGCAGCTGTTAGTTTTTTCATGGTGTTTTCCTTTCACGGCCTACTCGACTCGAACCGCGCACAATACACTTCGTGAATGTTGCGAAGAGTTCGGGAGTTCTTCCTGTCAATTTGGCCTTCATTTGCTCCCAGATTAGGCCGCAGCCGAAATTCATGCTTTGATCCAGATCAAGCTTTTTGCCGATTTCTTCTGGAACGAGATCGTCCCCCGATTTCAATTGTCCCGATGAAGAAAATTGCGCCGATCGCCTGTGTCGCCCTTGCTCTGATCAGTTGCGACCGTTCAACCAACCCGGGCGAGGCCGCGGACCATTACGAGACACGTGGGGTTGTACGCGGATTTTCGCCGGATCTTTCGACGATTGAAATCCAGCACGAAAATATTCCGGGTTTCATGCCGTCGATGACCATGCCGTTTGTCGCGCGCGATCCGAAGGAAGTTGCCAGTCTCAAAACCGGCGACGCCATTTCGTTTCGCATGACGGTGACGCAAAAAGACTTTTGGATCGACAACGTGAAGAAGATTCGTCGTGAAGACGTCGATGTTTCCGAGCCAAAGCCGACGCCGGCGATGTCCTCAAAAAACAGTGAGCGCTTGAAGGAAGGCGACGCTGTGCCGCTTTTCAGTCTTACGAATCAAAACGGCGAGCACATCTCGATCGATACATTTCGTGGTCGGCCATTCGTAATTACCTTTGTTTTCACACGCTGCCCGCTCCCAAATTTTTGTCCGCTCATGTCGAACAACTTTGAGCAGTTGCAGGCTGCAATCACGTCCGGCAGTGGGCCGCTAGCGAGCACCCGTTTACTTAGCGTCACGCTCGACCCTGCGTTCGACACACCGGAAGTGCTGAAAGCCTACGCGGGGTATCATCACGCAGACCCGCGAACGTGGAGCTTTGCCACCGGTGACGAAAAAGAAATCGACATGCTTACGCGCGCGTTCTCCGTTTTCCGGCAAACCGAAGGGGGCACGATCTCCCATGGACTTGCGACCGCGTTAATCGATAAGGACGGGAAGATCGGGCAGATCTGGCGCGGCAGCGCGTGGAAGCCGGATGAAGTGATCGAACAGATCAAACAGCGTGGGAACTAACGAACGACAAAAGGTGCGACGGATAATCTCAGTTCACAAGCCTATCCGCTTCGCGTTGCGGATTCGTTTTTAAAGTCTGTGGGCTAACTCGCCAGTTCAACCTTCCTTATCTTCGTGCCCGAACATCAACGTAACCACCAGACCCAGAACACTGACCACTCCCATCATTCCGAGAACTGCTGGAATGCCGAACTTACCTTTCACGACTGGCAAGACGAAGACCCCGAACGTCGCTCCGAGTTTCGCTACGCCGGCGGCGAAACCACTGGCGGTCCCACGTAATTCGGTTGGGAACAGAATCGGCGCAAGCGTGAACGTGGTGGAATTAGGTCCGGCGTTCATTAACAAATTGAACAGGATAAACCCGGCGAACACGAGTGGCAGGTGTTCCGCACCTGCGGGAGAAGTCGTCGACACGCGGACGGCGATCATTAGCACCAACATGCCGAAAGCCATGCCGGCAAATCCAATCGCCTGCATGCGAATTCGTCCGAATCGTGGGACAACCCAGATTCCAAGAAGAAAACCCAGGAGCAGAAACAGATCGATTGCAGTGCTTCCTTTGAGATCTGCAAATTCATGTGCGATGACGCCGACCTTCTTCGCAGAACCCTCAATTGCACCCAGGATGATCGGCGTGAACAGCCCCACGCCGTAGGTAGCGATATCCATCAAGAACCAGGGAACAGCGACAAGCACCGTACGAGCTCGATACGCGCGAGATAAAAGAATCGAGATGCCCGGTTTTGGCGGCGCGACTGAATTTGCCACACGTTGGTTTCCGTCATTGCCCATAGTCTGTAGGACCGTTTCGCGCTGTTCCGGCGCGATGCGGATGAATGCCTTGGCCGCCTCGGCAAATCTCCCTCGAGTCATCAACCAATGCGGACTGTCTGGTTCCGACAGACGCAATAAGAAAAAGATGAGCGCGATGATTCCTTCGGTTGCCAGAAGAAGCCGCCAAGTTTCGGTGCTATGCATATCCCTTAGTAGGAGCAAGGCAATCATGGCGGCGAGCAACATGCCAACCGACTGGCACGCAATCGTAGCGACCATCATTCGCGCGCGACTGCGTTTCGGGATTACTTCCGAAACATAACTGCTGCTCGCTGGAAAATCGATACCGACTCCCACACCAACGAGAAGTTGCCCGATAAAGAGCATTGGG
>DATBEX010000191.1:0-10837 GCA_036558805.1 Candidatus Udaeobacter sp.
ACAAAATGTCCGAGATCGAACAGAAGCTCATTCAGGTAAACATGAAAGGCTCGGAAGCAAACCTCGCCTTCCCCGATATGCTGAACGAACGCTTTGAAACACTCAGCCACACAATCGAATCTGGCGACACGGAACCGACCCAGGGACAACTCAAAGTTTTCCAAATATTGAGCACGCAGTTGGAGGAGGAGTTAAAGAAATGGGCGCAACTAAAAGCCGAAGACGTGCCGAAGGTAAGCGAGTTAATCAAACAAGCGAGCCTGCCTGCTCTGATCATCAGTCAGCCGAAGAAAAGTGAATAACAATTAGAGAGCGGAATCGGCCGACGCTGCGTTCGCTCCTTCCAGGCAATCCCGTGACAAATCGCGTGAGATCAAATAACTGATATGACCAGGATCGACAGGGCAGTCGTGCTGGCAGCGGGGCGCGGTACGCGCATGCGTGAGCTCACAGCCGATTTTCCGAAGCCGATGATCGAAGTGCGTGGCAAACCGGTCTTGCAGCACATCGTAGAAGGGCTGGGCAATGCAGGCGTACGCAGATTTGTGATTATCGTTGGCTATCACGCCGAAGCAGTGCGGAATTTTTTTGGCGATGGCCAGTGCCACAATGTCGATATCGACTACGTCGTACAAAGCGTCCAGGATGGTACGGGTCGCGTTGTAAATCTTGCGCGCAGTTTTGTAGGCGATTCGCCTTTCATCTTGAGCTACGGCGATATTTTGATCAGTCCTGAGAATTACAAGCGCGTTGTCGATCTTCCCGCTGACTGTGAGGCGATCATCACGGTCACACGCGGTGAAGACGTCAGCAAAGGCGGCGCCGTTTTTGTGAACGAGCAAATGGAGTTGGTCGATCTTCGCGAGAAACCAAAACCGGGCGAGCCAACAAGTCCGTGGTACAATGCCGGACTGTACGCATTTCGGCCGAGCATTTTTGGATTCATCGCAAGACTAAAGCCGTCACCGCGCGGCGAGTACGAACTCACAGACGCAATCCGCGACCTCGCACATTCAGGCATGAAAGTGCGCGCCCTCGAACTGTCTGGTGAATGGGCAGACGTCCGCGACCCTGAAATTCTGGCCAAGTTGAATCACCCATTATAAGGCAACCGCGCCATTGGCAGACCCATGGCAAGCGGATTGCCTGCGACAACAGTCGAGTTGCCCAAGTTACCGCGCCTGTTCCGTTGCTTCTTCGGAAGGCTCTTCGCCTATTTCCTCTTCGATTTCACGGCGCCAGTCGCGCGAGAGCCAGGGACGCAGCACGCCGTAAAGCAGATATGACAGAAAGAGCACCGCCGGCATCCACTCGTAATTCATCACCGTCAAAATCAGAACCAGAATGATCGCTAGAAAACGCGGAATCGATTTCTTCGTCTTCCAATTCAGTGCTTTGAAGCTGGGATATTGAAAACGGCTAAACATCATAAAGGAAAGAAAGAGTAACAATGGCGGCAGAACGAAGCGCCAGTTACCAAGGCGATGTTCGCCTTCAGCAAGCCAAAGGAGAAACAGTGTTATCGACGCAATGAGACCTGCCGCAGCGGGGATCGGAAAACCAGTGAAAGTGTTTGGGTGACTGGCACCGTCATGCTTCGCCGCGGCAGAATTGAAGCGCGCCAGCCGCAGTGCTCCGCAAGTCAGGTAAATAAACGCGATGATCCAGCACGCTCGTGGAAACTCTTGCAACACCACGCGGTACACCATTAACGCGGGGGCAAGCCCAAATGATACAATGTCCGCGAGCGAATCGAACTCGCGGCCGAACGGACTTTCGTGCCCACCCAAACGGGCCAGACGTCCATCAAGAAAATCAAAAACGAACGCGCCGAGAACAAACCAAATCGCGGTGCGAAAAAGATCACTGGCTGCATCGGGATTGGAAGCCTGCAACAGCGCGCCCTCGAGAATTTTCAGGATGGCCGTGAACCCGCAAAACAGGTTTCCCGCCGTCATCAAATTCGGCAGAAGATAAATTTTGGATGGTTGTTCGTTCATCAATCGGGCAGGCGCGCGATGACTGTGGATCCTCCGGAAACGTGATCGCCTGTTTTCACAAGGACTTTGGCTTCGAGCGGCAAATATAATTCCGTCCGCGAACCGAAGCGAATCATCCCAAAGCGTTCTCCTTTTTTCAATTCATCTCCAACACCCGCCCAAGCCACGATGCGCCTGGCAATCGCGCCTGTGAGCTGCCTAACGACAAACGTGCCGCGCGGATTTTCGAATCCCCATGTCATCGCCTCATTTTTCTCGGAGCAATCTGGATCGCGAGCATCAAGACAAAGACCTTCGTGGTGCTGACGATAAATGATGCGCCCGTCAATTGGTGCTCGATTTGTATGAACATCAAAGATCGAAAGGAAAATTCCTACCCGCCGCGTTTTTGTTCTAACAACCTCGTTCTCGTCCAATTCAACAATGTCCTTAACCGTGCCATCAGCCGGAGCAACGATCAGACTTGGATCTGCGGGCACTGCGCGATCTGGGTCCCGGAAAAAAGCGATCGTGAAGAGAAAAAGCAACAGCAAAATGAGCGATAACCATGCCGAAACAAACCAGACCATGACACCGGCTGATGCCAGAATTAGAAGAATCCAGCGTGCCTCAAAAAGGGTTTGTGCGCGCATCGAAAAAACGCATTTTCCGGGTTCAAAATCGTGCGGTCAAGCAGCGAGGGAAAGTCCTTCGGAATCAGTCATTCCAATCCTTGAAATTGGACACAATATCTTGAGTTCTGGTCCAACCCCATACCCAACCGCTAGCGCAAGAAATCCATAATTACTGGCGAGATATTAGTTGTTCGTCGGCACATTTTGAGTATCCTCTTTGGAGGGTCCTCCCGGCCTTAATCTATGCCGAAAACTCAAGAAGAAATTCCGGTCGAAAAAGCATCTGGGCAGGGGTCGACTGGAATCGGTGCCGCACAAAAGTACGACGCGGCGCAAATCGACAAATTGGAGGGTCTCGAGGCGGTTCGAAAACGGCCTGGAATGTTCATCGGCGACCCCGACGAGAGGGGTCTGCATCATTTGGTTTTCGAGGTTCTGGACAATTCGATCGATGAACATCTCGCCGGATTTTGCACAAAAATAGAAGTCACCGTCCACGTCGATGGGTCGCTCTCGGTGCGTGATAACGGCCGCGGAATTCCGGTGGATATTCATCCCAAATGGAAAATGCCGGCGATCGAGCTCGTTCTTACCAATCTGCACGCCGGCGGAAAATTTGGACAGGGCGCCTACAAATATTCCGGCGGGTTGCACGGCGTAGGTGCGAAATGCACGAACGCTCTTTCGGAATGGTTCAAGGTCGAGGTCTCTCGTGACGGCAAGGTCTATCACATGGCTTTCGCCAAGGGGAAGACAACCGACAAACTCACCGTCATCGGCGAAGTCAAAAACAAAAAGACGACCGGCACGCTCATCACGTTTCTGCCGGATCCGACGATTTTCACGATCACCACCGAGTTTAAGTTCGAGCGTCTCGCAACCCGCCTGCGCGAACTGGCATTTCTCAATCCCGGTCTTGAGATCACCCTTACGGACGAGCGCACGGATCCTCCGAAGAAAGAAAAATTCCTTTACAAACACGGCATCGAAGAATTCGTAAAGCAGCTCGGCGAAAACAAACAGGTGCTGCATCCGAAACCAATCGTTATTTCGCGACAACGGGACGAAGTCTTTCTCGATGTTGTGCTGCAATACAACGACTCCTACAACGACCAGATTTTGCCATTCGCTAATTCAATACCGAATCCGGACGGCGGCACGCACTTGACCGGCTTTCGCACGGCGCTTACCAAGGCCGTCAACCAGTACGCCAAAACAAATACTCTTCTCAAAGAGAAAGATCCTTCCATTTCCGGAGACGACGTGCGCGAAGGATTAATTTGCGTGCTCAGCGTAAAGCTCCCTAATCCACGCTTCGAATCACAAACGAAGGTGAAGCTCGTCAACACCGAGATCGACGGAATCGTAAACTCCGTGGTGTATGACGGGCTAATGACCTATTTCGACAAGAATCCCCCGATCGCCAAACGGATTTTCGATAAGGTTCTCACCGCAGCGCGCGCGCGGGAAGCGGCTCGAAAAGCCAGGGAAACAATTCGCAAAGGCGCGCTCACTGGTGGCGGATTGCCCGGGAAGCTGGCTGATTGCTCCGAGCGCGATCCCGAATTGACCGAGCTTTACATTGTTGAGGGCGACTCTGCTGGCGGGTCTGCCAAACAAGGACGCGATCGACGTTATCAAGCCATACTGCCGATTCGTGGAAAATTGATAAATGTCGAAAAGGCGCGTGAGGACCAATTCCTCAAAAACAATGAGATCCAGTCGATGATCACGGCCATCGGCACCGGGATTGGCAAGTCCAAGGAGGACGGCAACGGCAAGGACGAAGGGCGTTTCGATATTACCAAACTGCGCTACGGCCGGATCATTATCATGACCGACGCCGACGTCGATGGATCGCACATTCGCACGCTTCTATTGACTTTCTTTTTCCGGCAAATGACCGAGCTGGTGCGCGCTGGCAGAATCTACATCGCGCAACCGCCGCTTTACCAGATCAAGCGAAAGAAGCGCGAGGAATATGTCGATGACGACGCCCGTCTAAACAGAATCCTTATTTCGCTGGGTGCAGAGGACGTCAGATTAAGGAACCTGGCCGATGACAAGGAAATTCCGGCGGCACAGCTGAAAGATATTCTCGAGTCGCTCGAGAAACTCGCGAAATTAAGCGAAGCCGTTCGCCGCCATGGCGGCGATTTTGAAACGTATCTTGCCCAGCGAAATTCCAAGTCGGGCAAGCTCCCCACTTATCTTGTGAAAGTACGCGAGGGAAACGAGGAAACCGTACATTATTTTCATGACGAAAAAGCAGTCCGCAAATTTCATCACGAGAATCTCGATCTCAACTTGTTCGATACTGAGCTTGGTCAGGAATTGTTGCCATTGAGCGAAGCGCCCGCCCGAACCGACGGAAGCCGACGGCGTGGACGACTGGTTGAGCTACATGAATCAGCTGCGATCGAAAAAATCATAGCCGAACTTGCCCGTAAGGGTCTGAAAGTCGCCCATTACGCGACCAGCGACCAGCCGATTTTTGAATTGATCGAAGGCGAAGGCGAAAAAGCGGTCTCGCATGCGCTGTTTTCGATTCCCGAAATCCTCGAGAAGATTTTGGAGATTGGCCGGCGCGGGGTACAGATCAAGCGCTTCAAGGGTCTCGGCGAAATGAACGCCAAGGAGTTGTTCGAGACCACCATGAATCCTGAGAAACGTAAGCTGCTCAAGGTGGATCTGAATGAAGATAACGCGGTCGATGCTGATAAAATGTTCACCATCCTGATGGGTGACGTCGTGGAACCGCGTCGACAATTCATTGAAGATAACGCTCTGAATGTGCGCAATCTCGACGTGTAATTTCCAAGATGGGAGGCCTGTTTCACAAACTACGCCATCCGCGACGCTGTTACGTTGTCTGCACAATTCCGCGTTCGGGTAGCAATTTGTTAACGGACGGCTTGCGAATGACTCGCCAGGCCGGCATGCCAAAACAATTCTTTCTCCCAAAATCCGAAGCCAACTACGGTGCCGAGCTCGAATTGGATCCAGATGCAGATTACCCGGGTTATATCCGCGGAATTGTTAATACGAAAACCACGCGCAATGAGGTCTTCGGTTTTAAATTGATGAGCTGGTATCTGGACGATTTTCTGCACCGCTTGCGGGATACTCGTGCCTTTGGCGACGCTGCAACGGACGAGCTCACTATGTTGCGAAATGCCTTCCCACACCTTCGCTTTGTGCACATTGTCCGGCGGCACAAACTGCGGCAAGCCCTTTCCACCGCGCGGGCCCTTCAGACCGGTCTTTGGAAAGTGCAGGAAGGGAAGACTGCGTCGCGAGAACCGCAATTCGATGCGGAGTTGATTGAGCAATCTTTAAGAGAAGCCGAGCGACAGGAAAAAATGTGGTGCACATTCTTTGAGCGAATCGGTATTACTCCCTTCCGAGTCGAGTACGAAGAACTGTGCCGGGATTATGAGGCAACCATTCGTGGCGTGTTGGATTTCTTGAAGATATCGCTGGCACGCAGCGCCCGAATCGGTCCGCCGGTAACGATCAGACAGTCTGACGAGATTTCCCGAATGTGGGAGGAACGCTTCCTTACGGAGCGCCCTTCCGTGTACTCACACGCGACCGGCTAAATGGAGTAACCATGCTTAATCCGAACGAGAAAATTGAGCCGATAAACGTAGCCGAAGAAGTATCGAGGTCGTTCCTCGATTACTCGATGTCGGTCATCATTTCGCGTGCGTTACCGGACGCGCGCGACGGACTCAAGCCATCGCAACGGAGAATTCTGTACGCGATGCACGATCTTTCTCTCTTCCCGGGACGACAGCACCGCAAATGTGCGAAGATCTGTGGCGACACGAGCGGAAATTATCATCCACACGGCGAAGCTGTGATTTATCCTACGCTCGTCCACATGGCGCAGCCGTGGGCGATGCGCGAAAGGCTCGTCGATGGCCAGGGGAACTTCGGGTCAGTCGAAGGTGATCCACCCGCAGCGATGCGTTACACCGAAGCGCGCATGACGCATCTCGGCGCAGCGCTGATGACCGACATGGATAAGGACACGGTCGATTTTGTTCCAAATTATGACGAAACCCGCACTGAGCCCACTGTTTTCCCGGCGGCATTTCCAAATTTGCTGGTTAACGGAGGAACCGGCATCGCGGTCGGCATGGCGACCAATATTCCGCCGCACAATCTCAGCGAAGTGATCGACGGGATTTGCGCGCAAATCGACGATCCTGCCATCACGCTCGACGAGTTGATGAAGCATGTGAAGGGGCCGGATTTTCCGACCGGCTGCGCGATCTGCGGCGTGTCAGGCATTAGACAATATCTTGAGACCGGCCGCGGCAGCATGAAGGTGCGCGGCAAGGCCGGAATCGAGGAGCTAAAAGGCGGCAGGCAACAAATCGTCGTCACTGAAATTCCATATAACGTCAATCGCGCCACGCTCGTCGAACGCATAGCATCGCTGGTAAATGAAAAAGTGCTTACAGACATCAGCGCGGTTCGCGACGAATCGGATGAAAATACGCGCATCGTTATCGAGCTGAAGCGAGACGGCAATCCGAAGATCATCATCAACAATCTTTACAAGCACACTGCGATGGAAAGTTCTTTCGCGGTGATCATGCTCGCGATTGATCATGGCCGCCCCAAACTGCTTTCACTCAATGAAGCAAATGCCTGCTACATCGAGCACCGACGCGAAGTTGTTCTGCGCCGCACGCGCTTTGAATTGCGCAAAGCAGAAGAGCGCGCAGAAACACTTGAAGGTTACTTGATCGCGCTCGCCAACCTGGACGAATTTATTCGAATCATTCGCGGATCTGCCAGCCGCGACGAGGCGCGCGTGAAACTGCTGGCCTTCGAATTCACCAAGCGACAGGTCGAGCAGATCGGGATATTGATTCGCAGCGAGGCTCGCCTTACGAACGGACGTTACGCCTTTAGCGAACAGCAGGCTGATGAAATCCTCAATCTCCGCCTATATCAACTTACCGGGCTCGAGCGCGAAAAGATCAATAAGGAATACAAGGAACTACTCGAGTCGATCAAAGATCTCCGCGATGTTCTGGCCAAAGAACAACGTGTCTTCACAATAATCAAAAAAGAGCTCCGCGAAATTCGCGACAAATACGGCTCGCAGCGTCTGACGGAAATCGTGCCCGATCAAGGTGAGATTAATATGGAAGACCTTATCGCAAATGAGGGTTGCATCATCAGCATCACCCATGGCGGTTTTATCAAACGTACGGCAGTAAGCGCGTTCCGAGCGCAGCGACGTGGAGGCAAGGGCGTAATCGGCATGCAAACGCGCGAAGGCGCCACGGAAGAAGAGGAAGGGGATTTCGTGGAGCACCTTTTCACCGCGACCACGCACGATTATTTGATGTTCTTCACGGCCTCCGGGCGCGCATACGTGGAAAAAGTTTACGAAATTCCCGAGATGGGCCGCGCTGCTAAAGGACGCTCGATCGCAAATATTCTCGAACTTCGGCCCGACGAAAAAATCGCGGCGACGATCCGCATCCAATCCAAGAAATCCGGCAGCGGACCAAACGCTGTGGACCAAACGTGGGACGAAAATTTGCACATCGTATTCGCCACACAGTCCGGCATCGTTAAAAAATCGAATCTCTCCGATTACTCGAATGTCCGCCGCGGAGGCATCATCGCCATCCAGATCGAGGAAGGCGATAGATTGATTGACGCCAAGCTAACGAACGGCAACAACGAAATCGTGCTCATCACAAAAGATGGAATGAGCTTGCGGTTTCACGAAGAACAATTGCGCGATCAGGGCCGTAACACGGTCGGTGTTTGGGGAATTCGCCCTGAAAAAGGCGATCACATCGTAGCCATCGCTATTGTCGATCCAAACGCCATGCTCTTGGTGGCCGGAGAAAATGGAATCGGCAAGCGCACACCGTTCGATGATTACCGCCGGCAATCGCGAGGCGGCAAAGGCATCATCACCATGAAAACCGGTGAGAAAACCGGCGACGTTGTTGGCGCGCTCACTGTCCACGATACGGACGAGATCATGCTCATCACAAACAAGGGCCAGATGGTGCGTACGCGAGTCAAAGAGATTCGCGAGACCGGCCGAAACACCATGGGTGTGAAATTGATGGACCTGCGAAACGGTGAAAAACTTCAGGCAATCGCACCTGTTGTCAGCCAGGCCGAAGAGGAAGCGCAAACCGCAGAAGCGTCAGCGGAAAAATCGTAGCCAACAACTGGCCGCAGCTCCCAAAAACAAGGCGCTTAACCTCGACGTTTGCCGCTAAAGACACCAACTCATAGCCACCCAACGGCAGTGCCTATGGAATCTAAATCATGGCTCACCAAGCGCGCGTTTTGCCCCTAACACAAACCTAGACTCCCGACTAGTAGCCACCACCCATGTGCGTGGTCGTCGTCGTGGTTTGTGACTGCGGCGGCGGCATCGGCGTTGTGACGGTAGTCTGACGGGTCGTGGTAGTCGTCGCCGAAGGCTCACTGGAACAGGAAACCAACACTAGGGCGAAAACGGTAAGTGCCGAACCGAGTATGATTACTTTTTTCATAACATGAATTGTTTCTTCAACCAACGATTCGTCGCAGGTCGCATCAACAGACGTATTTAGAGCGAATTTTTTTCTCCTTCGCGACCCATTCAATCGACTACTCGGAGCACGAGGTTCAGCAAGGTGCGTGTTGCTGGTGCTAATCCAGCCCGACCTTCCCTCGCCGCTTCTTTAGTTCCCCACGTTTCCGCTTTGATTCCAGAATTTTCCGTTTCAGCGCGGCAGGTCTCAGCGATTTTCTGCGCCGCTCTCTTTCGCGTTTGGCGACCTCGCCCATACGCCGTTCCTCTCGAGCGTTCTCGATGGCATCAAGTAGTCGTTCCCGCGCGAGCTTGCGATTAACCGCTTGCGATCGCGAATCCTGTACGGTCACGGCGATGCCGCTAGGCCGATGACGCAACATGACAGCAGTCGCAACTTTATTTACGTTTTGACCACCCGGCCCGCTCGACCGCGCAAACGCTTCCTCGAGTTCGACATCGCGAATGCCAAGACGGCGCATTCGCTCCGCTAGCGCATCTTTCGGCATTCTTTCATTGTCCAACTAACCCGTCTTCAGTTCCGGAATATTTTCGCGCCCGTAGCGAAGAACACGCGCCATCCAAATCAATTCATTCAGGAATTTGTCGAGGCGTCGCACATAGTTTTGATCGAGCAAATTTCCCTGATCATCAAACAGCTTTTGCACGTTTCCGAAGTTCACGTCCCAAAAAATTGTGACCAGGCCGAGTTCGCGCATGACTGGCAGCAATGCCTCTATGGCGCGCACCCCGCCAAACGGTCCCGCTGAGACACCGCAAATCCCAACCGCTTTGTGAATATACTCCTCCAGATTCGTGTCGAGCGCGTGCTTCAAAAGACCCGGGTAACTATGATTGTATTCCGGAGTTACTATGATGATCCCGTCGCAACGCGCGATGGTTGCTGAGAATGCTGGGTCCTTCATTTGCTCGCCGGCATCATCGAGTTTCAGAGGAAGCTTGCACACGTCGATCAGTTCCGTCTCGATGTCCCCGCGTTTCCTTGTTTGATCAAAGATAAAGCGCGCAACGTCTTCGGTCCTCCGCCCTCGGCGGGTGGTCCCAAGAATAATTGGAAGAAATAGCGGGCGCTCCATATTTCAAACGATTACAGGATTCGTCGCGTTAAAGGAATTCGCAAATCGGTTGAACCTGTCGTGTTTCGTTACTCATGACATGTGTTTGTTGTCGGAAATTTTGACGATCCCTGAAAGACGCAAGCTCACCAAAAATTTTTGGTGCAACCTCTTTTGCAACGACGCGCGATATGCATTCAACGCGTTGTGGTAACCGGGTCCCAGACTTGCCACTGCGGACCTATGAAATCTTCAACGCCTACTTTCGCACTTATCTTCGCTGCGCTGTCGAGTACCGTCTTTACCGCCAACGCACAGGTCAACGTTACCCAGAAGCAGAACAATCTTTCCCGCGACGGTTTTTACATCGATCCGGCCTTTACTCCTTCCGCCGCCGCCGGTATCACGCGCGACGTCAACTTCGATGGCACCATTTCAGGGAACGTTTACGCTCAGCCCCTTTACATCGAGAACGGCCCTGGCGGTGCCGCGATGATTATCGTCGTAACTGAATCGAATAACATTTATGCGCTCAATGCTACTACTGGCGCAGTTATCTGGCAGCGCAACGTAGGGACA
>DATBEX010000192.1:0-6279 GCA_036558805.1 Candidatus Udaeobacter sp.
ATTGGAACGGGTCAATACACCTTTCTGCTCAACGAGCGCGGCGGCATTATTGACGACCTCATCGTTTACCGAATTGGCGAGCAGAAGTTTCTCCTCGTCGTCAATGCGGCTCGGGTAGACGAGGATTTTGCGTGGTTGCAAAATCATCTTAAGGGGAAGGGATCTCGTTGTAGGCTTATGAACCGCAGCGCGGATTTTGGCGGAGTAGCGATTCAAGGCCCGCGCATCGACGAGTTATATTGCGCGCTCTTCGGCAGCAATGTCGATCTGCCGTCGCGAAATTCGATTGCCGATTTTCCATTCGACGGGACGACTGTTTCCGTCGCCCGCACGGGTTACACGGGTGAGGACGGCATCGAAGTTTTTTTTCGCGCAACGGATGCGGTGACGTTTTGGAAGGCCGTGCTCGAAAGAGGCAAGGCGTTTGGAATCAAGCCGTGCGGTCTCGGTGCACGCGACACGCTGCGTCTCGAAATGTGCTATCCACTTAACGGCTCCGATTTGTCTCCGGAACGCAATCCGATCGAAGCAGGGCTCAGCTTCTTCGTCGATCTGACAAAGCCACACTTCATCGGGCGCGATGCTTTGGTCGAGACAAAGGCAAAAGGGCCGCGCGAAAAGCTGGTGCCGTTTCGAATGAAAGAGAAAGGACCGCCTCCACGAGCGCACTACCCGGTCTTTGAGAACGGAGCTCGCATCGGCGAAGTCACCAGCGGCACGCTTTCTCCGAGCTTGAACTGGGGCGTCGGGATGGCGTATGTCTCGACCGCGCGCGCGAAAATCGGCGCGCAGATCGATATCGAAATTCGCGGACAAAAATTTCCGGCTATCATAGAAAAGAAACCGCTCTATAAAAGATCATGAATGTCCCTGACGAATTGCTCTACACCGAGTCCCACGAATGGATTAAACGCGAAGGCGACAATGTGCGTGTCGGTATTACCGATCACGCGCAGTCCGAATTAACCGATGTGGTCTATGTCGAGTTGCCGAAGATGGATCGGCAGGCCAATGCGAAAGAAGCAATCGCGGTCGTCGAGTCGGTAAAAGCAGCGAGCGACATTTACGCACCGTTGAAAGGGACCGTTGTGGAAGTAAACAAAGCGCTCGAAGCAGACCCGGGCCTGATCAACCGCGAACCATATGGTCAGGGCTGGATTTTTGTTCTCAAGCTCGACAACGCGGACGATCTAAAACAGTTAAAAGACGCCGAGGGTTACAAAAAACAGATTGGTTAACAATCCCCTGCGGATGAATGTTCGCAGCTCTCTCGCATCGCGCAGGCGAGTTCTTGGCCCTTCGTTTAGTCTGAACGGGGTTTGCTGCGATGGAGATTAAGTATTTCGAATCCGCCAGGGATTTTCGCATGTGGCTGGAAAAGAATCACGCGGTTAGGCAAGAATTATGGGTCGGTTATCACAAAAAGAACCCAAAACAACCGAGCCTGACCTGGCCTGAATCGGTGGATGAAGCGCTTTGTTTCGGCTGGATTGATGGAATCCGGAAGAGCGTTGATGATTTGCGTTACACCATTCGATTTACACCACGGAGGCGCGAAAGCATTTGGAGCGCAGTCAACATCAAGCGCGCACAAGCATTGAGCGATAAAGGTTTAATGAAGCCCCCCGGCATGGCCGCGTTTGATGCGCGGAAAGAAAACCGCTCGGGCATTTATTCCTACGAACAGAGGAGCGCCAACCTAGCTGGGCCTTACGAAAAAAGGCTCAAGCAAAACAAAGCCGCCTGGGATTTCTTTTATGCTCAACCTCCATCGTATCGAAAAGCAATCGGGTGGTGGATCGTGAGTGCAAAACAGGAAGTAACCCGGCTGAAGCGGCTGGAACGGTTGATTCAGAAATCCGAGACAGGCGAACGCATCAAATAGCTCTCACAGAAGACTCGAGACGGTGTTAATCAGCAGCGCGAGAATAAGCGTGTTGAATCCGAATGAGAGAACACTGTGGACCAAAGTCAGGCGACGCATGCGACGCGACGTGATTTGCACGTCCGAAACCTGGCAAGTCATTCCGACAACAAAGGAAAAATAGGCGAAATCAAAGTAATTAGGTGGCCGATCCCCCGGAAAAATCAGACCCCCGGCATGTTGATGGATGCCTGGTTCGTCGCTGTCGCCATAGAACGCGTGAGCGTAGCGCAAACCGAAGACCGTATGGACCAGCGTCCAGGAACAGACCACTGCCAAAAGCGTAAGGAGTAAATGAACGGTGAAATGACCGCCCGCCTGACTCTTGTGCACGGTTATGAGAAAACCGACTGCGAAGAGCGCGGCGCAAGCGGCGACTACAACGAAAAGAAAAACCAGGGAGCGGCTTAGATCTTGTTGTTGCGCCAGCTCGCGTATCCTGCGCTGCGGCGTCATCAAAATTAGGAGCCAATCAAGCGCGAGGATCAGGATTGCGAATGTATCCCAGGCTGCAATTGCTGCGCTTGACAGGCGAAGATGGCCACGCAAGACAAAGAACGTAGCTGCACCGGCGAGCAATCCCAAAGCGAACCGGTGGCGCGCGTCCAGACGCCAGACAAACTCTAGGATGCGCATCGACAAGGTCGAGTTACCGATATTCGGGAGCAGCGGCAAGTTGTCATTACAAACCTGGTCGGAATTTCGATAAGCGACTATCCTCTCTTGACCGCGAAGCCGATGTAACCCCAACGGCCCCATTCGTAGTGGGATGTCCGTTGGACGTCCCGTCGGCCGGTCTTTTTATCGTGAGCGTAAGTCTTCGTCACGAATTCGGGAAACGCCGCGTTCATCTGCACGTCGTGCGATACCAATAACCCGCCGTCGCGTAGTTTCGGCCAAAATTGGCGAAACTCCCAAAGCATGTGCTGGTAGCTGTGCGAGCTGTCGTGCAGAAACATGTCGATTGATGAAGGAAGCTCATTGCGTTTGAGAAAATCTTCGACTCTGCCGCACAGTGGCACGAAACCGCCTGAGGCGGATCGCAACTCGTCTGGAATCAAGGCGCCGTGATCGCATTCCTGGCTCAATTCAATGCTATAGAGTTTGGCCGTCGCGAGCTCTTCATCCGCGAGCGCCTTCAAAATAAACGCGGACGACATTCCCACATATCCGCCGGACTCCAGGATCACGGTCGGGCGGAGCCACCGCGTCAATGCATAAAGCGTTGCGCAATCGATCGCTCCCATCGCTCCTTCGCTACCGTAGGCGTCGCGCCGCCGGATCATCTCAGCCATGAAATCACTGGTTCGGATTTCAGCTGCGAAGCGCGCAACGGCATCCCACATTCCGTGATAGGATGGCGCTTGGATCTGAGATTGCTGGTCCGCTGTTGCCCATCGGGGCCACTGAAATCTGCGCATCGTAGTATGAAAACGAAAACATTCGCTGAACTCTCAAACGAGGCGAATCCTTTGTTTGTTGTTTCCTTTAAGCGTGCATTACGAGTGGATCGCTCCCCGAAGATGCCGAACTCGCCCTTTTTTCCAGCCCAAGCTGTGCTTAATTCTTTCGTTTTCCCCAATGAGCAGCAAACCGAAGCCGCGCGAGGAAGGGCTTAACTTCGAGAGCGCGATGGACCGGCTCGAAAAAATTGTCGAGCAAATGGAATCCGGCAAACTACCGCTGGAAGATCTCATCGTGCGCTACGAGGAGGGAATGAACCTGGTAAAGGTTTGCCAGGAACGACTTGCCAAGGCCGAACAAAAGATCGAAATCATAACTCGCAACAGCGCAGGAAAAGCGATAGTTAAGGATTTCGAGCCCACACCGGAGCCCGCCGCTCCGGCCGAAACCGAAGATGAATCCGAAAGCACAAATGATGAAATCAAACTCTTCTGAATTGCCTCGGACTTCCGAGGCGACCGAAGCTCCCGGACGACTGCTGGATGGAATCCGTTCGCCTGCCGATATCAAAGCACTGCGCGAACAGGATTTGCCACAGCTCGCGCAGGAGGTACGGGAAGAACTGATCAGGGTCCTTTCCCAAACCGGCGGCCATCTTGGTCCAAACCTCGGTGTCGTCGAGCTGACGATTGCGCTCCACCGGGTCTTTAATACGCCGGCGGACCGGTTCGTCATGGACGTGAGCCACCAGGGTTATGTCCACAAATTATTTACCGGACGACTCAACCGTTTTAACACGATGCGCCAATTCGGTGGACTCAATGGCTTCCTTTTGCGCACCGAGAGTGAACACGACTGCTACGGTGCTGGTCATGCCGGAACCGCGCTTTCCGCTGGACTCGGCATGGCGGTTGGGCGGGATTTGCGCGGTGGCGATGAGAACATCGTCGTAGTCGCAGGGGACGCCGCGTTGACATGCGGCATCAGCTACGAAGCGCTCAACAATGTAAAAGCGCACACAAAGCGGTTCATAGTCGTGCTGAACGACAATGAGTGGTCAATCGCGAAGAATGTGGGAGCGATTGCAAACTATTTAAACAGCATTGCCACCAGCCCGACGTTTGCGCATTTGCATGAGAAAGCGGCCCATTTCGTCCGCGCGGTTGCCGGAAAATCGGTAGCCAAGTTCGCGCACCGGGTTGAGGAAAGCGTAAAAGGCTTGCTCGTGCCAAGTGTTATTTTCGAGGAACTGGGCTTGCGTTATTACGGACCTATCGATGGTCACGATATTCCGTTGCTTATCCGGACGTTTGAATTTTTGAAAACGCAGGAGGAGCCGGTCCTGTTGCACATTCTAACCCAAAAAGGCAAGGGATACGCGCCAGCGCTCAAGCAACCGGACAAATTTCATGGTCTCGGCAAATACAAAATCGAGAGCGGCGAGACCGCGCCGACTCCGACGCCTACCTATTCAGAAATCTTCGGCAAAACTCTCGCGAAATTTGCCGAGACGAACCAGAAGCTCGTTGCTATTACGGCGGCGATGCCAAGCGGGACGGGTCTTTCGCATTTCGTTAAGGCCCATCCTGGCCGGTACTTCGATGTCGGTATCGCTGAAGAGCACGCCACGCTTTTTGCCTGTGGTCTGGCAACGCAGGGGTTGCAACCGTTCCTTGCGATTTACTCCACATTTTTCCAGCGTGCCTACGACATGGCGATCCACGACATCGCCATCCAGAATCTGAACGTGAAGCTGTGCATGGACCGCGCGGGATTAAGCGGCGACGACGGTCCGACGCACCACGGCCTCTTCGATATCGGTTATCTGCGGCACGTCCCTAATTGGGTGCACATGCAGCCGAAGGATGAAGATGAGTTCGTCGACATGCTGTGGACCATGGCGCACTACAACTCGGGTCCAATTGCTATTCGTTATCCGAGAGGGTCGGGGACGGGCGCAAAAGTTAAACCGGAGCCGAAGCTTCTCGAGATTGGCAAGGCTGAGGTTGTCCAACACGGACGCGACGTGGCGATCTTTGGCTTGGGGAACATGTTTGAAGTCGCAGAGGAAGCTGCCCGCAAACTTGAAGAAAAAGGACTTTCAGTGGCGCTCATTAATCCGCGCTGGATCAAACCGATGGACACCGGCACGCTCGAATTCTTTGCGCGCAGTGTGGATGTCGTATGCACGATTGAAGACCACGTGTTGCACAATGGGTTCGGCTGCGCGGTCATGGAACATCTGCACTCGCAAATGATCAATACACCGGTGGTGCGCATCGGCTGGCCTGATCAGTTCATCGAACACGGTGCTGTTCCAATCTTGCGCAAGAAACACGGGATCACCGCCGACGCACTCGTGGAAAAAGTCCTGCCGTTGCTGCGTAAAAAGTCGAACCTTAAACCGTCTGTCGCCTGAGGATCGCAGCCGGTATTAAAGGGCGCTGAGGGCAACCTCCAAAAGCGAAGGGCGCCCTCGTTTCCGAAAGCGCCCTTCATATGTTCGATGGCGATAAGCCGAATTCTGTCCGGTCGCCGTGGCGACCGGGATGATCATTTATCTCACCCCGCTTTTGGGGGATGTCCGATGATGCTTCGGCAGTCAGAGACTGCCGCTACAACATCGTGATGCGACGATACCCGAGGATCAAACGGGCCGGCTGCCCTTCCTCTGTTTTGTCTTGCACCGCATGGGGTTTTTCGTGCCTCGCGAATTACTCCGCGAGTGGTGAGCTCTTACCTCGCCTTTTCACCCTTGCCTGCGCGTAAGAAAGAACAGTTGTTCTCTCAAAGAACCGGCGGTCTGTTTTCTGTGACCCTTTCCGTCGACGCAATTTTTCAACTGCGACGCCCGCGTGTTTTACGCGGCATGCCGCCGTATGGTGTTCGGACTTTCCTCCAGCAACCCCGAAAGTTTCGGGGTCACCAGCGATCATCTGCCATCGACGAAT
>DATBEX010000193.1:0-17090 GCA_036558805.1 Candidatus Udaeobacter sp.
TGAAACTCTCTCTGCAACGACGGTCAGAGACCGCCGCTACAGTCTTGATTTCAGACTCAGCTCTTAAAGTTGTATTTCTTACTACCCTGTATGTAGATGTCAAAGAACCAGCCGTTCACACACATTTTGATCACAAAAAAAAGCCCACTCTTGTGCCGACAAAATCACAGATCTACCCACATGGGGTCTACCGTTTTCGTTGCCGGGACAAAATTGAGCCCAATTTGCAGTCCCAAAATGTACGCAGAACGCACTCCATTGTAGTGGAGTCCCGCTTCTTGCGGGATCAGTAAAGTACACCAAATTTACGTGGCGTCAAACCCCCTCTCCGGGAAAATTCGCAGAATTTCCGTCCCCGGTGCAACGCACTTTAGGTCAGATGCTTATGTCAATAGCCGCCGTTCAATGGTTCCAGAAAGCGGATTCGTTTCGGTAGGATCACTCTGTTGCTCCCTGACAACAATTTTGTCGAGGAGTGGGCATGTCCTGAATCATAGCGGCGGAATTCATACGTGAGCGCTTTCCGGATCCTGTTCGCTGCAGCGACGCCGTCGCATCCTGCCTGAGGTCGGGACTATTTTACATTCGTCGCATCTTCCCAGCGAATCGCGGCGCGCAGCAGTTCGCCTAAAGAGCTGACGCCGAATTTTTCCTTTGCGCGCGCGCAGTAAGCCTGGACAGTTTTCAAACTCAAATGCAAATCGTCGGCAATTTGCGCTGTAGTTCGCCCCTGGCCCAGAAGCCGGAATATCTCCAGCTCGCGATCGCTTAAACGCTCTACCGGCGAACTCTCGGTTCCTTTCGACGATGAGCTAAACCGGCGAGCCATGCTGTTGACGACTCTTTCACTCACATAAACGCCACCCTCCAGCACGCGTCGAATCGAGGCGAGCACACTTTTTGTGCTCTCTCGCTTCATTACGTAACCGCGCGCGCCAGCGCGCAGCGCACGTTCAGCATAGAGAGCCTCATCATGCATTGAAAGGACGATCAGCGCGACAAGTGGAAATTGACTATCGAGATTCTTGACCAATTCCAACCCGGACTCATTCTTCAGCGAGATATCGACGAGAGCGACATCGGGTCGTGTCTTGCCAATCCCCGTCATGGCGCCAGGGGAGTCCTCCGCTTCGCCGCAGACAAGAAGATCATCCTGGCCGTTAATGAGATTGGCCAAGCCCTCACGAACTAGCGGGTGGTCGTCGATTAGAAAAATGCGGCGTTTTCGTGACGTGGCTGTCGTGGATGTTGCATTCATTGCGCTAGTTTCGATTACTTTCATCGTGCAGGTTCAATCTACAAGTTACAATGGTACCGCGCTGACTATTCCGTCGAACATCGAAGCTCGCGCCTGCCAGGGATGCCCCATGCCGCATCAATCGCAAACCAAGTCCCTCTGAGGCGGGTAATTTCTCGGGAAATCCGATGCCATCATCGCTAATCGTGAGAGAAAGTTCGGAGAGTCCCATCGCGAGCCGAATGGTAATTCGCTGCGCGGAAGCATGCTTGATTGAGTTCATTACCGCTTCCTGAGCAATCCTATAGAGCTGAGTCGCAATTGCAGCGTCGTGAATTCGCAGTGAGTCTTCTCCCTCGAAAACGCAATCGATCCCGAAGCGCTCTGTCATATTCTCCGCCAACCCCTGTAGGGCAACTATCAAACCGTCTGCATCCAGTTCCGGTGAGAAAAATCCACGCGCCAGATTACGAGTAACGTCAATACCTTCCTCAACGTAACGAACGAGCTTTTCTGCCTCTATTGTTTCCGGCGCCGATCTTAGCAAGAGCTTTTCCTTTAACACTTGGGCGGCGAGGGCCGTGCCCGTCAAATGTTGACCCAGGCTATCATGAAGGTCCTGACCCAGGCGGTGCCGTTCGCGATCGGCGACTCGCGCAATTTCCCTATCAAGCCGCTGCCGTTCGGCGACCTCACGCTGAAGGGCTGCTGTCCGTTCCAACACGCGCCGATCGAGTTCACGCACAAGCATTCGCAGCTTTGATAGCATCCAAGCAAAAAGAGCATATGCAGAAAAGGCCATACCCGCATTCCAGTAACGGAGAGAAGGGATTCCAGCTGCAACGTCCGACACGAGCCACGCTGCAAGGCTGGCAGCTACAATTCCCATCCCAACAAGAAGATTCCCAAACCAAGTGGCCAGAGCAATTGGCAGCAGGTAAAAGAGAAGAAGGGGGCGCTCGTATCCAGTCAAATAATCGACATAACCGACGACGCCAACCAAAAGCAGGCACACCACCACTAAAATCTTCCGAGAAACTGCGAACGCGGAACCGCGCATATTGGCTAGAATGCTATCGAACCTTGCGGGACGCGGCTTCGTTTTAAAGGATGTCTCCATAGTTTCCTTATCAAGAGTTGCAGCAAAGCAAATCCCAAAAGACATTTTAGCTCCTGTTTTCTCTTTTCGCTGGAAAAAGTCCGGTGCTGCCAATTCCAAGCGTTGAGTCATGTGTTTGGCGGTCAGTTCGCCGGACCTTGGTTCCGGCTGCGGAGTTGCCCACCTTCGAAAGATGTTGGACGAAAAGCCGGTCGCTACCTAATATCTGTGCCAGACGAACTCCTACATGACTGATCGGCGATATCGATTACTGCCCAACTAGCCGCCAACCAATGCATGGACACCTTTCATCATTACTGAGTAAAGCGAGCAGCCTTTTACCCTATATTGGCCATTTTTCCCGCCAATTCGTCCGCTTCCTCGACGTCGGGCTGCTCTCCACTCAAACCTGGCTGGGGATCCATGCTCGAGGACAAAGAGTCAGAGACGACAGGAAAACTTCGAATGGTTTGGCATCTCCTGCGACCAAACCAGACCTGTTGCCGGGGGTTGGAAGGTTGGTGCAATCATTGCAACCAGAGCGGACTAACGGTTCGTTGATTGCCTCAAAGACTGAAGACCAACCGAAGAGGACAAATCTGATCATATCCGTTCATCTCCCGAAGACCGGAGGCACAACCTTTGTCAAAGCGTTACGAAAGTGCGCAGAAGAAGTGTTTTATTTGGATTACGGTTTGGAACAGCTGGCACCAACTGCGTTGTTTCGCCGTGGTAAACTAACGACGGCATCGTTTGAATCGATTATTGGCGACCTTGAGTTGTTCCCAGGTCGAAGCGTGATTCACGGTCATTTTGCGGCGAAAAAGTACAGCGACCTATTTCCAAACGCTGTGTACGTGACCTGGCTCAGAGACCCGGTAGAACGAATTGCGTCACACTATTTTTATTGGCAGCGCTCGCATGTTCCGGGAGATCATCGCTGGGAGCAGTTCACCGCGCAGAAGATGAGCCTGGAAGAGTTTGCGGGATTGGATTTCGTCCGGAATGTTTACTCCAGGTGGTTTTCACCATTAGATGTCGAAAGATTCGACTTTATTGGAATTACAGAGGAATACGGCCGCAGCTTGGAACTGTTCCGCCGTCTGATTTGCCCGGATATAAAATTCCATGCAAAGGTAAAGAACTTTAACCCGAATCGAAGCGGGAACTTTTATTGCCTCGATCGGGAAGTGCGAAGCAAGATTCTCGAACTCAATGACCGCGACGCTTACATTTACATTGATGGCGTTCGCAGATTCCGGTGTCTTTGCGAGGAGGTAGGCATTTGATCCGGGAGGAACTTTCTTCAGGCACGGCGCTGACTGGGCCCAGCTACATCTGATTGATCGATGCTTCGACGCCAGGTTACGAAATGCATCCAGGTAGTCACACAAGCGGTATCGAAGGCTTTTGCCCGGCTCCGGTTTGAAGCGTATTGACCAGAGAATATATGTTTGACCGCGGAGTCCTGTCTGGATTTTACTTGGCCAAATCAAGCGCACGCGAACCATCGGCCAGCTTATCCTGGCCTGCCGCGAAAGGAAATAATGCGTGAGCATTTTCCATCTCTACTGGGCAGGACAAGCTTGCTTCTGCGTGCCGGTGGCCATTTTTTTCGCCATTTTGCGCACTCGCTTGGAGTTGGCCTATTTAGTTTTCGAAGTCGGCCCTGGCTGTCTTCCCACAGGCATTCTGGAAGACAATCAAAAAGGGAAATTAACCCGCCGAGAGAGCAATCTTCCACACATGCGGAACAGAATTTCAGCAACGCAGGCGATTCACAGCGAGCAAGTACTGTGTGTTCCTCAGCGTTTCCGGTAGAAACGGGAGCTCGCCTGAGCAACAAAAATCTGATCATATCAATTCACATCCCAAAGACCGGCGGCACGACGTTTGTCGAAGCCCTGCGAAAGTGCGCACAAGAAGTGTTTTACCTGGACTACGGTGCGGAACCGCTGGCACCAACTGCGTTGTTTCGCCGCGGCGAACTAATGACGGCGCCTTTTGAATCGATTATTAGCGACCTTGAGTTGCTCCCAGGTCGAAGCGTGATTCACGGTCATTTTCCAGTTAAAAAATACCGTGACCTTTTTCCAAACGCTGTTTATGTGACTTGGCTCCGGGACCCCGTTGAGCGTGTCATCTCAAACTATTTGTATTGGCAACGATCGGATATTCCGGGAGATCGTCGTTGGGAGCAAGTCACCACGCATAACATGAGCCTTGAACAGTTTGCAGAGTTGGAGTTCGCCCGCAATCTTCAAGAGGCGTTTCTTTCTTCGTTGGCGGTAGAGCAGTTCGACTTCATTGGCATTACCGAGGAATTTGATCGGAGTTTGGAGTTGTTTCGGCGTTTGTTTTGCCCGGATATACGACTTGATGCGACAATCCAGAATGACAACCCGAATCGACGAGGCAAGTTTTATGACATGGATTCTGAAGTCCGGAAGAAGATTCGCCTCCTTAACGAACGTGACGTGCACCTGTACGTCGACGGGGTTCGCCGATTCCGGTATCTTTGCGACCAGGTAGGACTCTAATCAGACAGAAGTCGTCGGTGAGCACGGCGGCACTGACTCGGCAAGACTGTGATGCAATAACTTGATGAATACGTACTTGTTTTCTGGCGAACCAGGTCGTGGCGAAATTCGCCGCACGTTGCAAAACCAGTGGGTTGTTGTGGCCGTCATGCTGGTTGCCGCAATGGGGATACGCTGGATATTTCATCTCTACAATCCTCACATGAGTGGGTTTGCCGTTTATCACGGCTCCCCGCTTTCAGATGGGTATTCCTATACCTACAAAGCCATCAACATTGCTAACGGCTATGGAATCCCTCGAGACCAACAACCCGCAATCCGACCATTTTATTCGATGGTGCTGGCATGTCTTTATACGTGGACAGGATTTTCAATGCTTGCTGTGACAGTGCTTAACGTAGTGATCGGAGGCTTGACGGCTGCATTGATCTATCTTTGCGGAAGACTGGTTTTTGATCCGCTCTATGGGCTCGCCGCCGCGCTTTTCTTTGCAATCGATCCCACACAGTTGATCCAAACTCCACAGCCGCTGACGGAGCCTCTCGGGCTTCTTTTTTTTGTTGGGTCGGTTTACGCTGCAGTGCTGGCCTTTAAGACCTGGCGGAGGGCATTCTTTTTCTTATCTGGACTCCTAATCGGCTTAAGTAACCTTACCCGTACTCTCACCCTGTTCACGCTGCCATTCTACATCGCATTGGTTCTAATCGTTGGATGGCGTGACCGCAGGTTTAAATCCGGAGCGGTGCATGCTTTGTCCATGCTGATTGGGTTTTCCTGCGTCATGCTCCCGTGGACGATCCGGCAAGAACGCTTGTATGGCCTCGCCAGCATATCGGATAATATTGGCGAAGCCATCTATGCAGCTACTTCTCCCGTTTACAAGAAGTGGACTCTGCTTGTTCAAAAGGATGCGGATGCAGCGGGCATTCCAAATACGATTGGTGATCATTATCGCTATTTTATCAACCGCGCTGTTGAGAATGTGAAAGCCAATCCTGGTTTTTACCTTAGTAATGTGAGCTTGGCGCTTTGGGAATACTCGAATACGTTCGGTATTCGAAGCCGGAAGACGACCGAGTACCGAAACTCGTTTTCCAGTGTCGTTCAAGGTCAGAACGTACTTTTGGTTTACCTGCTGGTTTTCACTTTGGTGGCAGGACTCCTCTGGAAGGGACCGCCTTTGGCGCGGCATAACTTGATTTTTCTTCTCAGCGCTATTGGGTTGATCCTCCTTTATCGAAGTCTACCTGCGTCGGTGACTTTTTTCCCAGTGCTTGTCGGCGTTATATGCTCACTCCGCGCCGGGAGTCGACTCCCCGTGTTTATTTTATTCGGGAGCTTGGTTGCTGCAGTTTTGGGCAGCGCCATTTTTGCGAACCCTGTGTTGTTTCGGGCGATTTTAATGACGGACTGGCTGTTCCTGTTCTTTTTCCTGGCCGGGATCTGGTTTCCCGCGGACATGGTGTCCTCCAAGTTTGCCGGGAAGCAATCCGTCTCGTTCTCTGAAACAGTGGAAGAGGAGAAGCACCCATCGCCCTTTCAAGACGGGTTAGCTTCGTTTTCAGTTCGCTTCCTCATAGTGGTTCTTGTTATTGTTCTCGGGTTCTTTGCGGTTAGCAGTGCGCGCATCAGTGCACTGAGCATCTCGAACAGGGGAAAAAAGCATAGCACCCGATTCATTCCGGAATGGCTCTCGCAGAGTGCGCGCCTGCGGCTAACCATCGACCAGAAGAGATCTGTGCTATCGCGGCTACAGCAGCCCCCGTTTTCGCTTTTGCCCGAGGAGGGGACTCAATTTTCCATCTATGAGAGTGGGACTGGAACCTCGCGCGCAGGCATGTACATAGTCGAGGCTGGTGGCTTTTATTACAATTACTACGTCCCCCCAACGGAGTCTCTTTGGTATCCGCCGCTTGGCCCAAAGCCCTATGCCCGGACGCTGATACGGATTCCGCAATTTGATTTTGTAATTCCAGGAGAAGTTCCATCGGATTTTGCCGGCCGACCCCTACTTTTTGTCGGCTCGATCGTTCCTCCGGAGGTTATGACTGTTGAAAAAAGCAAGAGGATGTGGGTGCGCGGACTGGCGATCATTCCCCTGGACAATAAGAATCGTCCGGATTTTGCACGCGCATTGTGTTCACCGCCAACTTGTGACTCGAAGCCATAGTTAGTCAGCCTGGGCTGGCAAGAGGTGTGAGGTTGCAAGCTCGAAACGCGGGAACCTTCAGAAATATTGGTCACCGCTGTCGTCTGAGAGTAACAACTGCAATGGTGTTTTCAGCGGTCAGAGGAAGACCTCTTGAGACATTTTGCAAATAGAGCGTCGTGCCGTCCCGGATCCAGTCACCAGTTTCCTGGGAAAAAATTCCGGGCCCACTTCTTGCGAATAGCTGCCCGTCCGGGGCGTCAAGATGAACTTCAACTTTGCTTGTCGCATATGTCATCCAGGACACGGTCGTGCGTCCGTTGCTTTGTGAATCGGCTAGAAAAGGATTCGGCTGAGCGGCGATGAGTCCCAGAGGCTTGGGATCTGTGGTGAGGGTTGCTAAATCGTGCGGACGGAAAATCGGAACGGCCGGTGGGAGGAGATTTCGCGTTTGCATCGGCAGCGGATTGTCTGTTTTTTGGCAAACCATGTAGACGTGATATGACGGAAGAACGGCGTTATCGATCAGAAAATTGTCGAGCGTAATAAGGGCATCAACCAGTGGCATGATGTCAGGATCGTTCTCATGGAAGTTTCCGGCGATCTCGTTGAATACGAGCATCAACAATGTGCCGCCAACATACCGGAAATGTTTGATCTCAAATCGGCTAGCAATTAATGGCACTATCTCCGTTGCTCGAATCCCTTCGGAAGGATCCGAACGGTTCATCGCATCGAGCGAACAACGAAAGGCTTGTTCTTTGATGCCCTTGCGCCTCTGGAGCTTGCGGTAACGCTCCGGAATCAGTTTGAGAAAAATATCGGCGAGTTCAAGATCACGCCGGGAGAACTGCATTTGTGAGGGGCCGATGTATTCATAGGCAACAAGTAGCCCGCCTGGCTTCAGCGTTTGTTTAATTTGGTCGAGAATGTGTTCAAGCTGAAAAATATGATGCAACGCTGCGTGCGCGTAGACGATGTCATAGGTCTCGGCAGGGAACTCGACAGTGTTTAAGTCGGCAACTTCGTACGTCAGGCCATCCAAGCGCTCTGCTTCAGCTGTTTTCCGTGCACTTTCGATGGCATTCTCAGCAACATCTACACCGTGAATAAGCTGGCAGAAATCGTGACGACGCAGCACTCTTTCAATGACTCCGAAGCCGCAACCAAGCGATAGGGCCTTGACTGGTTTTTGCAAGCTGCGTAGAAGGCCGGCAGAATGATTGATCCAATCGATTGCCGGATCTCCGGTGGCGCGGCAGTTCATATTCTCTACGACGCTTGGAAGCCGGACCCATTGTGTTTCAGGAGCCTCGCTTTCGGGATCGCTCCACCATGCAGCCGCTTTTTGGGTGGCCTCACTCATCCGAAATACTGCTTCCGAAACAAGACATGAATTAGAGGCCTGGCATGTGGTTATTGCGTCTTTCTTGTAACAGCAATCTCGGCCAGCAATTCAGAGTGATCTGAGTTATAGAGGCGAAATTCATAGGTGGAACCCGTTTCGATCCAATGCGCCGGAGCGGAGCCTCGGCGGCCGTCTGCAAAGAGCATTTCCTGGCCGCTATTCACTGAGACATAAAGCTTTCCGATGCTTCCATCAGCGGTGTCCCAGGAAACCGTCGTCTTACCCGATTGTTGCCCAGCGGGGACCGGATTAGGCTCAGCGCTGAGAAGAGGCGGGCGTCTTTCTAACAGGCAAAATGCTCGCTCATCTCTGTCAGGATCGGCCGGAGTAGAATTGTTTGTGTCGCCAATTGCGACGTACGAAAGGAGGTTCCATCCAGTCCGGTCGATCAACCTCTTCAGGCCTTGTTCGGAGAAAATCCAGAAGTTTGTGTCGTCGTCGTTACATTCCTGCGGCGCAAGAAGGTACGCGACTGGATACTGCGACAGCGGTTGACCATCGACGGTTTGTTTGGCGATCCGCGTGCTGAGAAAGCAGTACCTCGTAGCTTGCGCCAAACGTTCCAGCAGGAAGTAGGGATTTTTCAAATGGTAAAGGGTCCCGAGGAAAAAAATCACGTCGTACTTTTGATTCAGCATAAACTGCGAATCCAAATCGAGTGATTGGATAACCACAGAGGAGTCCAGGGCCTTCTTCAGAGTTCTTGCTCCCTCCAAACCGTTGAAGTTGGTGTAATCATGATCGATCACGTCTACCGACAAGCCGAGCTTCTCCAGAAAAAAAGCCAGGTCTCCATCAGCGGCCCCGATGTCTGCCACCTTTCCATGCGGACCGCGGCATAGCTCCACCAGGTTAAGTCCGGCAATGGAGGCAAGTTTTTCGAGAACCGCGACATTGTGCAATGTCGAGTAGGGATACCAGAACGATTTGGGATGATGCGACAATTTGATTTCCCAAAGCTCTCGCTCAGTCGCAACCGCCGGTTCCTGGAGAGATGAAGTCATGTTTTGCATCGAATAGCTAAATTAATCAAAAGGGGGTTTCGTCAGACAGGCGCCAGTGGCGTTTTTGTTTTTTCGACGTTTCGGGTGCTTTGCAGGACTCGCAGATATTGGCTCTCCAGAGTCGCCATATACTGCGTCCGTTGCGAAAAGGCGGCCTCCATTTCGTCAGCCGCGGCGCGCGAAGCTTCGGCCGGCTGCACAGTTGTTTCCAGGTCTCGACTCAATTGCGTTGCCTCTTGGACGACCGCGGGATCGATAGCAGCGTCGTCGATCCTGAAATCGGTCGGCACATTGGAACTATTAATGCGTGTGTTCAGGGGTTCGAGGCACCGGGCGCAATATGCCTCGCCAGCGAACTCCAGCAACGAACGCATTACGGGCGTTGGATTTTCGACCAGTGCCGCGTAGCAAATCCGGTGGACAACGCGCGGACCATAGGCTCGTTCAGCCTGAGCGCAGGCCTTAACGGCGCGTAGCCAATACTTATAAGCCTCATTTTCGTTCCCGATTATCGGAAACCCCGCTACGCGATGGAAATTAAGCATCGAACGAACGACATCGTGCACGTCGCGTAGCACATGGACAAAGAGTGCTTCTGGAAAGAGTTTACGCAGCGCACAGATATAAAACGAATATTCCGGTGTTCCGTCTGTCCACCGCATCTTGGGTTCAGATGCTGGACGAGTGGTTTGGCGTTTTCTTTCCAAATCCGCGCGGTGGCATAGAATCAGATCATTGATGCTCCGACCCAAATTGGCGAAGAACTCCTCCGGGGATATGTCCATCGCGCTCAAAATACTTCGATCACCGCGCGCGACGCCCACCTGATAGCTGGCTGCGGCACTCACTGCGAAACCGCCCATCCAGTTCGATTCTGGTACGGGGAATATATTTGGATGCTGGCCCAGACACCAGGTCAGAATGCTGGTCCCCGAGCGCGGCGAACCTACCACAAAAATCGGTTTGTTTGTCGTGTTCTCCATTCGTTAGAGAGCGTTGCCGCCTGCCAGTGTTGCTGCGGGGAGTGCGAATTCTACACCAGGCAACCGAAGTTTGCACGCCCACTCAGGCGCTGTTTGGATCTTCTTGAGAAGGATTGATAATTTACGTTTCGTGGAGCCAGTTCGGAGGTACGCTTGTTCACGATGACTCAGATCAAGATTGATTCGGCCGGAAAATTCTCATTGGGAGATGAAAATTTCGTGATTGAAGTCGCTGTGCCGCCAAAAGAGCGGCGCCCTTCGACCACGGAGACCTTCACGATTGCCAAGAGTGAACCGTATGTTCGAGTTTATGAGAACCTCGCCTCCGGCTTCTCGCCAAGATCGATTCTCGAACTCGGGGTTTTTCAGGGGGGGTTACGTGCTTCTGGACAAGCTGTTCAAACCTCATCGAATGTCCGCAGTTGAAATTACAGCGAAGCCTATAGCGCCGCTTTTGGATTATGTCTCACGTACCGAAAACCGGTTTGTTCACTTTGCTACATCGAGTGTGAATGGTGACAAGCTGAGACGGATCGTCCTTGATGAGCTTGCGGGTGAACTAGATTTGGTAGTGGACGATGCGTCTCACACCTATCAGGAAACAAGGGCGTCTTTTGAGCTTCTATTCCCATTGCTGAATCCTGGTGGAATCTACGTGATTGAGGACTGGAGTTGGGCGCATTATCCTCAATACCAGTCACGGGATGCTCCTTTTTCCAAGCAGCATGCGCTGTCCAACTTGCTGTTTGAACAAATCATGCTGATGGGCTCTACACTTTTGATCTCCGAGATCCGTGTCTGGAGGTTTCTTTATTTTATTCGCAAGGCAAAACACGCGGTTCGAAGGCACGATGCGTCTGGGAATGTCGAGAGCGGTTCGATTTTTGATCAAATCGTAAGTCGCGGCAAGGAGTGGCGCTTGATTTAAGGGCGGGCAGTCTCTCTCTTGGACGACGGTTTAGAGTCTGTGGACGCGCTAGGTTAAATTTTCCGAGTCCGCCTTCGCGGACCGGCGCCGCATCCAGAAGCTACCGCCGCGGAAGGATGCCAAAGTTGGGAAGGTGGCCTTCAGCTCCTGCTGCCAGTGATGGTTGAGATAGCTGTTGGCCATGAGCACTTCAAACTCAGAATTAAACATCAGAAAGGCCTGAAGTAGATATTGCTCCGTCCAAAACCGAAATTCATCCATTACCCAGTCACGGCGGTAATCGAAAGGAAAGAAGATATCGTGCACATGCACAATGACTCCAGGATTGAGACGTGGCAACACTTCCAAAAATAGATAATTGACGTCTCCTCCAATTTTCACGGTATGAGAACTGTCGATGAACAGAATGTCGCCAGGCCGGAGTTGCGAGAAGAACTCAACATCAACGTCTTGAACTCTTTTCTCGATGAGTGAATGCAACCCGGCGAAGCCCCGTTTTAGAAATTCTTGAGGAAACGGCTCGATACACACAAGTCCCTGATTGTTGTTGTTTTTGATTATAGCTTTACCCAAAACCAGAGAAGAAGCGCCGGCGCCGACTTCGATGATCAATTGTGGCTGAAAGTAGCGGACCATGCAGTGAGCGACTATCGCGTCGATGCCACGAAAGGGACCTTTCTTGGCATAGAAAGGATCCGGTTCAGCGGTTTGCTCGGACGGAACTTGTTCGTACTCGTCCCGAAATTTTGGGAAATGGTTTCGCAGTAGTTCGAGCTGCAAAGAGTCATTCATCTCGATGCCTGCGAGCTCGCTTGCGGTATCCCAGACGGCATTGGGCAGGCTTTGGGTATCAGGAATCGGTTGATAGAAGTGCACTGGCGTCACGTGGAAACCATGCCGCTCCCAGAATGGGAAGACCTCGTGCGATCTTCCGCCATGCAGACAATGAGGGATGACCTTCGCAATGAATTGCGAAAGCTCCGTCAGTCCAATATTTCCGCGCATTGCTTCCGCTGCCAGATCGCGCAGAATCGTTGGGACGGATTCGAAATCGCGTCTCACCTTTACCGAAGCAATAAGCGGTTGCGGGTAGCTGGCCCCGTACAAACGAAAGTCATATACAGTTGGATGCGTGATCCATGGAATTTGCATCTCCCCGGATCCCTTTCCCGTGCTCACCAGCCGTTCGTCATCGGGAGAGGTGGAAACGCGTACTTCTCCGCCAGCAGGATCGTTGGTTTCCCATGAAACCAGCACGCAGCCCTGGCCGAAAGGAAGAGGATTCGGGTCCGCGCAAATGTTCCCAGTGACCTTCTGGGGTCGCTCTGTCTTAGTCATTTCGTCCATCAGCCTCGCGCCGGGATGGTAATCTCCGATTGTGCGCCTTCTGGCGATTGCTTGGAACGTCGGACATGTTCGTCGCTAAGCAGAAACTCCAGGTTCTTGCTGGCTACGGCAGGAGAGTAGAGGTCGCGTGTTTTTCTCACGCCGCTTTCGGACAGCCTCTTCCAAAGCTCTTCTGATTCGTAGACTTTAACCAAGGCGCGCGCAAAATCCTCCGGCTCGTCGGCTATCAGAACGTCTTCATCGTCAGCAAGCGCCATTCCTTCCACCGCGAGCGAGGTTGCGACCACAGGCACGCCAAAAGCCATGCTTTGATTGATTTTGCCTTTTACGCCCGCCCCGAATCGCAATGGGGCAACGGACAATCTGACGCTATCAAAAAACGGACGAACATCTTTTTGCAACCCGGCGACGACGATTCTCTCGCTTCCAAGTGCAACAATTTCGGGCGGCGCCTTATCGCCAATAATGTAGAACTTCGCATCGCTGAGGCGCTCGCTCACCAGCGGGTAAATCTTTTGCACGAAATACACAACCGCATCGATATTCGGCCTGTGCTGGAATCCACCGATGAAAAGATAGTCTCGACGCAGTGCGAACGGCGTATTTGAGCCGTGGACATCGAGAATGTTTGAAACGAGTTGAATAGATTTACTGGGCCACTTTTCTTGCAGCAGTTGCTGTTCGATGGGGCTTACCACCCAGGTTTCATCGGCCTGATTGATCAATTCCTCTTCCAATTGCTGTTTCTCCTTCGCCTTGCGGTGCACTTCCGGATCCTGAGTTAGCTGCGCCTCGCGGTTTTCACGGAGGTAGTGAAGATCAACCGTATCAAAAATGATGCGACTCTGGGGGGCGTAGAGGTGAACATCTGTGATATGTTTGCGAGCAAAATCGCGGCGACTCAGCACCACGACATCGAAGCCAGGCCCATTCGATTTGACGTAATCGCGCAGCTTTTTGACATAAGGATGGTAAAGAACTTCGATTCCGCGCTTCTGTAGTTCTCCGGTATAGGGACACGGGTTTGCGAGATTATCAGGGACAAAAGTGATTCGATGACCAAGTTGCCGCAGAATCGTTAGGATCTGAAACATTCTGAGCGAGCCTGAGTCGTGGTCCGGCATCGGAACGTGGTGGTCTATGACAAGAATACTTTTCCGATCAGGCGGCGCCTGTTTCAAAAATGTCACGTCGCCATTCAGCGGCTTTGCGCTTAGCTCGTCCGCCCATGCTTCGACAAATGTTGACCGGTTTATCTCCTGGTGCTTTTTAGCGCCGGCTGTGAGATCGGTCCCGCCGGTCGCCCCTTCGTAGTGGATGACCTCACTTAGTGGTTGGTATAACACCCTGTAGCCCGCTTTCCGAACCTTAAATGCGAGATCGGTGTCTTCGTAATAGGCAGGGGCGTAGCGTGAATCAAACCCGCCCACACTGGCAAACAGCGATTTCAGAATCATTAGCGCTGCCGCCGAGCAGTAATCTGCTTCGCGCAGAAAATTGTATTCCGGTTTCGCAGCATCATCGAACTTCCCATAGTTCCATCCTGATCCATCCCGCCAAATAATTCCGCCCGCCTCCTGCAGGCGACCATCGGGGTAAACAAGCTTTGAGCCGACGATACCGGTTCGATGTTGGTCTGCGAAGGTGTTGAGCAAAGCTGATAACCAGCCGGCCTTTACGAGTGTATCGTTGTTCAGGAAGAGGACGTAATTTCCCCGCGCTTTTTCTGCGCCGCGGTTGCAGGACACGATAAACCCGGAGTTCTTTTCATTGCGAACGTAGACAACACCCGGCATTTGCGGAATAGCCTGAGCTGTTTCATCCGTTGAGCAATCATCTACAATAATCACTTCAAAACGCTCAGTTCCCTGATGTTCCTGAAGAGATGCCAAGCAGGCCTGCGTAAAACGAAATTGATTAAATACCGGAATAACAATTGAAACATCCACCTGTTCGTGAACCAGAAACTCAATCGGACGCGTTGGCTCTGGAGGTTCACCAGGAGCTGCTGTCTGCGCAGCGCCTAAAGGTTCATCTTGAGCAAGGGCCTGGATCTGTTCATCAATTGCACCAATCTCACGATGGGCGGCTCGCCACTTTTCATAGGTGGCAATAATCTTTTCCAAATGTCCATACCCTAGTAACTCTCGCGACCGCGCAGGCGAAAACTTTGCCTTCAAGGCGGCGACGGGGTTTGCTATTTGCCAGCGCGCCGAAGAGCGAAGCTGGCCCGCTGACTGTGCTACATCCTCGAAGAGGCGCAAAAGCTTCTCCGTAGCTTTCAATTGCTGACGCAGTTGGGTTCGCAAATGCTCTCGACGCGCCTCACTTTCAGCGAGGCTGACGCTCCTCTCGCGAAGAAGCTCATTCATCTGCATAACACGCTCGTGTAATTGCTCGACTTGAGTCTTGTGACGGGCTTCGGTGTCGGCAAGATGAGTCGTCAGTTCTTCGACTTGAGTCTTGTGACGCGTTTCCGCCTGCGCCAGCAGTTCGCGGTACAGACTCTCGATGCGCGCCATCGTTTCAGGAACAGAGGCGTTTAACCGGCTCACCGATCCGGGGAGTAAATCGGCGTCATTCAATTTCGTCGCTCGCGAAGCTACAGTCCGCAGGCCCGTGGTTGTTTCAGATGCTTCGGCAGCCAACGCTTGATAAAGCTCAATAACGTCCGGCGCGACGCGAGCATCGATGAGTTGATCGATACCGAAGTGAGTGTGCCGTCTTCGGGTTGATACCAGGCTCGCGGCATCTCTCACTTCTGCATCAGACAACCCGATGAAATTTGCAATGCGTTGCAATTCAGTTTCCGCGTTTTCGAAAAATGAGTCGTAATGTGTAACAAGCCGGTGTTGCTCGCTCGCTGTGTCAAGCAAGCGTCGGTTGTAAAGTTCCCAAAGCCGCAAGCCAAACGAGTACGAAGTTCCATTCCGCTCTTTCATCGAGTAAGCGACTTCCAGCGGATTACGCACAACGATTAGCGTTTTCACTCCGGGCAGCAGTCGTTGCCAAAATGGCAGCGTTAGACTGTTGCGCGGATCCTTCCATCCCCACAGACGTTCTGAATTGAATCTTTCAATCAGCAGTCGCGCCTTCATTCGCAAAGGATCTAGCCGCGCATGTGTGAAATTCTCATCGCTCTTCGGAGGAAGATCCCAGGCGCCGCCGAGCTGATTTAACAATTCGTCATTCAGCGCTACGAACCCAAGATGTTCCCAAAATCCGTCAGGGTTATCAGCCTGCGGAGGCATCAATTCATCTTTCGGGCCAAGGTACAGGCCACACGCATGCAATAGCCGTGTGAGCATCGATGTACCTGAACGGTGGGCTCCGGCGATGCAGATCGCTGTCTGGGCGTCAGCGCTATTTTTCACTCAAAACGCTTAAACAACGATGGTCAGCGCAGTGCGTCAAGCCAATTGCTCGGGCTTGAAACTATCAGGAGGCTGTGAAAACGCGATCTTCGCGGGCCATTTATCCGACGTTCTAAAATCTTTCGTCGCGCAAATTCCAGCGCCATCTAGATTCGCAGCGATGCAACGAATTGACAGCCGGAGCTTCGATGAGGTTCGCCCGATCAATTTCGAGCTGAACGTCGCGCCGCATGCAAGCGGTTCGGTGTTGGTCTCGATCGGTCAAACACGTGTGATCTGTGGCATCACAATCGAAGAGGCCGTGCCACGCTGGATGAAAGAGCAGGGGGTGACTGGCGGCTGGCTCACGGCTGAGTATTCGATGCTCCCCTACTCGACGCACACGCGAAAGCCACGGGACATTGCGAAAGGTCGCCTCGACGGCCGCGGGGTAGAGATTCAGCGGCTGATCGGTCGTTCGCTGAGAGCAGTCATCGATCTCGAAAAACTCGGACCACGCACGATCTGGGTGGATTGCGACGTTTTGCAAGCCGATGGAGGAACGCGCACCACCGCCATCACTGGGGCCAGTCTGGCGCTCGCTATCGCCTGCCGGAAACTGGTGAGAGAGAAAAAGCTCGATGCGCCTCCCATGCAAAAGTTAGTCGCAGCGGTGAGCGCCGGTATTCTGGACGGGCGCGCCATCCTGGACCTTAACTACGAGGAGGACAAACTCGCCAGCGTTGATTTTAATCTTGTTGCGACAGAAGACAGCGAATTCGTGGAGGTGCAGGGCTCCGGTGAAGAAGCGACGTTCACAGCCTCGCAATTGGATGAAATGGTTGCTCTCGCACGCAAAGGCATCGCGTCATTGATCAGCGCACAACGCGCGGTGTTGGCCCGGATCATGGTTTCGCCTCCGGAGTAAAGTGCCCGATCCTCGAGTAATGCGGCGCAATTGGTTTGCGTCACGCGCCCATTCGCGCTAGACCCAAACGCTGCGCATGAAAAAGGCGTTGATCACGGGCATCACTGGCCAGGA
>DATBEX010000194.1:0-9362 GCA_036558805.1 Candidatus Udaeobacter sp.
CATTTAACAACCCGTGATACTGCACGAGGAGCATTCCAGCCGTCACCAGCGTCGCCCAGCGCCAGCCTGCTTTGCCAAACAGACCCAGAATGAGGGTCGGAACTGCTACGTAAAGCAGCAGGCCAAAATAGGTGAAATCGGCGTAGGGAATCACAGCGACTGGGCCAGCCGGGCTCGGTCGGCTTTGCCGTTCGCCGTCAGCGGAAAAGCGTCCAGGAAAATGAATTTGCGCGGCAGCATGTACGCCGGCAGGCGCTCACCTAACTGCCGGCGCAGAGCCTGCGCCAATTCGAAATGCGAGGCCTGAGTTCGGTCACTGAGCACGACGAAAGCGGCGAGCGATTGGGCCGTGCTGTTTTTGATCATAGGAATCACTACAGCGTCTCTCACGGACGCCAAACCCAGGAGGTTTGCTTCGACGTCGCCAACCTCAATGCGATAACCGCTGACCTTGACTTGTGAATCCATGCGGCCCTCAAAAAAAAGCAGACCATCACAAAATTGGCCTTGGTCGCCGGTTCGATAAGCAGGCCGACCAAAATGCTCAAAGAAGACGGCGTTCGTGAGGTCCGGGCGTCCAAGATAGCCGGGACTGACATTCGGCCCGGCGATGACGATTTCGCCACGTGTGTTTTCTGGCAAAGTTCTGCGAGTTCCATTCACTACGAAAACGTCGGTCCCGGGCATCGCGCGTCCCACCGGCAACACCGGATATTTTTCCAAAATTGAATGGTCTATGCGTACGGAAGTCGTGGCGACCGTCGCTTCGGTCGGGCCGTAGGTGTTCCAGACCAGCGCCTGTGGAAAGCGCTCCAACAGACGAGCCGCGGTTTGTGAGGGCAGTGTTTCGCCGCAAAAGAGAAAACGGCGAATCCTCGGAAGCATTGGCGCCGCGAAATTTTCTTCAACGAGGCACATCTGTGCAAACGATGGCGTCGACACCCACGTGGTAGCACCGGAATTTCCAAGCGTGCGATAAAGCATTTTTGGATTTGCAACCAGATCGCGGCTGATGCTGAAAAGCGTGCCTCCCATGGCAAGGCTGCAATACAAATCCATCACTGAGAGATCGAATGAGAAGGGCGCTGTATTCAGGAAGGTCTCGCTGAGGGGCAGAAATTTCTGTTCCTCGAGCATCCATGCAACGAAATGCTCCAGGCACCCGAGCGTAATGATAACACCTTTCGGCTCGCCGGTGCTGCCGCTGGTAAACAGAATGTAAAATGGGTCATGGCGTTTCGCGCGCGAAAAGTGAGGGGGCGCATCGGAGCTGGAAAATTTTGAAATCTCTTCCGGGGTTAGAAGTAATGTCGGTCGCGAGATTGCGAGAATTTTGTCGATGCGCTGTTGTGGCAACACTGTGTCCAGCGGAACATATGGCCGGCGGGATTTTGCCGCTCCCAGAAATGCGACAAGCATCTCGGGCTCCCGGTGCCCAAGTACAGCGATTGGAGCGCGATCATCGCCGAAACGCTCAGTCAGATGGGCAGCGAGAGCATTCGACCGTCGACGCAGCTCGCCATATGTCAGCCTGCGATCGCCGCTGATGTGCGCGATCGCGTTTGGGGCCGCAAGGGCCCAGTGGTCGACTCGTTCGACTAGGTTCACTCAAAAACCCTGATAAACAAATGGCGGCGTGGAAAAGTCGCCACGGCCATACATCACGATCAAGCCCGCAATGATAGCGAGGTAATACAAGACCAGCAGCGCTCGGCAGAGTGCTGGATGTGCAGTCGCCCAGCTCACGCGGTCACTCGCAGCCGCCGTTCCAGATCAGCAATGATCTTGCGCGGCGTGCCCCAATTTTCACGTTCGAATTCAGCCGGAGAAATTTTAAGACCGAATTCCTCCTCGATCCTTATCATCAACTCAACTGTCCTGATCGAGTCGAGCAGCTGGCACTCGTAAAGCGGCAAATCGAGGTCTGCGCGAACCTCGTCGGTTTCGGCGACCGATGCCATGAGTTGCAAGACCTTCTCCGGAAAACTGCTGGTCATCATCAATACTCCGCTCAAGTCAATTGCGTGCGACGCGCCCATGGAAAAAGTCGTCCAAGGCCCGATCGTAAAACACCCAGCCTTTTCCAGTCAGGTGATCGCTATGATTTAGAAGAAAAGCTGGATCGTCATCATGCTCCTCAAATTCAACCAATGGAAAATTGTATCGTTGTGCTAACAGGCGAAGCTTTTTGTAGTAAGCTTCGCGGGCCGATCGCGACACGCCAGCTTCATCGTAGAACTGCCCGTCTATCGGCATACTGAGTAGGAGCGGCCGTGCGTGAACGCTGGCAAGCGTGCGCAGCAGCAATTCCAAATCCGCCCATCCAGGTGCTGCATTCATCCGGCTGCGGAACGCCGCATCCCGAGAACCTGCACTCAGCTGCTTGTTGAGGTACGAAGCTTTTGCAATCTTGCTTCTATCCGCCGTCTTCAGTGCGCTTGCCCTTGCAATAAGCTTTGGCCAATCGGGGATCTCTGAATGGGACGTGGCGGGCTTGCTTTGATGTCGAATGTGATCGAGCGCTGCGTAGTGGTCCTGCAACTGCATTATTGCAGTCTGCATTTTCCCAAGTGGCCATAGAGCGCAAAGGACGATCCGATCAAACCATCGACCGGACGCCAGCCGGCTCAACGCGAACTCGAGCAAGGGACTTTTTTCGAGGGAACTCGGGTATTGCAGCATGTGCAACGCAATCTTCCGCTTCAACTCAAATTCCAGCGTGGTGTCGAACGTCATCTCGGTTGCCGTCATGACAGAAAAATTTCCTTCGTACGCGCGCCATCTTCGGCTAGGTGTCAAAAACCAGTCGGGCGAAAGCGAGACAGCGAGCTTTTTGCCGTGCAAGTCTGACCCGAGGGCCGCCACTTTCTGCACGATGACCAATAAAGCCATCCCCGTATTGCCTACCGGTGATACTTGGAACCCTGTTGGCGCAGCGCAAAAAAAACTGCTCGCCCGTTGTGGTATCGGAAGGACTAATTCAGAGCTGCCGTACAGCGGCAAGACCTTCGTCGCCCGAGCGGCAGCCCGTTGAAAGGCGAGTCCTTGATTCTTCAATTGAAACACTTCCGGAGCGGTCCATGGCAGCGCGCGCCGCTCCAGCCGAATTGCGCTCCTCATACCCACAGCCAAAATCAACGCAGCCAAGGCAGCTGCGACGACGCCTGACAACAAATGAGGTGTGGCAACTCGAACGGGGCCCATGATCTCCTCAGACTATCCCCACGAGCGAAGCCCTGCATGTGAGCCAGAGTACGAAGATCATGTAGGGCATTGCCCTACATCGAGCATCTGGAAATCTGATTAGCTTCGAGGCGCCCGGCCATGAAAGAAATCATCCAGGGCACGGTTGTAATAGATCCAGCCTTTGGGAGTAAGGTGACTTTGGTGATGATAAAGAAAACCGGGGTCTTCGTCATGCTCCTCAAAGTCAACCAACGGAAAGTGGTATCGTTGCGCCAGGGCGCGCAGCTTCACGTAAAAATCCTCACGGGCCGAATGCGATATCCCTTTCTGATCGTAAACGTCGCCGGCGATCGGCATACTGAGGAGCAGCGGCTGAGCGTGAAGATTTGCGAGCGTGCGCAAGAGTAATTCCAAATCGATCCAGCCTTGCGATGCGTTCATATCACTTTGAAAGGTCACATCCTGGCCATCGGCCGCTTTTCCTTGGTCCAAACTGGAAGCTTTTGTAACCCTGTCCCGACCAATCGTGCTCGCTCCGCTTACATTTGCGATAAGCTTTGGCCAATCAGGCGTTGCCGCGTGGAGCTGCGGAACGGGCTTGATCTTATGCCGAATGTAATTGAACGCCGCAAAATGGTCCTGACATTCCATTACGATGACCTGTAATTTCCCCAGCGGCCAGAGCGCGTAGAAAATAACGCGATCAAGCCACCGGCGAGAAGCCAGTCGTTCTAACGCGAATTGAAGAAATGGACTGTCCTCCAGCGTACTGGGATATTTCAGCATTCGCGAAGCGATGTCGCGCTTTAGATCGAAATCGAGCGCGGTTCCGAATGTCATTTGGCTCGCTGCCATTAGTGAAAAGTTTCCTTTGTAGCCTTCTCGCCATCTGGGATTTGTACTTAGGCACCAGCCGGGGGAAATCGAGATCGCGAGCTTTTTAGCGCGCAAGTCTGAGCCTATTGCGCCAATTTTCTGCAACATGCTCAGCGAGTTCGCGCCTCCAGCCCCGACGGGGGACACTTGGAAACCTGTTGGCGCAGTGCGAAAGAAAATGCTCGCCCGTTCAGGGACTGGAGGAATCATTAATTCTGAGCTGCCATAAAGTGGCAAGACGTTCGGTGCACGCGCGGCGGCGCGTTGAAATGCCAGTCCCTGTTTCTTCAGAGGAAACAGCTCGGGAGCACTCGCACCGATGGTCGTATGTTCGAGATGAACTGCTAGGATTCCGGAACCAAACAAAAACGCCGCCACTAAGCCCGAAGCGACCAATCCGGCAAACAAATGTGGCATGCCTTTCGGAGCGTAGCCAGGTGCCATCATACCGCGAAACTATTCCCGCGATCCGGCGCTGCAATTGAATTTCATTCAAGACGCAGCTCACAATCGCGAGAACGGTTTGGACGCAACCGCAGAAGTTTAGGAACGAACTGCGTCATGCCATCCCCGTTCTACTTGGATTTGCGCACTCGTGGATCGATACTCAAGTGTTCTATGGCGAAGGCACCTTCCGAAGATCCAAACAACGTACCAAAAGTTGGCTGGAGTGACCTGGTTCGCTTCATACGGCAACTCAGCCATGACGTGCGCAATCATCTGAATGCAATCGAACTGCAGTCCGCTTATATCAGTGAGCTCGAGCGAGATGAGGAGCTCAAGGGCGAGATCCAGCGCTTGCGTGAAATGATCTCAGGATCGACTTCAGTCTTACAATCGCTTTCCAAGGCAGTCAGTGACGTCAAACCCAATCTAATTCCGTATCGCGTGGCCGATTTGGCGGAGGACTTGCGCAAAAAAATCGACAACGATTTCTCCCGGGAAGGCGCGGAAATCACGTGGAACATTCAACTTGGCAACCAGATGCTGAATGTCGATCCTCAGCTTATGCAGGAAGCGTTTATAGAGCTTTTTGCCAATGCTTTCCGGCACAATCGGGAAAAGGGCCAACTTGTTCTAATTGCCAGGATGGGTAACAACAGACTGCGTTTTACTCTTCAGGAGCCAAAAAGCCGATTTGACTTGCCCACTGAAAGCTGGGGCCGTGAGCCGCTTCGGAAGGTCAGCCAGGGGCATTACGGTCTTGGTCTAAATCGGGTTCGCGCTATCGTAGAGGCGCATGGTGGCGAGATATGTGCTCAGTATGATCCGAACGTTTCGGCACTCACTACGACACTCATCTTCCCTGTCTCATGCGGGCGTTCCGAAGATGCCTGAATCCTTTCATTTCCAACCTTTTAAACAAACTGAAGGTCGTTGCTCGTGCGTAGTACGAGCGTAATTCGGTGACATGAAAACTGGGAACCATCGCGTCCTGATCATCGACGACGAACGCCCCGTCCTTATGACGCTCGAAGCGTTGCTGAAGCGACACGGTTACCAGGTGGATACAGCAGCCACTGCCTCCCAGGGACTTAAGTTACTGAGAGCAAAACCTGCCACGCTTGTCTTGCTCGATCTCCAATTGCCCGATGC
Source organism: Candidatus Udaeobacter sp. (assembly GCA_036558805.1). GTDB lineage: Bacteria > Verrucomicrobiota > Verrucomicrobiia > Chthoniobacterales > UBA10450 > Udaeobacter. The sequence goes on from DATBEX010000194.1 coordinate 5,659, forward strand.
GGACGGATTGGAGACGCTCGATCTGATCAAAACCGAAGTGCCCCATACACAGGTGATTATTTTGACTGCGCACGACTCATTGCACAATGCCATCGAGTCGATCAAACGCGGCGCTTATCATTTTATCAGCAAGCCGTACGCAGCCGAGGAGTTGCTCAGTCTGGTGGAGAAAGCATTGGAAAAACAATTTCTCTTACGGGAAGCCGAAGAGCTCCGGGAAAAAACAGAACAACTCGAACGGCGTTTGGAAATGGCAGAAGCGCGACCGAGCCTGATCTTCAAGAGCAAACCGATGCAGGTCATCGAGGAAATGATCAATGCGATGGCTCCATCGGACGCAAACGCTCTTATCGTCGGTGAGAGCGGTGTTGGTAAAGAGGTAATTGCTAATGCTATTCACGCCCGGAGCCGGCGCGCGGGAAAACCAATGGTAAAGCTAAATTGCGCGGCGTTCCCGCAAACGATGATTGAAGGAGAACTTTTCGGATACGTGAAAGGTGCATTCACCGGAGCAATGCAGGATTTTCCTGGAATGATCGCGGCGGCCGATGGCGGCACGCTTTTTCTGGACGAAATATCTGATATGCCGGCAGAGCTGCAGACACGCTTTTTGCGCGTGCTGCAAGAACGTGAGTATCGGCCTCTTGGAAGCACCCAGACAATGAAAGCGGACTTCCGGGCCATCGCGTCGACGAATCGTCCAATCCCACAGGCACTCACGGAAAACCGGCTGCGCTCCGATTTGTACTACCGGCTGAACACGTTTCAAATTGAGGTGCCGCCGCTACGAAAACGGAAACAGGACATTCCACCGCTGATCGCGGCGTTCTTGAAGCAGTTTGCTCAGCAGCTCGGAAAAAAAGAGCCCGACATCTCGCCGGAAGCTTTTCAAAAATTACTCGATTACTCGTGGCCGGGAAATGTTCGCGAACTGCAAAATGCGATTGAGTACGCTGTAGTGCTGGCGCGACAGGGCATGATCGAGGTGAAGGAGCTTCCCGCCGAAATCCAGTTGCCTACCGCGCTCCAGCAAACCGAACTTGCCGCGCTACCACGCACCGGCGTCCAGACGCTCGACGATGTCGAGCGCTCCGCGATTATTCAGGCGCTCGCCGAATGTCACGGGAACAAGAAAAAGGCGTCTGAACTTCTCGGTATCCAGCGCCCGACGCTCTATAACAAGATGAAGCGCTACGCGATTCAGCTGTAGCATTCGGATTTCGTTCGTCACGACGCGGCACCGCGACTGCGGGACGAAGACGAGTCATTAGTGACCAAGACTTCCAACCTTATCTCCTGGAACGTGAGTTGATCGTGAATCAGGCCCAGCAAGTCGAGAGCGCTCGCGTCCGGCATATGCGCGCAACGAAGCTCGATCCGGGCCGGTTTGCCGGCAAGCTCCGGATCCGTCTCCGCCATTTCGCCGTCCAGCAAGAATGAAACGTAGGCGTTGAACCGTTCCTGTAAGGCGAGCAATTGTTCGTCCGAACCACTCCACTCGTTAGGCTCATTCATCACCAGAACGACCTCGCCGGTTTTCGTGTCCTCCGCAATTACGTCGATTATGCCCGTCCGCTCTTTCACTTGTGGTTCAAACTCGCTGTTTTTCGTAGTTTGTCGTTGGACGTTCGGATTTTGGTCCACGATGTTCACCAAAACAAATGTAACCGACATGACGGCCGAGGAAATTCGCACCCTGCTCAAGCTTGAACCACATGCCACGTGTGGATTTGTGCGGGTGACTTTTGTGAGCAAAAGGCTCATAGCGCCCGGCGGACTTTCAGCACCATTTCTTGATGGCCGGCCAGCGGGCTCCGCGCTGTATTTTATGGTGGCGCCGGAAGCGCCTGTGCGCCTCCATCGCATTCGCAACGATCAGCTTTATCACCGTTACCTGGGGGATCCGATTGAAGTCCTAATGCTGCACGACAACGGCACAAGCGAGCGCGCCATAGTCGGTCCAGATCTCGGCGCTGGGCAACGCGTGCAGCTTTTGATTCCAGGGAATACGTTCCACACTGCACGCATCATCGGACAACGGCGCTGGTTCCTCGGCGCGAGCACAGAATGGCCCGGCGTGGAGACAGTCGATGTCGAAATTGGCGATGTCGAAGCGCTGGCAGCAAAATATCCGGATGTTGCGGACGATCTACGCGCATTCCAGCGAGGATAGCGGCGATTGACCTCAATCCCCTTCGGACGAACCTTGATATTGCTGTGGCAAAAACAAAAAACGCAGGTCGATTGACAATTCTTGGACGAAGTGAAGCGAGACTACCCGCCTCGCCTGCCGAGGCACGGCTCGAAACGTTTCCGAATCCGGCACCCAAACGGGGTTACTGGATTCATTTCGAAACGGACGATTTCACCTCAGTCTGCCCAATCACGGGCCAGCCAGATTTCGCCAGGATCGACATTGCCTACGTGCCAGACCGCCTCTGTGTTGAAAGCAAGTCGCTTAAGTTCTATCTCGCTTCGTATCGAAACGAGCGCGCCTTCAACGAAGCGGTGACGAATTGCATCCTGGACGATTTCGTGAAAGCATGTGCACCGCGCGAAGCGATCGTCACCGCGCAATTTTCTGCACGTGGTGGAATCGCCTTGACCGTTCGCGCAGAACATCCACATGCGAAATCGAGCAAAGCTGGTGGCGATGGCCTGTAGGGGAAGCCACTGGCTTCCCGCAAGACTACATGGCCTTCTATAGAAAGGCTCGACAAAATGAAACGCGCAGTCGTCCTCTTGAGTGGAGGGATCGACTCATCAACCACTCTTGCGATCGCAATTACGGAAGGGTATGAAGCCTATGCACTTTCATTCGATTACGGCCAGCGTCACCAGGTTGAGATCGACGCCGCGCGTCGTGTGGCTAACTCGTTAGGCGCAAACGAGCATCGGGTTGCAAAGATCGACTTGCGTGTTTTTGGTGGTTCTGCGCTGACCGACGATCTCAAAGTACCGAAGAAACGATCGGAAAAAGAAATCGCGGATGGCATCCCGATCACGTACGTTCCCGCGCGCAACACCATCTTTCTTGCTTATGCGCTTGCCTGGGCGGAAGTGATCATGGCTAACGACATTTTTCTTGGTGTGAACGCGATCGACTACAGCGGCTATCCAGATTGCCGGCCGGAATTTATCGAAGCGTTTGAAAACGTTGCCAGTCTTGGAACAAAAGGCGCCACGGAGGGAAGACGTTTCCGAGTCCACACGCCGCTGATCAAGCTTTCGAAAGCCGAAATCATTCACAAAGCAGGCGATCTCGGTGTCGATCTCTCCCTCACTCACAGTTGTTACGATCCATCGCCGGAAGGTCTCGCCTGCGGCGAATGCGATTCCTGTCTCTTACGGCTGAAAGGCTTCCGCGAAGCCGGAATGAAAGATCCGATTCGTTACGTCGAAAAATGAAGCACCTGTTTCGGATTTTTGAGCTTTCAAAAAACGAACAGCGCGTTGTTCTCATTGTATTGCTTGCTCTAATTGTTGGCACATTTGTCAGTTACGAACGACGTAGCGCTCGTCCGGCAACTCGGCCGATATCCGCGACGGAACCGGCGCCATCTCCGAGTCCTCCGGAAGCCAAGGATGAACACTAAACAAACAGTTCAATGCTCGCTTAGCCCAGGAATCCGTCCGTAGCCGACAAAGGTTGGGCTGATCCTGGCGTCGCCGCTCTGCGGTGGTGGCGGCATTTTGAAATCGAA
>DATBEX010000195.1:0-8925 GCA_036558805.1 Candidatus Udaeobacter sp.
TCGAGCGGCGAGCGCGCTCAGGTTGTGATTGAAAAATCCGGTCTCGAAGAGGATCAGGGCCTGGAACCTCCACCATCGCCTCCGCCGAGAAGAGGTTTTTGGCCCTGGTCTCGCAGTTCAGGAAACTATCGTTATCTAACGCGATCGGTCATCGACGCGATCCGACGCGCACCCGTCAAACGACGTCGCTGGCAATTCATTGTGGTACACAATAGTGGCACGCGACAGGGCAACGCGCGCGTCTTCGATTATTACCATCGGCATGTGCGCCGGATGCAGAATGGTCTCGCCTATCATTTTGTGATCGGCAACGGAACATCCACGGGAAACGGTCAAGTCGAAGTAGGCGACCGGTGGCGCCGCCAAATTAATGGCGGACATGTGCACAGCGATTATTTGAACAATATCTCACTAGGTATTTGTCTCGTGGGCGATTTTAATCGGGACAGGCCGACGCGCGCGCAGCTCGATTCATGCGAGGAACTCATCCGCTATCTGCGAGATCGCTGCGGCGGGACCGGGAGAGGCGCCATTCCGGTGCGGCCACATCGCGAAATGAATCCGCCGCGCTGGCCGACGGATTGTCCGGGAGATGATTTTCCCTATTCGTGGTTCCGCAGGTTTTAGGATTTTGTGTCATGTCAGCGAAGTCGAAACATCTCTGGATCCTTTTCGAGGTCACATCCAAGAAAAACCGAGATGTCTCGACCTCGCTCGGAATGACGCTCGAGTAAAAGTCACTTGCGTTCGGCCAGGATCAGATTGGCTTCCTTGTAGTTCCAGCGATAACCGAATCCAAAGTCGAGCGCCGGAGGATTGCCTTGCCGAAAAAGTTCCTGAAGCCTGGGCTGGTAGTGTTGTTTGAAGAGGTCAATGGGCCCGAGATAGACGCCAAAAAGACGCAGGTTCCACTTGTTCGGGTCGAAATACGCGAGGGGAATTCCGGAGTCGTCCTGTACGATTCGGTTGCTGTGTTCGAGAATGAAATCGCGAATCGTCACGAAACCCTGCTCGAACATCAGATACGACGAAGATTTCAGAAAACTTGAGCCGACCCCAAGTCGTTGGCAAAATTTCAGGAAACCGGGCGTGGATTTGATCCCGCCATCGGAAATATCAGTGGTAAAATAATACAAGGTTTGCGAATTGCCCGATTGGTTGTCGGTATAGCGGATTCGCACTCCGGAAGTGCTGCCGCCTTTTTTACCCGGGCCAGCTTCATCAAATGCGCCGTTACTGTTGAGAGAGCCGAACGTTACATTCGTTATCGACTTGTCAGCCCGCACAATAAAGACGTAAAGAATCGGCAGCACGCCATTGAGGTTTTGCTCGTGTAAATCGACCTTCATGTTCTTGGTGATGAAGTAGGTCGTGTTTAGTGACGATCTCATTGCGTTTTCCAAGTTCCCAAGTGCGCCGGAAAGGTTCGGAATGCGCAAAGGGTCTGGCGGTGGTCCTATCGCTTCCTTCCCGCAAAGAACGTAAACGGATGCATTGGGAAAAAACTGATCGACATACAAAAAGTCCGGACCGCTAAACATATAAAATGCCACCGGAGTCGGCTGCGTGACTTCGGGAAGGTTAGTCGTTGCCCATCCATGCAGCTTTTGGAGTTGACGCTGGTAGAGCTTGGTGAACTCGCCCTCGAAAAAGGCGGCATGTGCTTGCCATGCCGAGCCGCGCGCAAGCGGTGCAAGCGGGGAATTCTCCGGGACCGGCATTCCCGCAAGGAATCGCGCGATATCATTGGGTCCGGCGCCGGCTGGGTTAACTGGGATCGCGCGCGGCGCGACCTGAGGAAGCGCCTGGGCTGAAACGTTGAGCTCAGTTACGAGGACGATGGCTGCCACCAATGCGACCCTGCTGTGTAATTTTTGCCATTTCATTGTCCGTCGCCTCTTTCTTCCCAAGGGACGGGTGAGAGTGAGCGTTCTGGTTCCAAACATATGGGAATTTCGTGCCATTTGTTGAACTAAATTTCATGCAGAGCGCCGCTGCCGCTTTCGCGCGCAAAAATAGAGCAGCAAGCCAACGAATGCCGTTGCGAGTCCCGCCAGCGATTCGATCGTCTTCGCGCGCAACAGATAAAACATCATCCAGACTGTGAGCACGCTGAAAATAATGGGGGGCAACGGATAAGCCCAAACCCGGTAAGGCCGGGCGATCTCGGGACGCGTAACGCGCAAGACCATCACGCCGAACACAGTGAATAGCGAGCAGAGCAACAGGCTAAATTGAGTGTATTGCACGATGCTTTCAAAGCTGCGCGTAAGCAAGAGAACATTCACGATAAGCAACTGCAGGACGATGGCGTTGGTGGGAATACCATGAGGATTCTTGCGACCAACCGTGCGAAGTAACCAATGATCTTCGCCCATCGACATGCTGACACGCGGCCCGACCCATGTCATTGAGCTGATCGCAGAAACAAGGCCGAGACAAATGACCGCGCCGGCAACCCGCCCGCCGTTCGTCCCAAAAATGTGTTTTCCAGCGATCAACGCTACTTGGATCTGACCTTTCAATTCCTGGACGGGCGTCGTGGCGAGGAAGACGGCATTAAGCAACACGTAGATTACGATTACAAGGCCGGTTCCCGCCAACAACGAGTAGGGCACATTCTTTTCCGGCTTTTTGATTTCCCCCGTGATATAGGCGGCAGCGTTCCAACCCGAGTAGGAGTACATCACATAGACCAGCGACACTGCAAACGGTCCACCGAAGATCGCCACCACATCGCCGTGCGCGGGCAAAAAACTGATGGGTTGCTTCGTCTGCACAAATAATCCGGCGAAAATCAGCGCGCCGATCAGAAGCAGTTTTACAACCGTGGCAAAATTTTGAAACGCGCTGCCAATTTGAAGGTTTCTAAGGTGAAAAAGCGTTACCACCCAAACAACGATGAAGGATAGAAGCACTGGCGAGCCAACGCCGAACACTCCGACAAAATATGTTCCGAACGCCATCGCGGCCAGCGCGATGGGTGCGGCGAACCCGACGGTGGCCGAAATAAATCCCGCCATGAATCCCAGCGCGGGGTGATAGATCTGGGACAGAAAATGGTATTCCCCTCCGGAACGAGGCAGCGCGGCACTGAGTTCGCCATAACAAAGCGCGCCGCACAGCGCCACGATTCCGCCAATGATCCAAAGCATGAGCAGCGGGAATCCCGACTGAATTTCTGCCAGTTGAAAGCCAAGGCTGGTAAAGATGCCTGTGCCGATGATGTTGGCGATAACGATCGAAGACGCCGTGACGAAGCCAATAGTCCGCCGCGGAGACCGCGACTTCACGGAACGAGCTTCGGCAATCGTACTCACCTCTGCGTCGACAATCCCGAGATTGTCGGCACTGGCGAATTCTTTCGAAATGCCCTTCAAAGTCATAAGTGACGAATGCGGTTGTGGCGGAACGCTGATCGCGGTTGGAAATTCCCTGGTGGCCTAAAGTGAAAGCAGAATCACATACCTCAGATTTTCATGAGTTGTCAGAAGCCATTCCCGGCATCAATTTGAAAGCGGCATGAATCCATCGCTGTCCATTGAAACGGCCACCCAACTCGCAGTCTTTCTTGCAAATCGTCCCGGGGCGCTTGCGCGCGTGTGTGAAGCGCTGGCAAAAGCAGAAATCAACATCTACGCGCTGGCTACGTCCGATACCGTTGATCACACAGTGGTGCGCATGGTAGTGAGCGATCCAACCAAGGCGCTCATGCTTCTGGGCGAGGCAGGCACACTGGCGCTCGAAACGGAGGTGTTGATGATCGAAACGGCGAGCCAGCCCGGCGTTCTGGCGAAAATTGCCGAGCGTCTCGCGGAAGCGGAAGTCAATATTGAGTACGCATATCTCGCAGGTAGCCGCGGAACGGAAAGAGGACTGATTATTCTTCGGCCATCGGATGTAGAAAAGGGGAAGCGCGTTCTGGGCGATCTGTAAGATGTGCCATTGTGGTTTTTGTAGCTGGCATCGTTGATCCCGGCGGGATCGCTAGCTACGGGCGAATCTCAATTGCCGTTCCGTCCGGCGTCACGCGCCAGATTTCCTCGATTTCTTCGTCCGTGACAGCGATGCAACCTGCCGTCCAATCTTTCCAACGATGAAAGGCGCCTATCCAGCCGCGTCCATTCTGAATTCCGTGAACCATGATGTCAGAACCCGCTGAGACCGCGCGCGTTGCCGCGCGTTTGTTGTCCTCATCTGACGGATAGGAAACGTGCAGTGCAAGGTGAAAACTGCTTTGCGCGTTTCGGCTATCGATCTTGTAGATCCCCTCCGGCGTTTTCATGTCGCCTTCTTCCTGCTTCGCGCCTACTGGGTTCCGGCCAAGCGCAATTCGATAGCTCTTGATCTCCCTGCCGTCGCGGAAGATTGACAATCTCTTCGTCGATTTTTCTACAACGATCCGATCGATTGTTGTTCCCGCCGGCAGCGGATGCCAATCATGATGCGCGTAGAAATTCAGCACGACGGCGGCGCAAATTAAGATTAATGCAGCGACGAAGACCTTGTTCACACCGCCAGCATGATACGCTATAGGCGGCGAGAAGGCGATACGAACGCGCGTCGGTTTGATCCACTGATTAAGGTCGGTTCGTGATTGCCAATGCCGACTCGATGCCGGATAAATGCGCGGCGCATTTATGACTTCGGTACGCACCTTTCTCGGCTGTCCCTACCCGCTCGGCGCGACCTGGACCGGAAATGGCGTCAACTTCGCGATCTTTTCCGAACATGCCACTGGCGTTGAGCTTTGCCTTTTCGACAGCATTGAGGATACGGAGGAAAACATTCGTATCCCGGTCAATGAACGTACCGATCAAGTCTGGCACGCGTTTTTGCCAGATGTTCGTCCAGGACAATTGTACGGTTTCCGCGTTTCCGGTCCGTACGATCCGGAGCACGGACTGCGATTCAACAGTTCGAAACTTCTTCTCGACCCGTATGCGAAGACGATCGCGGGAGACGTGAGCTGGGCGGATGAAATGTTCGGTTACGTCATTGGAGGCGAGAAGGAAGATTTGACTCAGGATTTCCGCGATGATGCTTGGGGAGTGCCAAAATCGGTTGTCATCGACACAGCCTTCGACTGGCGGGGCGATAAGAGGCCCGCTACTCCGCTGAATGCTTCTGTGATTTATGAGGCGCACGTGAAAGGCTTCAGCAAACTCTGGCCCGATGTAGCAGAGGAATTGCGCGGCACGTATGCGGCGCTGGGCACAACAGCGGCCATTGATTATTTCAAAAAACTCGGCGTTACCGCGGTCGAGTTGTTACCAGTACACGCGCATATTAACGACAAGGTCTTGATCGACCGAGGGCTGACGAATTACTGGGGTTACAACACGATCGGTTTTTTTGCGCCACACGGACAGTACTCCAGCAGCGGGCAAATGGGCGAACAGGTCAAGGAATTCAAATCGATGGTGCGCAGTCTGCATGCCGCCGGCATCGAAGTGATTCTCGATGTTGTTTATAATCACACCGCCGAGGGAAATCATCTTGGTCCGACACTCTGCTTTCGCGGAATCGACAACCCCGTGTACTACCGGTTGCATCCTGAAAAGCCACGTTTCTATCTTGATTTCACCGGCACCGGCAACACGCTTAATCTACTCCATCCACGCGTGCTGCAGCTAGTGGTCGATAGCCTGCGCTATTGGGTCGTGGAAATGCACGTTGACGGGTTTCGCTTCGATCTCGCCACCACCCTTGTGCGCAATCGCGAGGGCGTAAGCATGCTGCATTCTTTCCTTCAGGTCGTTCAACAGGACCCGATCCTTTCGAACGTGAAATTGATAGCGGAACCGTGGGACGTTGGAGATGGCGGTTACCAGGTCGGGAATTTTCCCGCGCCGTGGTCGGAATGGAACGGCAAATACCGCGACGCGGTCCGCAGTTTTTGGAAAGGCGACGAAGGCCGAATCGGCGAGATGGGTTACCGCCTCACCGGCAGTCCCGATCTATACCAGCACAATGGACGACGGCCGTACGCCAGCATTAATTTCGTGACCGCGCATGATGGTTTCACGCTGAACGACCTGGTCAGCTACAATGAAAAGCACAACGAAGCCAACGGCGACAACAACAAAGACGGCGACAACAACAATCTCTCGTGGAATTGCGGCGCGGAAGGTCCAACTGAGGATTCGCAGATCAACGCGTTGCGCGAGCGACAACGGCGGAATTTTCTGACCACACTCTTTCTTTCTCAAGGCGTGCCAATGCTCACTGGCGGAGACGAGTGGGGAAGATCGCAGAACGGCAATAACAACGCTTATTGCCAGGACAACGAGATCAGTTGGTTCAACTGGACGCAAAATGAAAAGCAAAATCAATTTCTTGAGTTCACCCGCAAGCTCATTGGATTTCGCAATGCGCATCCCGTCTTTCGCAGACCGAAATTCTTTCAAGGTCGGCGGATCCGCGGATCTGAGATTCGCGACGTGATGTGGTTCAATCCCGGCGGCAGCGAAATGAGCGACGAAGAATGGGCGTCGCCCTTCGTTCGTTGTATTGGCATGCTCTTGAGTGGCGACACCAGTGATGTTGTCAGTTTCGAAGGCGAGCCAATCCGCGACGAAACATTTCTGCTGCTGATCAATGCTCATTACGAACCGATCCCTTTTGTCCTGCCAGGACAGGAGAATCTTGAGTGGCAGTCGATTCTCGACACAATGGATGCGAACGGTTTCCTCGCTGAGCAAAAAAAATTCCCCTCCGGTGACGACGTCGATCTTGGCGGTCGGTCTTGCTGCTTGCTCCAGCTCGTAAGCGGGACGCAAGCTCAGGCCCGCGAGGAATCCTGGAAGAAACGTCACGTGGAGTTTCCTGCGGTCAGCGCAGAGGAGGAACGTGCTCGCCACGGGTAGCCGGTTACGGGCGATAGAAATTCAGCAACGCAATCTTGTCGTCAGAAACGAATTAGTTTATAGATGTGAAGCGCATATTTTGATGCGCGGCCAAATTTTTTTGGTCAGTGATTCGTCATGACACCGAGTTCGCTTATCATTGTCACTGATCGAGGCGAGTTAAAAGCATATCGGGTGAATGAGACTCCGACCCGGGGACCGAGCCTGCAACTCGTCCAGGCATTTAATATCACCGACGCCCACGGAAGACTGGTCGATAAAGTGAGCGATTTGGCCGGCCGCTTTCGTGTGACTGACGGTGCCGGCGCGCATCATGGAGCGGGTTCCATTGCAGAGAGGACGCAGTTGGCGACAGAAATGGACCGCCGCATCCACAAAGAACTTGCTGATCAAATTACAAAAATTGTTTCGCTTAACGGAAAGGGCGGCTGGTCGTTTGCCGCGCCCGCGGAAATTCACGGCGCCATTGTGGATCTTCTGCCTCCGGCGGTGCGGGACCGGATCGTCGAACACGTGAAATCGGATTTGGTGAAGGTGGAGCCGGCGAGACTGGTTTCGCGGTTTCGATCATTGCAACAGATGTGAAACCCAGGATGAATCGCGATATTTTTTGCTCCCTCAACGTGAGGGAGCGCATTACTATCTAAATAATCATGCAACTGCCTGTTAAGATCTCGTATCGGGGTCTGGAAAAATCTGACCAGATCGACAATCTCGTTTTGGATTATGCAGCACGACTGGAGAAGTTTTGCGATCACATCAACCGCTGCGATGTGGCCATCGAGCAAACTAACCACAACCATCAAAAAGGTAATCCATACCGGTGCCGCGTCGATGTAACCGTGGCGCGAGGCCACGAGCTCGTCGCAAACGAGATGCAGATGGACAACGGCTCACACCTGCCGCTCAACAAGGTGATACACGACGCGTTCAAAACAATGGAGCGCGAACTGCGTCGTGTGGTGGACAAGCAACGACGCGACATAAAAACGCACGCCGACGCGCGTTCACCGAAATAATCGTGGGGGACGTCTGTGGCAGCAGCGGGTCGCCCGCGCACTAAACGTCGCCGATTGCGATGTCACGTGTCGAACTGGCTACTCTGTCCACGCGGCATTTTGCAAAAACGACGCGATAGCCGTCGATGTCTTCGAACGTTCCATTAATTCTTGACCGGAATCCAGGGTGCTGTGTTAGAAGGGAAGGAGGTGTTAGTAGGGAAGCGCGATACTTTTCATCGACGTGCGAAGACTTCAATTTTCTCTTCGTCACTTCTCATCGCTCTTTGGTGGATTGTTCCCGCTCCAACAGATGCGCAGGTCAACGTTACACAGGAACACAACAATCTTTTTCGCGATGGTCTCTATATTGATCCCGCATTTACGCGGGGCAACGCGGCCAATCTAAGACGCGACCTGAACTTCAACGGGACGCTCGCAGGGAACGTTTACGCCCAACCCCTTTATATCGAGGGTGGTCCAAACGGGGCCATGGTCGTTGCGGTGACGGAATCGAACAATGTGTATGGGCTCAACGCTGATAACGGCAACATCATTTGGCAACGCAACCTTGGACCGGCTGTCACGTCAGGGCTGCCATGCGGCAACATCAACCCGCTAGGCATCACCGGCACGCCTGTTGTCGATCTTGTTTCCAGGTCACTTTTCCTGGATGCGATGATAGACGGCAATCCCAAGAAGCATTTCGTTTATTCGCTGAACATTGACAATGGCGCGACCAGACCTGGGTGGCCGGTCGACCTGAATGCTACTGCAAGCTTCAATGGCACGGCCTTTACCTCGAATGTCCAGAATGAGAGGGGCGGGCTTGCACTCGTGAATGGTGTCCTATATGTGCCGTTTTCAGGGCTCGCTGGGGACTGCGGCATGTACCATGGATGGGTTATCGGTATACCAATCAACAATCCTGGCAGCGTCATGGCCTGGGCAACCGCTGCCGTTGGCGGCGGCATTTGGGGGCACTCAGGAGTTGCCAGCGATGGCACTAACATGTTTGTAATTACTGGGAACACCTTTAACACCCAGGGTAACTGGAT
>DATBEX010000196.1:0-12321 GCA_036558805.1 Candidatus Udaeobacter sp.
GTCCAGCGTGTCCGCCGCGGTGTGGTGATAATTGAAATAGAACCGGCTGTCCTGAATCGGACTGAAAGCAGGCACACCAGCTGTCTCCATCGGCTTGATATCGGAGCCACAATGTTCAACCAGGGTAAGCATGCCCGCGCCGGACTCCTGTAAAATTGCCGCGACGGGCGCGAGCATTTTTTTCACTTCTGGCTTTCCCTTGATGTTGATGCCGAGCGGATGATCGGCGCCACCGTCCGTTTCCATGGCAGCGAAATGATTCATCCATTCTTGTTCGTGGTCTTTTGCGTACTGTTTCGATCCGGCTGATCCATTTTCTTCATTCATCCAGGCAATCACACGAATGGTGCGTTCTGGCTTGAGATGAAGTCTTTGGATCAAATTAGCCGTTTCCATCGAAACTGCGACGCCGGCACCATCATCAATTGCTCCCGTGCCCAGGTCCCAGGAATCCAAATGGCCCGAAACGACGATTACCTGTTCGGGATGTTCGCTCCCCTTAATATCACCGATGACGTTGTAGCTCTCGACATCCGGCAATGTTTGCGGCGTAAGAACTAACTTCATTCTGACGGACCCTTGTTTAATCAGGTCCGCGATCAAATCTGCATCTTCCGCTGTAACCGCGCCGGCTGGAATTTTCGGGGCGTCAGTTGCGTAATCCGTTTCGCCAGCGTGCGGAATCCGATAATCGGCGCCACCTACTGAACGAATCAAGCACGCAACGGCGCCCTTCCGCGCAGCTGCACTCGGCCCATTGCTTCGATAAACGACCGCTTCACTGTATGCTTCCCCTCCACGACTTTCTGCCGCCATTTGTTTGTCGAAGGGATAGTTGAAGAGCACGATCTTGCCCGCGACCTTGTCGCGAGGAAGAGATTTTAGTTCATCAAAATTTTTGAGAACAATCACTTCCCCTTCGATTCCATTCGGAGGCGTCGCCACGCTTGCGCCAAGCGCACAAAGCACAATTTTCTGAGTAGTGCCTGGCGCTTGTCCGGGGAATTGAACGAGCGCAGCCGTCTCTTCGCCACGCACCCAGTGGGGAACCATCACTTTCTCGAGCTGGACGTCACATCCGATCGCCTTCAATTCACTGGCAACGTAATCAACGGCCCTGGCCGCCTGTGCTGATCCGGTCAACCGCGGGCCAATGTTGTTCGACAGATGTGCGACCTGCCGATAAGCGTAGTCGCTGGTTAGAGCTGCCTGCCGCAATCGTTTCAGATCCGCGAGCGTCTGTGGGGAAAAGATGGCTGGCGTTGCTGAAGGCGAGAGGTCCGGACTCGACGTTACTGCCGGTGTTTGTTGCGCACGAAGCCGCGGAGCGCAGACGATAATTACGAGCGACAGAAGAAAAATAACGCGCGATTGATTCGATTCAGTCATCCCGAATTCTCGCTACAACATTTTCCCCTGATTCGCCAGGCCAGATCGAGCCGAGCGAGAAAATTACTTTTCTTTGCGAAATTCTATTTCCTCGCCAAACAACCCAGCGTTGTGCGCGTTTTTCGTCAGGAGCGCAGCAACGGTGGCTGAGTCTCTCGTTTCCTTGGGGATTACCTTATTGTTGACGTTTCGTAAAGTCAGGCGCTTGCCATCTTCCGAAAGTTTCCAAATCACATAAGCATATTTGCGATCATTCGAGTTGAGGTCTTGAACACTGGCAAACGGCGTGTCCGCGACGTCGGAATGATATGCCCGGAACAAATCACCATCGTAGTAGACAACGTACGTGCTCTGATCCCAGCGCCGGACCCTCATGTTTTCTTTGCCATCCAATGAAATCCAGTTCCCGAGAAGTTGTTCCTGCACTTTACGAGTGGGACTTGGGGTGATTGGAACTTCATATTCACACGCATTGAAAGCCAGCATGCACAGACAAGCGACAACGCCGAAGCCCGGATAGCGATAAATCAAATTCCACAGACTGTAGCCCCCGGCGTCTGGGCGGCGTGATGCGGGCGCATCTAGCATATCAACGGCGCGCTTCGCAGAACGAAGCGTCTACGGGTGTTCAATTGAGAAGTCACGGGAACCGGCCTTCATCGAAATCGATCAGGTCAGCCATTGTCACGATGTCAGTGCGATCGGCGATGCCGTACTTCTTTTTCCTTTTCTCCAACACCGGAGTGAAAGAATCGCGCCACCCGAGTTTCGACACAAATCCATTCCAGACAAACAGGTCACCATCATTGGGCTGCCGTCCGTTTTGGAAACACCACTCAAGGATTTCCTCATCAGTTCCGCCTTGCAGGGCGTGCTCGCGCAGATCGTCATAATTGACACGCAAAAAATTGCAACAGGCACTATCAAGGGTTCGAGGCGCGCCCAGGTTCTCGTGATAATCTTCGTGCAACTCACCGCGGGCATATTGCCGAATCTTCTCCAGCATGCGCGGGAAATACATCATGCCGCGCGTCATTTCCTTGGGACTTCTCGGATACGTGGTCATGCCCAAATAAATGCTGCCTGCGCGGCAACGCAATATGAGGCAGACTAGCCAAGATTCCGCTTGGAAAAGTTCAGGCCATCCAGACTCGCTGAACAAACCAAAAACTACCAAGCAGCACGACGGCTGCTGAACACGCCGGCGCCCACCGCGCGACAAACATGGGATTCTCCCGGAGTTTCCAAATGATCGGCAGCGCCACGGCAGCGACCATGATTTGACCGAGCTCCACGCCGAGGTTGAAAGAGAATAGCGGCAGTATGATGCCACCGGTACCGGAACCGATTCCTGCCTCCCGCAAAGCCGAAGCAAAGCCAAACCCATGTATCAAACCAAACCCGAACGCCACAAGTCGCCGCGCGCCCGGAATGTCGCCGCGCAAAAGGTTCTCGACGCCCACGAAAACAATGGAAGCAGCGATCAGCGGCTCAACGATTCGACTTGGAATTTGTACAAGGTGCAGTGTTGCCACCGCCAGCGTGACCGAGTGCGCGATTGTGAATGACGTGATGATGGTTAGCGCCGAGACGAACCCCCGTGCCACGATCAACAGTCCGAGAAGAAACAATAAGTGATCGTAGCCGGTCAAAATATGTTTCACACCGAGCGAAAGAAAATTCGCAAACGAACGAACGGCTTCGAGCGGGACGGTGCTCACGTTGGTGCGGGGCACTTGCACTGTCGCGCGATCTGCTGCCGCGCTGAGCAATTGTCCAAAGATTGTTTTCCCGCGTAAATCCTGTACCTCGAGATACTGACGATGCCCAAACGGCAGTGAGGCGATGATTTTGGATTGAACCTCCAATCTCAAAAAAGGCGCAACGCCGAAATCCAGACGAAATTCTACGTTGTTATTTTGATCGAGATAACTGCGAATAAATTGTGGTTTGCAGATCTTGCTGTCCGCCGCGATGACGACATTTCTACCTACAGTAGCTTCGAGTCGTTCCTGGCTTCGACTAAACTCGACTTGCGTTACGGTGCCATCATGGTTCTGGTCGAGTTCTACCAGTTGCTCCGCGTCCCTGGCCGCCAGCGTCAACGTCGCGCTTAATTCATTCGTGCCCTGACGGAAGATCAGGCTGCTAAGCCCGGGATCGTGGCCTTTCGCGTATTGAACCGGTAACGACGAAAACAAAATCGCCAAGATTGCCGCTCGACCAGCGCGCGACCCGGCCAGGCGCGATATGGCTGCCTGGCCGGGATTTCCAGAGTGCATAAGAGAATGACTTACGCGTTATGGATGGGCGTGATTGCGGCCGTTCTGCGGTGTGGATTCGTACGGGAAGACCTTGTTGTAGGCCACGTCGTTGAAATCCAGATTGTCTCCCGCTGGACCCCGGATGATTGGCGGGTCGACCCGGAGGTTGCTGATGAGAGCCGTAACCGCGATGTCCACTACATCGTCTCCAAACCGGCGACCATTGGGCCAGCCGCCTGGAACAACTCCGTTGCCAAAACCCGGTTGAATTTGGCTGATTAGAGTGTCGCCACCAAAGATGCTCAGACGAGAGAAGCCAGGATCATCCGGATTGGCGCCCTGTTGAGTGCCATTGCCCGCCAGGCGGCAGGGATCCGTGGATAAATCAACCTTAATTAAATCAGGAATGAAAATTCCTGCGATGTCAGTCCGGCCTGTCTCGACGTCAGGTAACTGGCCGTTGAAGATGATTTGATTAATCAGTCTGGCCAGTTCGGGAGTCACCGCATATTGCCGGAACAACTCGTTGTCAGAGTCGGGGCTGGTTCGGCCATAGCGGTCCTTATCGGCGATGGCTACCAGGCCTTCGTTGAAGAGCGGGTTGCCTTGCCGGGCGACCTGCACCCATGGGCCAACCAGTTGCGGGTTGCCATCCCTGATCGGACGTCTCCCGGTTTCATCGCGCAGTATCGTTAACTGACGGCGGCTAGTCGTGGCGTAAACGCCCACGATTTGCTGATCGCCGCCCAATTCGGTCAGAGGAATCACGAGCGTCATCATGTGAATGTTGAATCCACCCTGGGAATCCACGCCCGGCGAACGAAGCTGCAGGAGATCGAAAATGGCGTCGATGTCGCCATAGAAACCATCGTCACGTTGACCTGCGAATGAGAAGTAACCGCCGCCCAGATCCTTGATCGTTTGCGTTGTATACCGATCAAGGTCGCCTGCCATCGCGACGCCATCCTTTGCGGGATTGTTGCCGTCGTTGCCCTGATTATAAAACGGAGTGGCAACGCCCTGGTTGTTGGGCGGAACCGTGCCCGTTCCCAGCAGCGTGCGGCGATTGTGCTGACGATGGTCTACTTTCGTGACGGTGTAGGTTTGAACGAGATTCTGATTGGCATCTCCGACGTCGTTGATAACACCCAGATACGATTGCAGGATCGTGTTCTGGTTTCTGAACGTCGTATTGAACTTGAACTCGTAGCTCAACGTGGCTTTGCCCTGAGCCACGTCGTTTCCGGTGGCAATGTGAATTTGATAAAGCACGTTGTCGTCGAAGTTGTACTTGTTCGGGCCGACACCAGGCTCTTCGTGGGGGTACACGCCGAGCGCGGTGACAAGGCTCTTCGTTCCGCTTCTGTTTTGCACGAACGCGTAAACGTCCGTGGTGTTGGCTGCCGGGTCGCGAGTGATCAACGGTGCGTCCATGTGACTGGAAGCTTGGGCCACTCCGATTAACTGTGCCGCGAACAGTGCCATAACACCACGCGACACGAGGTATGTTATTTTTTTCATTTGTTCCTTAGGTTTTGGTTCGATGTTGGGGTTGCGTTTTCCGCGCGGTATCCTGTCCGGGCGAAAAGGTTTTTTGGTGTATTTGGCGTCGCGGACGCTTTTTCAACGCTCCGCGCCGCCAATTGTTGAAGTTCGGTACGTTCAGATGGCAAAAGTAGTTGCGAGAGTTCGCTCGCTTTATACAACCAGCGCTCCGCATCCGCTGCTTGACCTGCTTGTGACGCGATCACCGCAGCATGAAAAAAGAGCCGCCCGTCTTCGGTGCCTTCCGCCAATGCCAGATGCATCTCGCGTTGTGCCCCGGACAGGTTGCCTGCCGCCGCCAGCGACCATGCCAGGGCGTCGTGCGTGAAGACATCACTGCGTGAATCAAATTCCTCTTTTGAGAGTCGAAGCGCCGTTTCCGGATTCTCCCTTCGCGTCGCGAGAAAGAGGGCCATCGTGCGTGGATCACTGATCGATCCGTTCCTCCGAAGTTGGGCTTCAACTCCAGATGCTTCCTTCTCGCGTCCAGCTGCTCGCAGCGCCTCGGCAAGTGTCCAATGATATTCCGGAAGCGGATTCCGCTTCGCGGCGTCTTGCAAAATGTCCACGGCCTCGCGAAACCGGCTTTGAGCAAGCAGCATTTTCCCCTTCAACAAGAGCGTTGGCGCATAGCCATTTTGTAGAGAGAGCGCGAACGCGCACCGTTGTTCTGCTTCGTTGAATTTTCCGGCCTGAAACAGATACGCGGCCAACCGCGTGTTTACCCATGCCGCGGATTCGGCATCGTTCGGGCTGGCAGCGCTCACAGCCAGTTGCATCGCCTCGATCGCTCCCGCGAGATCGCCCTTGAGCCAGCGCATGTGTGCCGCGCGGGCGTATGCGCGAAGGTCGGGCTTCAAATTCATCATGCGCTGATAAGCCTCGACCGCGTCGTTCAGTTTTCCCTGCTCCATCAACGCATCGCCCAGAAGCCCGTAGTCAAAGCTGAGTCCTCGCTTTTGGACCAGAGTTCGCGCCAGCGTCTCGGATTCCTTGAAACGATGCAGATTCTGCAACACGTGCGCGCGCAACAGCATCGCTTCCTGGCTTTTCGGATCGCGCATTTCGATCGAGCGCGCGCATTGCTCGGCTAGTTTGTAAAAGCCCGGGTCGAAACTTTCGCGCGCTTTCGCGACAAAGGCCCAGCCTAGTCGCTCAAGCCAGAGCTGGACATTTCTGCCCTCGCGAATCCGCTGCTGGAGCTTGGAAATTTCTTTGTCGGTGCGGCTATCGCCTGTTTGCGGAACGAGCACCAGAGCCAGTGGATCATCGAAAACCAGGGCAGATGCAGGTTTGTTCGGCTCACTCTTGTTCTTTGCCCTATCAGAAAAAATGAGCAGACAGGCAATCGCCGTTAGCGGAGTGACAAAAATTAATATTTGTCCGGCACGTAGCCTGGCATTGCTTTTGGTGGCTTGTTTGCAAGTTTCCATTTTTTTCGTTCGGCGAGCATTACGTCGAAGCGGAGCGACTGGATGCAGTCACGGCCGAAAATTTTTAGATCACGCAAGAAGACTTGGTCCAGATGTCACTAAGGCGCTTGCTCGAACCTCAGCGGCGCAGATCAGTTGTTCGAATCAGAATTCGACCGTGAAAGTAACTTCGAAATTCCAATCGCTATCTTCCTTCTCCACGTCGAGTGATACGCCGTAACGACCGGAAGCGTCATCTGGACGATCGAACAGGCCGAGCCGATCAAGAATACGTTCGTCGATCGCGCGCTGGGAGATTTGATCGTCGCCGTAATCAAAGTTGAAACTTTGCGGAACACGGTCGCTCGTTCTGGCGTGATCGCGTCGCAACGATGGCTGCTCTCCCGACCCGATGGAACTAACACGCCTCTCCGAAGCGGAGGAAGCCTTGGAGATAGTGTCTTCTCCTTGATCAGTGACCGTTACAACCTGTGCCGCCGTGGAAATCTGCGAAGCCGATGCGACGTTTTCCTGCGCAACGATTGGTCCAGCCGCGAGCATGCCCAGTATGAAAATTAAGTTGCTTGCTTTCAAATGACCGGTGATACGCCGCGGTCATTCGTCCGGATGCTTTGTGCGATAAAATCGCCCTGATCTTTCCTGAGAGTCGGTCCAGTAAAGACGATTGCGAAATCGTTGAGGTCGATTCGACGAACAAAACGGGTCCCTACTTCTTCGGGACACTACCTTTGCGCTCCAAGCTGATCGCAAACGCTTTTACGTGTTGCGCTTTTCGATCGGCCTAAAGGAAACTTACGCGATGCCGTGCCTCGTCCTTTGAGCGCTCCCGCTTTCTGGCGGATTCGAGTCCCGTCGTCACGAATCAGTTTGAAGGGTTTCGCGCTTCGTTGGTCTCGTTCGATTTCACCGCGGGGACATGCGCATTCTCCCAGCTGCGCACTTTACGACGTCCTTCATCAAAAATTCGTTCGTAGTTTTCCAGCCTCACTTTCCGGGAAGCCTTCGTATCCAGAGAATTCCACAACGGCTGGTATTGATTGAAGACCGCTAAGTACTTGGATTGATCGGCCGGAGCTACTGCATCCGTGCCAAACAGAAAGCGGTCCGGGTAACGCTGGATAAGCACGGCGATAGCTGCTGTCGCTTCTGGACTGCCGACAAAGTATTTGGCGACTTCGTCCCAGGCGAGATCAAAGTAAACGTGATCAAAGTCGGGATCTTTGAGGATTCCTTCGATGTGCGTCGCGTGGTTCTTGCCCGGCCCCACTGTGCGTCCAAGCCCCGTGTGCGCCCAAATGATGGTCGCGTTCCGATGCCGTTTAAAGAGAGCCTTCATCTCACCAAGGTAAGCCGGCTCGCTTCCCTCCTTTGCAAAAGGGACGTCGATATCGTTGTGGATCAAAACGACCAGACCAACTTGCGCGGCGAAGTCGAGCAGTCGATCGAGAGCTGGATTTTGAAGGCTGGCGACCTCGCCGGGAATCTTCCCCGACACAAACTCTTTGTGAATCGAGAACTCGCCGATGCCGGTGAACACACCTGGAAAAGTTTCGAGCACGCGGCGAACATGATCTGCCGCGTACATATCCGCAGGATTGAAGCCGGTGATCATCGGATCAAGACGCGCCTGCTGTTCCGTTGTTAACGACTTGTACGCCATGGCAATCAAGGCATCCGTAAACGAGTAGTAGTACAACGGAGCGTCCGAGTGCAGGTAATATGAGGGCGCGCGATCTCCGTCTACGCGGTAAGACCATTCCTGGTGAAGCGGGATACCGGATAATATGGCCCGGCCCGCCTTATCTCCCATCATGCCGACAAACTCCCGAATGCCGGGTCCTTCCTGAATATTATTGGTCAGGTGGAAATGGGAATCGTTGAACGCATAATTGCTGCTCTCCGAGCAGACCACGGCAGCGTTAAAAAGAAAAAGCGCGGTGATCGGCCCTATCAAAAGGCCGAACCGCAGACCGGTTTTATACAGGGATGTTCTCAACATTCTTCGTGATACGCTTGGGTTGGTCCGTCAGATGCGCAGGCGGACTAAATACTCAGGCAGTGCCAACGAGTAAGATGGGCCCCTCTTTTTTGGGGACACCACCTTCGCGCTCCAGGCTGATCGCAAAAGCTTTTACATGTTCGGCTTTCTCGACGGGTTTGAAACGAATTTGTGCGACACCATTCTTATCTACCCTAACGACACCTGCGCTAATGGGATCTTTGTGTTCCGCATCAACTGCCCACAATTGATAATCCTTGCCGGGCTCCGGCGCAGGAAGATTGCTGATACGAATCACGCCGCTTTGACTGCCGGGTTGCCAGGCGACCGTCGCTTTCGCATCTGCCGGAGCGGGCGCAGATGGCGCCAGGGTGTAAAACGTCGTGTGCATCAACGGATCGACCGTGCGTATATTGGCAAGTTGGCGCTCCAGTCGCACGCGATCGACAGCGAGCAATCCGCAAAACACGGCCAGCCCGGCTGCTATCGCCCAGGGCACCCAATCAAACGAAGGTCGTCGTAGCGGCACGATCGTCCGATCTTTCGTCGTCTTCGCAATCTCACCCATGATGCGTTGCTTCAGCGAAGCAGGCGGCGTCCGCAGCGGAGCGGTCAACGCGATACTGCCCGCCGCCTCGCGCAGTTCTCGGGCGATATCGCGCAACTCGGCGTTCGCGTTTAATTCCGATTCGAACGCAGCGGCCTCGTGCGGCTCGAGCAGCCCGAGCACGTAAAGTGTCGCCTGATCCTGTTGTTCGTCGGAAATCATAAAATCAACGTTAAGTGCGAAGTTGTTCCCGAAGCCTGAGAAGACCGCGACGGATTCGCGCCTTTACAGTGCCCAGTGGTTGTCCCAGTTGTGCGGCAATCTCGTGATGCGTGAGATGCCCGAAAAAGGCCAGGTCGATCGCTTGTCGCTGCTCAGAAGGCAAATTGTTCAATACATATCGCACACGGGCTGCCTCATCACTCTTCTCAGCGGTATCCGCTGCGCTCTCAACCATGGATGCATTCGTTGTCTCGGCAACCTTGGCCTCGTCAGGCGTGGACCCGGCCACCACGCGCTGTCGCCGGTCGCGTGCCCGCAATCGATCGATCGCTCTGCTTCGCGTCAATAGAACAGCCCAGCTAAAAACGCTGCTTTTTTCCGGATTGTAAGTTCCAGCGCGTGACCATATCTGCACAAAAACCTCCTGAAGCGCGTCCTGCGCGTCCGATGGGTCTCCCAACATTTTCAGGGCTAACGAATACAGGGGACCACTGAGCCGGTCATACAGCGCACCAAAGGCTGATTGATCGCCGTCGCCGACCCGCGCGATCATTTCGCGGTCCGCCATCTGTTGTGCCGTGGCCGTTACGTCTGCCATGGGTCGGTTCAGTCCAACTTAAGATTTATCCCGCGCACGCGAACAGGTGGGACACGAGAATGCGCAGCTGTCGCAAAACAAGCGCCGCTTTCGACGTTATTCAAGCGTGTTTCCAAAAAATGGATGCGCGAGGAAAGACAAACGAGCGGTGTCTTGCAACCGCCCGTCTGCCATCTGCTCTCGGAGTTTCCTGTCGTTGGGTCAAGGCATCAACACTGTGTCGATAACGTGAATCACGCCATTGGATTGAATCACATCAGCAATCTTTACCTTCGACATCCCGCCCTTCGCATCAGTTAACTCGATGGAATCGCCCCCTATCCGTGCCGTGAGTTTCTCGCCGTTAACAGTCGTCAACTGCGCAGATCCGTTGCCCGCTTTGATTTCCCTGGCGAGCTTGTCCCCGGTGATTTTCCCCGGCACCACGTGATAGGTGAGGACCGCCGCGAGTTGCTGCTTGTTTTCAGGTTTCAGAAGCGTCTCGACTGTCCCGGCTGGTAGCTTCTCGAAGGCCTCGTTTGTTGGCGCGAAGACGGTAAACGGTCCCTCGCCTTCCAGCGTATCGATCAACCCCGCAGCTTTCACTGCCGCCACGAGAGTGGTGTGATCCTTCGAATTCATCGCGTTCTGGATGATGTTCTTCTTCGCATACATTGGCGCTCCACCCACCATGGGATTTTCCGTGGCGAACAGGGTTGCCACCACGTTGGCAGCAACGAGAGCAACGATTGTAAGATTTTTGTTGTTCATAATGTTTGTTTCACCAGGCCCGCGCCGCGCCCCCGTCGTTCGACAGAGAGTTTGTTGTCACTTTGCAGGATCAGGTGTGCCTCGTAATCCGATGAATCGTCGGGTTTGGATGCAAAGATTTTGGGGGCGATCCATCCTGCCTCGCTTCAAGGCTAATCCGTGCGACGGACGCTCTTTAGTTGCTCGTGTGTTCCATCAACGCCAGAATACGCGCTTTTTTATCGCCGTAACCGAGCGAATGAAAGCGCCGGATCTCATCGAGCCGCCGCTGAGCGTTGAGCGTGTCGAGGTAATGCGTGTAGCTGGCTGCGAGCTGGTTTGTTTCCAGATAGCGGCCGCGCAGGTTGGCATCGCGAAATGCTTCAGGGCATTGGCGCGCGAAAAGATGAAAGCGCAGCCAGCGCCGGTCCATGCGCGAAACTCGCTGGATCTTTCTGAAGAAGGCGATAAACAAAAGCAGAACGAGGTAAGTATCCACCTGCGCTTGAAGCTCCAAATTGCGCGCAAAATCTTCCGAGGTTATCTCGCGGATCCCGCTCTTGAACTGGAGCGCTGCATGCAACGCATGGTTGAGTTCTTCCACGAACATGATCAGCGATCGGATATTGCGATCGCCCAAACCCGCGCGGGGATCGTGCTGCTCGAGCTGTTCGATGAGCCAGCGCGAATAATAAATGCCCACGTAAAGTTGGTCGCCGGCGCGCCGCAAAAATGTGCGGGCGAGCTCGCTTAATTCGAGCGCCGATTTTCCAGCGAGCACCGACAACTGCACGCAACGCGTCCGGTCGATGAGACAATCTTCCAGATTGATTCCAACCTGCGCGTACGTTCGTTCAAATAATTTCTGGATTTGACTAAAGAGCGTCTCGTTCACAAGCAGAGCGAAGGATGCGGGTCGTCATCCAGATTAAGCAACCGATCCGAGAGCTGGTTCAGTGCCAGTCGGACGTCGCGAAACCGGTCTGCCAATCCTTCGAAAACATCATCCAACTCGCAGCGGCGCGCGACGGCGTGCGAGGCAACAAGTTGATAGTTTGCCCGGCCGACCTGCTCATAGAATTCGAGGTCCGGCCCGCCGCGTAAGCTGCGCCGCTGCGCGTTCTCATGAAAAATTCCGCTAATGAAAAGCGAATAATTTCCGATGTGTGCACGAAGCAAAAACGCCTGCTCCGGTGTCGCGCGAGTCGGCGCGATGAGGATGTCCGAAATGTATTGTTCGGCGAGATTGTGAGTTTCCTCCGAGATCTGCAATCGGCTCGCCCGGGAAAACGCTTCCAGCAACGAGGCGACGTAATCGCAAAGCTTGCGGTCGCCGATTCCACCCTGTCGCAAAACGTGCCGGGCCAAAACGTAAAAATAAAACTGAGAAGAAATCCGCAGATGTCCGCAGTGATTCAAGATGGCGTCAACTAATTGCGGGTGATCGAGAATGGAGTCGCGCGTTCCATCATCGCTTAGAAGATCGACGAGAGAAACCTGGTCGGTTTTCGACCGCGCGAGCGTGCGCACGATGAAGTCGAAATCAGCCGCAGTAAACCGCGCCCGACAATTCGCCCTGATCATCGGGACTTCAT
>DATBEX010000197.1:0-5408 GCA_036558805.1 Candidatus Udaeobacter sp.
CGGAGCGGCGGCATTCTTTGGCGTTGCTTACATACTACGCGTCAATGAGGTGCAGGACATCGTCGACATCTTTCGTCGAAAAATAAACCGCGCCTTGTAGAGGCGTTTGTGCCAAACGCCCTGCGTTCTTGCGCGAAAAGAAATAGGCGCTTGCCACAAGCGCCTCTACAACAGCGCCTGGTCGAGGTCTTCGATCAGATCATCAGCGTTCTCGAGACCGATCGACAATCGCAAGAGCCCTTCCGGCGAAGTTGTTCCTGGACCTTCGACTGATGCTCGATGCTCGATCAAGCTTTCCACGCCGCCGAGACTGGTCGCGCGAGTAAAGATTTTTGTGTTCGCGGCGACTGCCATTGCAGCTTCGCGTCCGTCCTTAGCCTCGAAGGAAAGCATTCCACCAAACATCGACATCTGTTTTGCGGCAATCTCATGTCCAGGATGGGACTTCAAGCCTGGATAATGGACGCGCGAGACCTTTGAGTGCCCGGCGAGAAAATCAGCGACTCTCATCGCGTTTTCCGAGTGCGCGCGCATCCGCCATGGGAGAGTGCGCATGCCGCGCAGGATCAGCCAGCAATCGAAAGGCGAGGGGACTGCTCCGCCTTCGTATTGAATGCTGCGGATGCGTTGGAAAAAATCATTTTCATTTTTCGCCACAACAATTCCGCCGAGAACGTCACAATGACCGCCGAAATATTTTGTCGTTGAATGCAGGACTAAATCGGCACCGAGGTCGAACGGGCGCTGAAGGGTCGGCGCCCAGGTATTATCGCATACGCACATTGCACCAGTTCGGCGGGCAATCTCTGCAACGGCCGCGAGATCTACAATTTTCAACAGTGGATTGGATGGGGTTTCCATCCAGGCGAGCCTTGTATTGGAGCGAATCGCCTTTTCCACGCCGCCAAGATCGCTCATATCGACGAAGCTGATGTCGAGCCCCCAGCGCCCGAAAACCTCGCGCAGTAGCCGCGATGTCCCGTAGTACGCATCCACGTGGGCCAACACGTGGTCGTCGGGTGCTAACGCCTGAAAAATAGACATGCTGGCTCCCGTCCCGGATGCGAAAGCTGCCGCCGCCGCACCGCCTTCGAGCGCGCTGATCCCCCGCTCGAGCGCCTGGCGGTTTGGATTGTTGTTGCGCGTATACATGAACCCGCGCGAGTACGTGCCTTCGGCGTCTCGCTCAAACGTCGTTGAAAGATGAATCGGTGCGGAAACTGCGCCCGTCGCTGGATCGATCGTATGGCCCGCATGGACCGCTAAAGTCTCAATTTTCATTGTGCTTGATTTCTCCAACGGAGGCTACGGGTTGCAAATGCCGTTGTCGACCATATGGTATGGCGGCTCTCGGGGTTAACTCACGAACGCTTTCGGAGTTGACGGCTTCATTCGCCCAGCGCAAATACCAACTGCATTCGGCGACCAACCGATGCCTGCGAGTTTGATTTCATGACTATCTACGAAGACGACGTGTTTAAAATGGCGTGTGACCAGTTTCGGGTCATTGCCGATTACCTGAACATCGACAAGAATGATCGCGAACGGCTGATGTTTCCGAAGCGCGCCATCGCCGTCACCCTGCCGGTGCACATGGATGACGGCAGCACAAGAACCTTCCAGGGTTACCGCGTTCAACATCATCTAACTCTCGGCCCGACAAAAGGTGGGACCCGCTTCGCCCCCTCCTTGTCAATGGGCGAAACTGCGGCGCTGGCGATGTGGATGAGTTGGAAATGTGCCCTAAACAATTTGCCTTACGGCGGAGCCAAGGGCGGAGTTTCGGTGGATCCATCGAAATTGTCGCGCACTGAATTGGAGGCGGTTTCGCGGCGTTACATGCAGGAGATGATTCCCTTTGTCGGACCGCATACCGACATCATGGGCCCCGACATGGGCACCAATGAACAGGTCATGGCATGGTTCATGGATACGTATTCAGTTCACCAGGGTTATTCGGTCAGTGAAATCGTGACCGGGAAACCGGTCGCGATTGGTGGAACGGAGGGTCGTCGTGAATCAACTGGACGCGGAGCTGTTTACCTGATCGAGCGCGCGATGAACATGCTCAAAATGGATCCCGAGAAATGCACAGCCATCGTGCAGGGATTCGGAAATGTGGGCTCCGTCGCAGCGCTTTCTCTTGCCTACAAGAGCGGCGTCAAAGTTATCGGCATCAGCGACGCACATGCGGCGATCTACAATGCAAAAGGAATAGATATCCAGGCTGCCGAACAGCACATCTTTAAGAAGGGTACTTTGCGCGCGTTCGCTCAGGACGATCATGTTGATCCCAACGAACTCCTGATCAAGCCCTGTGATATTCTGGTGCCGGCCGCAGTCGATCGGGTCATTAATGGGAAAAACGCCGGCCAACTCAAATGCCGAATCCTCGCCGAAGCAGCCAATGGGCCGACCACCCCGGAGGCGGATCTGATTTTGGAAAAACGCTGGGACGAAATCTTCGTGATCCCGGACATTCTATGCAACGCAGGCGGCGTAATCGTTTCTTACTTTGAGTGGGTGCAGGGCCTGCAATCCTACCTTTGGACGGAAATGGAAGTGACGGACAAACTTTTCCGCATCCTGGAGCATTCATTTGCGCAGGTAATTAGGCGGGCAAAAGCGCATAAGATCTCTCATCGCACTGCGGCAATGGCCATCGGCGTCGAGCGCGTTCAGAAAGCTAAAAAGGTGCGCGGCCTGTTTCCGTGAGTCTTTGTTGTAGCCACGTCTCTGTGGAGCGTTGCATCGTTCAACGGCGAAAGGTCCCGGACAGCACATAGCTACCGCGGCAACAAGCATGTGCTAAATCCAACTACAATGAAATTTTCGCACAGCGAGGAAGACCGCGAGGGAAAGCATCTTGACGTTCTAACCGATGAGGAGAACGGCCTGCGAATTATTGTGTCTCGCCTGGGTGCGGAATTAATCAGCATTGCGCGAGTTAACGATCCGGGTGATTGGACCGGTTTTCTGTATCGCGACAACGATCTCTCAACGCCCGCACAGGGCTGGGCGAATCATGCAACGGTGATGGGTTATTATCTTCATCGGCTAAAGAACGGCCGCAGTTTGTATCGGGGTCGTGAGATCAAGGGCGGAAACCACGGTTTCCTTCGCTCGAAAACGTGGCACTTCGCCGAAACGTCCGGGACAGAAGCGTCATTGGAGTACCACATCACGCCGGATGATTTCTCGGCCGAAGAATATCCGCTTAAAGTGAGCGTGATTCTGACCTATACGATCGATGCGAACAAAGTGGGTGTCGTGTTTGAATTTCGAAATGAAGAGCCCGAGCTGACCGCGCACGTCTCCTTTGGGTTACATCCTGGATTCGCAGCGACCGCTTTTGAAAGCTTTCATCTTCAAATGCCCCGAGGCCTGTACCGGCGGCATTTTTCTCCGGGAAATTTTCTTTCAGGACAGACGCGTGATATCGAGTTCGCTGGCGGTGAAATGCCATTTCCAAAAACTGATCTGCCTGGATCCATCATTCTGGAACTGATCGATGTTCCGAAGCGTCAATTTTCCTACGTCGATCCACCAAGTGGCCGCTGGGTCATTCTCGATCTCACCAGCGTGCCCTATCTTACCTTGTGGTCCGACGGCGGACCGTTTCTTTGTATCGAACCTTGCTGGGGACTGACGGACCATCAGCAACAGCGCGCCTTTGAAGACAAGGAAGGAATTCAGAAAATTGCGCCCGGCGGAGTATTGCAGGCCTCGTTCAGCATGACCCCCGAATTTACCTCATTCGACTAGCCCTCGCCGTTTCAATGCCACCTGCCTCACTTTGTGCTTTGCTCGCGCGCTCAATCGATTACGCGGGAATGTTTCCCCCCTGTAGTCTGAGTCTCGAACCAGCGCTGCAAAATCAGGCCGAATATGTTCGCTCCCCGGACGAATGGATGCTTGCCTCGTTCGTCTTATCCGTTGAACGATTCAATGCGGCCAAACAGCTCCTTTCTCAATTTGATGCTCAACATCCACTGCGCGTCGCCGCGCTCGGACCGAAGACCGCGAACGCGGAAACTTTTCTCGCAGCACTCGACGATGCGAATGCTGCGATTCGTTCGTTATCGAGACATAGCGTCGATCTGATATCGATAAATCATCTGGAGATGTTTCTGCCAGCGGATGTCGATGTCCTCTCGCTGAAGAAAGCGAGATCAATTCTGGGCGATTTGCCGGTTTTTTGGGAAGCGCCAACGGACAGAGCAGACCAGACTATCGCGTTGCTTGCCGAATTTAACTCTGGTGCTGACTTCCCGATTTTCGGCTACAAACTGCGCACTGGCGGAGTGACTGCCGACGCATTTCCAACTTCGACGCAGATCGCAAATGTGCTTGTGACGCCTGCTATGCATCAACTGGCGATCAAATTTACAGCGGGTCTTCACCACCCGTTCCGGCAATACCGGGACGAAGTCCAAACAAAGATGCATGGTTTCCTGAATGTGCTGGGCGCCGCAGTGTTGGCCGCAGAGCATCGATGGGATGCGAACCAAACCGCGACCATGCTGGAAGACGAAAATGTGGATTCATTTTCGTTCACGGACGATTTTTTTGCGTGGCGCGAATGGCGGATCGACACGAAACGACTGCAATATCGCCGCCAATTTGTTGTATCGTTCGGCAGTTGCAGTTTCAATGAGCCGCGCGACGATTTGCGCGCCGCGAAATTATTGTAGCGGCGGTCTCTGACCGTCGCATAATTTTGGTCGGCGCCCGGAAAGCGCCGCTACAACCATCATGTCACAAGAATCATTCATCGACGTTTCGCCAGATTCGCATTTCCCCATTCAAAATCTCCCGTTCGGCATCTTTCAGCCAAAGGGCGGCAAACCTCGCGCGGGTGTAGCAATCGGCGATTTCGTCATGGATCTTTCTGTTCTCGAAGAGCTCGGCCATTTTCGTTCACCAGAATTTCGAGGGCAAAAACCGTTTTCAGAGGACTCGCTGAATACATTCCTCGCGCTTGGTCGTCCGGCATGGCGCAAGGCGCGCGCAATTCTTCAACGTCTTCTCTCGGCAAAAACGCCGATTCTGCGTGACAACGCCCGGCTGCGAGCGCGGGTTTTTCAACCACAAAAGAATGTCACTATGAAATTGCCCGTGCGGATTGCGAATTACACGGATTTCTATTCGTCCTATCACCATGCGCACAATGTAGGGACCATGTTGCGTGGGCCGGAAAACGCTCTGATGCCGAATTGGAAATGGTTACCCGTTGCCTATCACGGACGCGCCAGTTCCGTCGTAATCAGCGGCACCGATGTGCGACGTCCACAAGGCCAAATCAAACCACCCGACGCTTCGACGCCAAGCTTCGGTCCGACCAAGAGCCTCGACTACGAGCTTGAAATGGCGTTCCTGATTGGCCCGGGAAATTCGTTAGGTGAACC
>DATBEX010000198.1:0-4988 GCA_036558805.1 Candidatus Udaeobacter sp.
GTTGATTCCATAGGCTTCACTGTGGACGTCTCCTGGGAGGAAACCGAGCGGCTGCATCCCACGTTGTCGTGTCCAAATAAATGCCTGAAGGAAGTTGCCGTCGGGGTCGTTAGGCGCACCGGCAAACCCGACGACATCGCCATGTTGATTGATTGCCGTCGGCGTATTCCAAAAGAGGGCCCCGAGGTTGCCGAGATCAGACACGCTGCCATTTTGCCAAAGCACAGCATGCTTCGCGGTGTATCTTCCAACAGCTTGGTCGCAAATACCTGAAATCCCGACAATTTGACCATTATCATTAATTGCCGTTGCTGCCCCGGAACTGTCGCCTGTTATAAGAGGCAGATCACTGATTTCGTCGGGCGGTCCGAGTTCCCACACGGCCGGACGAAACTGAAGCACCTGCGGCGAAACACATGTGGGATCATGAACGTCATTTTCGGCCCATCCGACTACCTGACCGAGGTTGTTCGCTCCGGTGGCAAAGCCGTTATCTCCGCCAGGGAAATTCGGAAGTCCCCGCATTTGGCAGCCTTCCCAGACGAATGCGAGGTTGATAAAACCCGCGGCATTCGGCCCGCTATAAAAGCTGGCGCTGCTCCAGGCCTCCCCGAGCGGCTCCGGGTCGGCAGTCTGAGAAATACCTACAATGATGCCAGAGGTATTCTTCACATTCCAGGTCACACTGCTGTTTGGTCCACCCAGGGTCCCCAGATCGAGTATTGAATGGTGTTGCCGGTTTCGCCATAACGCAGCGTGCCTGGCTTGATTCCCTGTTAGCCTGGAATAACCTGCAATCCAGCTACGGTCGTTGATGCTGTTACCTGCACTACTTGTTCCACCCAGGGTTTCGAGGTTCGACACGCGATATGGCGTTCTGTGCCTCGCCGGAGTCTGCTCCTGTGGCTGCGCGAATGTTAGGGCCGCGCCGAAACAGATGCTGATCAAAATGATCCACTGAATCCGAGCGGGTGTTTTAGTTATAAGTTGTGTTATCATGGTTTGTCTCCTTTGTTGAATTTTTTCATGACGACACTCTAAGGACTCGCTTTAAGTCACTACCAGAACCACTTGGCAGGTTTGGTACAGGCCATTTCACTTTAACCACGATTCGTCTCAATGAATCACACGGAAACAAGTATAGCGCTTGTCTTAGGACGCCTCCGGAAAGCGGGCAGACCACCCAAATCTAACTACTGCAGTTTCAAATTGAGTGCGGTCGCGAACTTGCCGAGACCTTCGCGAATCTGTGCTCGTGACCATGCAGCGAAGCCGAAAGTGAGCGCAGGCTCCGGCTCCGCTTTCATAAAGCAGGAATACAATGGCGACGGTCTGATACCTATCTCACCGCAGACACGAGTGATGAGTGGCAAATCCGCTTTGCGCTTTAGCCACGCGACGAAATGCAATCCGGCTTCGGGAACTTCCAAATTAAAATAGTTGCCTAACAAATTGTTGAATTGATCGATGAAAAATTCTCGTCGGTCAGAGTACAGTTTTCGCATCCGCTTGATGTGGCTCAGGAAAAATCCTTCGGTGAGGAATCGGGCCAGGGTTGCCTGATCGATCGCGGGCGAATGTTGGTCCATCACCGCTCGAATCTTGAGCATTGGTTCGACCAATTGTTCTGGCGCCAGAATATAACCCAGTCGCAACGATGGATAGAGGATCTTACTCATCGTGCCCGCGTAAATAACACGGCCGGCAGTATCGAGACCTTGCAAACAAGGAAGTGGGGGACCGGTATAACGAAATTCTGAATTGTGATCGTCCTCGAAAATGTAAGCGTCGCAGGTGCGCGCAAAATCGATCAGAGCCGTTCTTCGCGAAAGACTCATCGTCATGCCAAGCGGGAATTGATGTGAAGGCGTGACGTAAATGATTTTCGGCGAGCGTTGCTTGGATGATCGCGCGATCGTAATTCCCTCCCGGTCGACGGGCCTTGGAACAACCGTTGCGCCCGCGAACCCAAAAGCTCGGCGAGCCTGGTAAAAGCCCGGGTCTTCGATCCAAGCAACTTCCCCGCGATTTACCAGAGCCAACGCGCTGATCATCATCGCCTGCTGCGTTCCCGCCGTGATAATGATCTGATTCGGATGACAGCGCGCGCCTCTGTGGTCGCACAAATATGTCGCGAGCGCTTTGCGCAGCTCGGGGTCTCCGCGGCTTGAGGCATATTGGAGCAAATGTGCGCCCCGTTTTGCGAGCACTTCTGCTCTGAGCCGCTCCCATATTTCGATCGGGAATTCGTCGAGTGCTGCCACGGCGGGAACAAAGGTGACGCCGGGCGGTCCGGCAATTCCAAAATCGAACTGTTTTCCGGCCCGTTGGTCCGGAATATCTTTGACCCGATCAGAAAGCCGAGGCGGGCGTTCTACCTGCGGTTCTGATTTTTCAGTTCTAGCACTCAGAAACGTTTCAGGCAACGGTTCAGCTACGAACGTGCCCGATCCGATTTTCGATTGAAGATAACCTTCCGAATGAAGCCTCGAGAAAGCGACGTTTACTGTGAACCGCGATACGCCCAGGTCGACCGCTAGCTCGCGAGAGGAGGGGAGACGGGAAGAATTGTTATTGAATGTTGCCGAAACCAATTCATCGCGAATCTGGCGGTAAAGTTGTTCGTGGAGCGGTTCATCGGAAGCGCGATTCAGCCGAACCATTTCAAAGGCCATGATGGAATGACGGCGGCGTTGCTTCTTACTTGGTTTTTTAGCGGAAACTCGTTTCACGATTCGAACTGTGCTTAGGCCGACTCTTGGCAATGGCAAGCTCCCTTCCAAGTGGTATGGCCAGCTCGGTCAAAGTGGCCTGTTGACACCTTACCACACGGTCAGAAGCTCTTTTAATGCAAACTAAAACGCCCTGCAGCGATCATGTTGAAACGAAAGGCCTGATGTATTTTGCGCGAATGCTGGACAAGATCCGCCTAAAAGCCCGAGGTGAATTGCCGTCGGATTATTTTACCGGGGTCGATGAAGATCCAACGATGTTCGACGCCCGTTGCACAAGATTTCTCGCCGTAAATTACAATGAACTTGTCGAGCAAACGCTGAAAGGCGGATCAGATGAGGAAATTCTCGAGTGGTGTTTTGACCGAGGCAGGAAACCTGGCGATGAGGAAATCTCGATCTGGAACGCGTTTCTCATGAAACGCGGCTGGCGAGACGATGCCAGCTCGGATCTGCAGGCAGCCAAAGGGCGGTCCGGGTTGGGCGATCGCGACGACATCCAAACCTGGGTAGACCTGCATGACGCCGAGGAATGCAGAAAGCCCTTGGCCACATTAGTTCATTAGGCAGGAATTTCCTCCCTTGTTAAACACCCGACGCCTGCACGCGACTAATGGCCTAAAGGCGGACCTGGAAGTGCCAATCACTTATGAAACCGTATTCGCTTTATTTAATTGCTATACTGCAAGTAACGTTGCTTCCCGCAATAGGTGGGCCTACCCCAACGCCTGGGCGCGACGGATCGCACGATTTCGATTTTCTAATCGGAAACTGGAAGGCCCACGTGCGTCGCCTTCCTGACCGCCTCGTCGGTTCCAATGCTTGGATCGAATATAATGGCATCTCGAATCATAAGAAGCTGCTCGATACCAATGCGAACTTTGAGGAGTTTGAAGTCGATAATCCAGACAAACATCTGCACATAAAAGGTCAGACGCTCAGGCTATACAATCCGGATTCGCATCAATGGAGCATCTATCTTCTTGATTTGGATAAAGGCGTTCTGAGTGTTCCGCCAGTCGTTGGCGAATTTAATGGAACCCGCGGCGAGTTCTACGATCAGGAACAATATAAGGGACGGGCGATTCTCGTGCGGTACTTTTGGCTGAATATTTCGCCAAAGTCGGCGCGGATGGAACAGGCGTTTTCGGCAGACGGCGGGAAAACGTGGGAAACAAACTGGGTCTGCGAACTGAGTCGCTAGTCAGCGATCCGGATACAATATGAAAATGGCGACGGCTATTGTTCTTTTGGCTGTCGTGACCTGTCGATTTTCAACCGCGCAAACGCCGACTCAACAAGAAGTGCTCCAATTTGAGCGCGATGTGTGCAAAGCATTTCTTGACGCAGACCTGTCTGCACTGGAGCGCGTACTAACTCCCGATTTCACGCTAACGCTCTCGAATGGCGAAGTGAGTACGCGCGCGGATGAGATCAACGAGCTACAGAGCAAGAAAGTTCATTACGACGTATTTGAGAACTACGACATGTTAGCACGGCTCTACGGTAAGGACACCGCGGTTGTTCTCGGAAAAACACGGGTGAAAGGAACAGCAGACGGCAAAGCGTTCGATCGAATCGTGCAGTTCACGGACACATTGATCAAGCGCGATGGTCGGTGGCAACTTGCCGCCGGACATGTTTCCCGGATTGAGAAATAATTGGAGAATTCGCTGATGGTGGCGCGACCAACATGACCAAGATTCCTCGACTTCGCTCGGAATGACAGAAGGAGAAACAAAATGCCGGATGTCGATTCTGACGAGTCGTCATCCGGCATTGCAGTCGATGTGCAGCAAAGACTGAATTGTGCGTTACCCTGATCTCCTTGAAGCCCCGTGCACTTTCGTTTACGGGGTCTTCACGGCATCTCCAAGAACTATCAATTGATTAGCTCTTGGAATTAGCCGCCGACCTGCTGCGACAGCAGCCGAGAATCGAGAATCGTAAATCGAAACTCGGATTGCTCCGGTTCACGATTTAACGATGTAACGAATCACGGCGCTTCGCGCTTTCTCCTTAGAAAGGAGGTGATCCAGCCGCAGGTTCCCCTACGGCTACCTTGTTACGACTTCATCCCAGTTACCGCTCATAGCGTAGGCGGCTGCCTCCTTGCGGTTAGCGCGCCGACTTCGGCTACAAGCGACTCCCATGATGTGACGGGCGGTGTGTACAAGGCCCGGGAACGTATTCACGGCGTCGTAGCTGATACGCCATTACTAGCGATTCCGGCTTCATGAAGTCGAGTTGCAGACT
>DATBEX010000199.1:0-20873 GCA_036558805.1 Candidatus Udaeobacter sp.
GGTGTCGTAAACGCGGACCGGTTCGTTCACTTCCATCTCGCCGTTCATCGACTTCGTCGGAGCAAGCGAGATTTCACGGAACGGCACGCGAACTTCTGCATATAATTTCCCAGCGACGTAAGTCCTGCGCGAATTCGGGAATTTGTACCCCCCGTCATTGACGGCGGTTTCCGCAGACCCATTTCTAAGATCAGCAATGCGAGGCGCACTGCTATCTCCGCCTACAGTCGTCCGATTATCTTGCTCACTCATGATAAAAACCACTTGCAGCGGCACGCATCGCTGAGATTCAAGTCCGGCACCGGACCCTCGCTCCCTTCGGCGGCATTACCCGCATCAGGTTCAAGGGGTCTGTCGCCGGGGCGACACTCTCAGCCGTTGCGGCTCCCCCGCACTATTGCTTCTCGGTCAGAATAGGACTCACCGGAGTGAAGTCAATTAACCGTAGCGGTCCGCCAAAAGCGGATGCCATTTTCAGGATGTAGACGCCTTGACGAGAATTTATCCGGCGGGCGATGTCGGCGGTGGCATCGCTTTAGAGTCCGTGTGAAAGACGCCTTTCCATTGCCCGTTGGTCAGTTGCCACACCGAACCAACGTTATAAGTCCCCGAGACGTCCTTGCCGTCCGACGTCGCCTCAAT
Organism: Candidatus Udaeobacter sp.; assembly: GCA_036558805.1. Taxonomy (GTDB): domain Bacteria; phylum Verrucomicrobiota; class Verrucomicrobiia; order Chthoniobacterales; family UBA10450; genus Udaeobacter. The sequence goes on from DATBEX010000199.1 coordinate 643, forward strand.
CTTGGCCTTATAAGTAATAATGGCGGTGTCGGTGTCAGGAAACACCACATTGAAATCGGTCAGATCGAACGATTTCATGTCGGTCTTGGACATCGCATCCACCTCCTGCTGCAGGTTGTGGATTCCGTCGGCGTAAACGGTCACCAGGTCCGCAGAGAGAAGCTTCTTGAAGTCGTCCGCTTTCTTGTCTTTGAAAGCCTGCCAGGCCGCTTTTTCCTTCGAAATAATTGTGTCCTTGTCGCCGGACGCGGCGAATGAAATCGCCACCGTTGCCAGGAACGCTGTCAGAATGCAGGGAATCAGTTTTTTCATAGTAATCCTTTCGGTGAAGTTGTAATCGAGCAGGCGGTTAAACCCAATCAAAAAATTGGTGTCCTAATCCACTAACGTTAAGACATTGCGCGCCGTGAAATCCGGTCGAGGCGACACGCTGACGCCTACCGTTACGGAACGATGGGAGCGGACTCGAGGCGCGCTCTGGGAGTTGACGTCTTTTGCGGAGGAAGAAACTTCGATTTGCCGACAAGCTCCATCAAACTTGTGTCTGCTTCCTTTAATTCCGCATCCGGAACAATGAAATCAGTCGGCGATGACTTGATTTGCTTGCGATAATCAGCGACCAGCATTGGTGGCTGCTTCCCGGTTCCGAGAGCCCGATAGCTCTCAATCCCGATGCCGATGGCGTGCGCGAGGCGCGTGCGCCAGTCTTTTTGCGCAATCAACTTGCATTCGCCTTGCTCCGTCAGAAAACCGCCTTCGATCAGCACCGCCGGGACTTTTGTAAGACGAAGCACTGCAAACCGCGCGCGTTTGATACCCCGATCGTACTCGGGCAAATGGCCGAGCAGCGAATGATAGATGCACGCTGAGAGCGCCATGCTTTGTGCATCAACGGCACTGCCAGGTTGCGTGCTCAGAGCACTGGGAGCAACTGCGCTGTCAGAGGTTGATGGCGCCCCGCGCGGCGTAAACGAAAAAATTTCGAAACCTGTGGCGTTCGGATCGTCATTCGTCGCATTGAAATGAATGCTGACGAAGATCGAATCGCGCGCAGCGTTGGCAATCTGCGCGCGAACTTCCAACGGCACAAAATAATCGCCCTCGCGCGTCATGATCACGCGCAGTCCTTTTGCCTGTAACAGCGGACGCAGCTTTCGCGCTACATCCAGCGCAAAGTCCTTTTCGTATCCAAAACGAGACACCTGGCCCCGGTCGTAACCGCCATGGCCCGGATCCAGTACGACAGTCTGGATCTTCCCAACGTTTGAGACACGATGCGGCCGGACGAGTGGCTCGATGGTCTTCGCTACATCCGTGCGGGAAACCAGGTACTTTCCATCATGTTCGATAACGGGAAAACATAACCAACTCCGCGCGCCGTTGATCATGACCTCGCGACTGCCGCCCACGAATTCCAGCGGATTTTTTACGGTGTCGAATTCCACTTTCTCGCCGGAAGCAGCGATACCCGCCGGCAAACCGTAAAACTGCGAGATGTTTTCGACGCTCAGATAATCGCTACCGCTGACTTTGATAATCTTCCAATCACCCGCAGCGAATGCTGGTCCTTGCGAGATCGCGGTGACACCCTCCAGGAACGCGATTGCGAACCAACGTTTCACCGGGAGGACCATGCCTGCGCATTGTATTGCAAATCCCTTTAATCTCAAATCGCGCAAATGGGCGCCGACGGGCTTGGAATTTCGATATGGAAATTAAATTGACGCGGCAGTTTTTATCGCTAGAGACGGGAAAATGTTTTTGTCTCCCCGACGTATCGCCTGCTCCTGGATCACATCGCTCGTGCTGGGATCGACGTTATTGTTCGCCGGCTCCGCTCGCGCCGCTCAAGAGTTCCCAAAGTGTTGCGTGTGGCGTGTGACGAATGCTAAAGCGTCATTTTACCTGGTGGGCTCTATCCATGCGCTCAGCAAAAGTGATTATCCGTTGCCCGTGCCGTACGAAGTCGCGCTGAAAAACAGCAGGCGTTTCCTGTTTGAATTCGATCCGAACAAGCATCTCGAATTCGAAAAGAAATTCGAGGCGGCCGGCAAATATCCTCCCGGGCAGGATATTCGCTCAAAGATTGACCCTCAACTCTTAGCGTGGCTTCGACAGAACATTTGGACTGTTAATCCAGACCAGCCTCGGGGAAGACGGAAAGGCGTTCGGAGTTTCGACAGCCAGTTTGGCTACAAACCATGGTGGATTGCGCAGCATCTTGTCGGTCCGGTGACATACAGCAAGGATTCTCCCGAGCACGGGTTAGACAACTACTTTGTGGACCGCGCCGCGAAAGAGAAAAAGGAGATCGCGGGTCTCGAATCCGTGGACGAACACGTTGCCGTTCTGGGCGGATTGTCGGATCGCGACAGCGAATTCATTCTCCGTGACGCTCTCGACCAGCCCACAAATGTTGAAAAGGAATTCAGCAGGATGCACAAAGCCTGGCTCAAAGGCGATACCGACGGGCTTTGGAAAGGTGACAGCCGTCTCCGCAAACAGGCGCCGTGGATCGCGGCGCGGTTTGTCGATGACCGCAACATCAAATGGATCCCACGGATCGAAGCGGAGCTGAAAACCGGTAAACCAACGGCAATTGTTGCAGGTGCATTGCATTTCTCCGGTCCAAATAGCGTCATAAAACTTCTGGAAAAGCGCGGCTACAAGATCGAGCAACTCTAGGAAGGAAAACCCGTAGTAGTACGTGATGCCGCGACCATCAAGAATCACGGCCACTATCGCTGCGGGCGGATACGTCCTACTTGCCGTCTGTCGGATCGGAGCTGGCGAGGTTGCTTCAAATGGCAAACATTTTCTCTGGCGAGTTACGAGCGCTCCGGCACCATTTTATCTCCTCGGCTCCGTTCATGCCTTAAAGGCGTCCGACTATTTTCGGACTGTGGTAATTGAAGACGCAATCAAACAATCCCAGCAAATCTGGTTCGAGGTCGATCCGAAAGATGACTCCTTTGAAGCAAAATTCAGGGAAGCTGCAAAACTCCCCAAAGGGGAATTGGTCCAAGGCAAAATTCATCCAAAAACCTACGAATATTTGCGTAAAATAACCCTTAGCGGGATGAACGACTGGCATCATCTTCGTCCCTGGGCTATCGCAATGATCTTGCGAAATCCAACCCTCGGCAATGCAAATTACCGGTGGGGTGTGGATAGCTATATTGCGCAGAGAGCCCGCTTCTACGGCAAGCCCACTGCCGGCCTGGAAACCGTGGACGAGCATATCCACGTTTTTTCCGACATGTTTGACGCCGAAGGCGAAGTTGTCCTGCTCCAAGCCATTATTCACGCTAAGGACGAGGCAGGGCAGTTTCGACGAGACGTGGAAGCATGGAAAGCCGGTGATCCGGCTCGTCTTTATGCGATGCACACCAGTGAGATGAAAGAGGGTCCGACGGTTTGGTGGCGGTTGCTAGATCGACGTAACGCAAGGTGGATCCCGAGAATCGAAACGGCGATCAGATCAGGAAGACCAACCTTGATCGTCGCGGGTGCACTGCATTTCGCAGGCTCACGCGGCGTTATCGCGCTCCTCCAAAAGCGCGGCCACAAGATCGAACAACTGTAACGACTGCGAACGGTTTTTTAGTAGCTTGCTCTTCGCGTGAGGACACGCGCCCGTACATCTTATTTCTGGTGTAGTGGCGGCTGTGCTCAGCCGCTCCACCTGGTAGGTCGAGGTTTGTTTTTCAACTGTGTCACTCGGCTCGCCGGATCAATGATTCGTAAAGCGCTCTCGTTTTTTGGGCGATCGAAGCCCAACTGAAGTGTTCTTCCACACGTTTGCGACCGGCTTTGCCGAAATTTTCGCGCAGTTGAGCATTTTTCATTAACTGATTGATGCGCCCGGCAAGATCCTGGGCGAATTTCTCCGGGTTCTTCGGCTCGAATGACCCTTCCTTCGTTTGATCGAGTGGAACCAGAAATCCGGTCTCACCATCGACAACCACCTCTTTGATTCCGCCAACGGCACTGGCAACCACGGCGGTTTCGCACGCCATCGCCTCGAGGTTGATGATGCCGAACGGTTCGTAGATCGAAGGACAAACGAACACGGCTGCGTGGGAATAAAGTTCACGGGTGGCCGTCTGATCCACCATTTCATTGATCCAAATGACTCCGGACCGTTGCGCTCTTGCGCGTTCTACTGCGATTTTCATTTCTTCCGCCATCTCCGGCGTGTCCGGCGCGGCGGCGCAAAGGACAACTTGGTAACCGCGATCCATGAATTGAATTGCGCGTAGCAAATGTTGAAATCCTTTCTGGCGCGTGATCCGACCGACAAACAGCAGATACGGCTTATTTGGATCGATGTGGTAGCGCTTGAGCGCATCGGTGGACTCGACCTTTCGATATTGTTCGAGGTCGATTCCGTTGTGGATCACGTGCACGCGCTTGGAATCGACATCGAAGAGTCGCTGGATGTCGCCCTTCGTCTCTGCAGAAACGGCTATGATCGCGTCCGCCATCTCCAGCGCAGTCTTCTCAACCCAAAGCGAGAAGTCGTAGCCACCGCCGAGTTGTTCGCGCTTCCACGGTCGAAGAGGTTCGAGCGAATGAACGGTGATCACGAGCGGAATGCCGTAATTTTTTCTGGCTAAAATCCCCCCGAAGTGGCTGTACCACGTGTGACAGTGCACTAGATCAGCATCGATGTTCGTTGTGTTGAAATCGGTACAGCGTCGCACTGCGCCAAAAACGGAGTGCAACGGTTTCGGGCAAGTGAAATTGCTCGTATCAACTTCGAAGCCGGTAACCTTTAGATTGCCTTCTTCAAAATGCTGATCGCCAAAACATCGAACTTCAACGGGAATGGTTTTGGCGAGTTCGTGCGTAAGAAAGCCGACGTGAACGCCTGCGCCGCCGTAAATGTGCGGCGGATATTCGTTGGTAAGAAAGAGAACTTTCACAAAAGCCGTACCTCGTTGTGTTGCGGCGCTCGTGTCAAGCGCCGAATCTGGCACAGGCGCTCGCCGCACAAAGCGCTTCTACCTTTCTCAACTACCTTTGCACTTTCAACAGCAACACCGGCACTTCCACTTCGTGGCGCACTTTGTCGACAGTTGCCCCGTAAAGGATGTCGCTGATGAAACGGTGACCGTGCGTAGTCATCGCAATGAGATCGACATTTTTCTCGCGCGCGAGTTTGATGATTTCGTCCGAGGGTTCGCCTAAGGCCAGAACGGCGTCGCACGAAAATCCTTCTTCGGTCAGCTCGCCAACCCGCTTTTCCAAGTACGCGCGGTCTTCCTTCATCTCCTGGCTTTCCGCCAGTTGGAGCTGATTAAAGTTACGCGCCACCCAGCCATCGGCGACATGGACGAGGAGCAGCTTCGCGCCGCCAATCCGCGCGAGCGGCCTGATGTGCGTAAGAATAGTCTCGTCGGCGGCGCTGTTTTCGAGCGGGATCAGGATGTGCTTATACATGGCCTCGCCGAAAGTCGTGCTTCGTCATTTTATTCACTTGGAAGTGGCAGCCCGAGGAAACTGTATAAGGGTTTGAGAACAGAAACCGGTAAAAACGTATCCAGCAGCAACTTGATATTCAGCACGATGATAATGCTCGCAGTTGACCAGCCGAGAATTTTTATCCAAAGGTGATTCGCGAATTCACCCATTTTGGCTTTCTCGCCCGTAAACCGCATCAGCGGCCAGACCGCGAAGCCTAGTTGCATGCTTAAACAGACCTGGCTGGCTATCAGCAGTTCCGTCGTTTTGCCCTCTCCAAACACTCCGATCACGATGATTGCTGGTACGATAGCAATCAGTCGCGTGATCAGCCGGCGCAACCACGGCGTGATGCGGAAGTTGAGAAATCCCTCCATCACGATTTGGCCGGCTAGTGTGCCCGTGAGGGTTGAGTTTTGCCCGGATGCAAGCAGCGCCACAGCAAAAAGGACACTCGCTGCGCCGACACCCAGCAGCGGGCTAAGCAACCTGTATGCATCCTGAATTTCAGCCACCTCGTGGTGTCCAGACCAGTGGAACGCAGCAGCGGACAAGATCAGAATTGCCGCGTTGATGAATAACGCCAGCATGAGCGCGCCGCTTGAATCAATTGTGGCAAACTTGATTGCTTCCCGCCGGCCTTCCGGTGTTTGCTCGAATTTGCGTGTCTGCACAATGGACGAGTGTAAGTACAGATTGTGCGGCATGACCGTGGCGCCCAGGATCCCAATACTGACGTAAAGCATCTCCTGGTTTGCAACGATGTGCGGGCCAGGAACAAATCCCAGAAGAATGCCGCCCAGGCTCGGTTTGGAAAAGGTCATCTCAGCGAGGAAACAGCCACCGATGATAACGATCAGCGTAATGACGATAGCTTCGATGTAGCGAAAGCCTTTGGTCTGCAGATACAAGACCAGCAACACGTCGGATGCGGTAATGAGACAGCCCCACACCAGCGGGACGCCGAAAAGCAGTTGCAATCCAATCGCTGAGCCGACCACCTCGGCCAGATCGCACGCCGCAATAGCAATCTCGCAAAGAACCCACAGAAACCAGACGATCGGTCTCGGGTAATGATCGCGGCAGGCCTGTGCAAGATCCCGACCCGTGGCGACACCAAGCTTGATGCACAAGTGTTGGAGCAAAATCGCCATTAGATTGGAGATCATGATGACGGACAGCAGGGCGTAACCAAACCGGGCGCCGCCGGCGAGGTCGGTAGCCCAATTACCCGGGTCCATGTAACCCACGGCGACGAGGAATCCCGGACCGGTAAATGCTGCCAGTTTCCTCCAGAACGAAGGCGTCCCCGGAACGACAATGCTCCGATGGACCTCCGGGAGCGAGACCTGGCTGGAGCTTCTGCGCCACGCTGCATTCGCCTCCACTCGCGCCATGTCGTTCGATCTATTCATGAGCTTGACCACCTAAAATTAGGCTAGACAAACTTATTTTTATAACATTATAAGTTTATTCGTCCACAATTATTTATTCGTTTGACTATTTCCTGATAGATTCTAGTTTCGCGAGATGCGGCGAAAGAAAACCTCCTACTCCGCGCTGGGCAGTTCGACTGCGGTCGAGGATTACCTGGAACGCATCCTGGAATTGATTAATTCAAAAGGATATGCCCGCGTCGTTGACATCGCGGCTGCGTTGAAAATTTCCCAGGCCAGCGTGACCAACATGGTCCAAAGGCTGGACTCGGAAGGGTTGCTTAAATATGAAAAATATCGCGGTTTGATTCTGACTCCGGCAGGAGAAAGCCTGGCGCATAAGATCGCCCAACGACACAAACTTCTGACTGATTTCCTGGGACTGCTCGGTTTGGACGACCGCGTGATTTATCACGACGTCGAGGGAATGGAGCATCACGTTAGCACTCCGACTCTGCGCGCTATTGAAGCTCTCACCGCTCAACTGCGGCGTCGACCAGCGTTGCTGGCACAATTGCAAGCCGCAATTGCGTAGAGCTCATGACAAAGAAAAGGATTTCATCCCGTCAGGCTGCAATTCCGGTTCGGGCGCTTGATTTCGTAATGTATAACACGAAGAACATCCGCCGCGCCCGTGCGTTCTATCAGAAGCTTTTTGGCCTCAAGCGGGGGTATGAGTGGAACGATTTCTGGAGCGAGTTCGCCACGGAACCGTTGACCCTTTGTCTCAATGGCACCGGACGCAAACGCCGTCCCGAATGGGACTGGAGTGGGGCTGCGTGCGTGGCGCTGGCGGTCGACGACGTTCGCGCAGCGATCGATGTTTGTCGCAAGCGCCGCGTCAAGATTCTCATCGAACCGGTCGAGACACGCGTATGCTGGATGGCGTGGATTGCAGATCCGGACGGCAACCGGATTTGCCTGCATTCGCGCAAGGATGGGACTGCGGGCTAAGGACTAGGCCTTGCCAGATGCCGGCAGCGGCGCGGGCGTGTTGCTGCTCAATTTCTTAAAATGGAGTTGATTTACACGGCGACCGTCACTTTGAGAAACCGTAACCAGGTAGCTATCGATTTTGACTTGTTCACCCTGCTTCGGCAGGTGACCAAGCAGATGCGTAACGTAACCGCCGATGGTGCTCACGTCCGCGCTCTCCAAGTCCAGTTTCGCGAGCTCGTTTAACTCGTAAAGGCCCAGCGCACCGTCGACCGTGAATTCGTTCGCGCTGATTTTACGAAACTCTTCCTTTTCGAAATCGAACTCGTCCTGAATATCACCCACTAACTCCTCGAGCACGTTTTCCAGTGTCACGATACCCACAGTTCCGCCAAACTCATCGACCACCAGCGCCAGGTGCGCATGCTTGCTTAGGAATAACTTCAGCAATTTTTCCAAAGGCATCATCTCGGGCACGGGAATCAAGTCGCGTTTAATTTTCAGCAGATCGGGATGGTCTGCGCGCATCAGGGTCAGCAGCTCCTTGATATGGATCAGGCCGATCGTGTTATCGAGATTCTCACGGCACAACGGAAAACGTGTGTGCTTCGACTCGATTGCCTTCTTCACATTGGCATCGAAACCGTCTTCCAGATCGAAGTAAACGATTTCTCCACGCGGCGTCATGATATCGCGCACCACCCGGTCACGCAGGTCCAGCACATTGAACACCAGCTCGCGGCCGAGCGGCGTGACCTCGGCAGATTTTTCGCTTTCCTGGACGATCAATCGGAGTTCTTCCTCGCTATGGGCCAATTCTCCTTCAGCGATCGGTTCCACACGAATAATGCGTCGAAGCACCCAGTTGCTAGCAGCATTCAGAAACCAGATCGCCGGTTTAAAGATTGCGTAAAACCATCGTAGCGGCGCACTCACAAATAGCGCCGCTGGCATCGATTTGCGGATGGCGAGTATTTTGGGGGCTTGTTCCCCGAGCACGATGTGCAAAAACGTGATGGCTGAAAATGCCAACGCAAAGGAAATCGATTTTATTACCGCCACGGATTCGATTCCCGCGAGGGCAAAAAATGGTTGAAGCATGCGCGCAAGGAAAGGCTCGCCCAGCCAACCGAGGCCCAGGCTGGCCGCGGTAATTCCAACCTGACAGGCAGAAAGATAGGCGTTCAGGTTGTCTTTAATTTGTTTTACGAAGCCCGCTCTTCGTACACCTTCGTCAGTCAGTGTCTTGATTTGGCTGTCACGGATTTTGACTAGCGCAAACTCGGCAACCACAAAGAATCCGTTGACCAATACCAACGCCACAATCGTCGCCAACTTGGCAATCAGCAGCATCAACGGGTCCCAATGCTGTGCGACTACGTCAGCAATCAGTGCCAGAGGGAATAATGAGGGGAAGTTCATCCAGTGGTTCGTGTAGCAGCCGGTTGTGACCGGCCGGTTCACCCGCCGCACAGCGACGCGCCTACAACGGAAAATTTACCAGCTCGACTTGGTTACGCCAGGAATCAGCCCTTGCGAAGCCAGCTCACGGAAAGTCAGACGCGACATCTTGAACCGGCGAATGAAAGCACGCCGGCGGCCGGTAACTTCGCACCGGTTCACTACACGGGTCGGACTGGCGTTGCGCGGCAATTGGGAGAGACCAGCATAGTCTTTTTTTGCCTTCAACTCTGCGCGTAACGCGGCGTACTTCTTCACGGTCGCGCGTTTGCGCTCATTGCGATTGATCCAGGCAGTCTTAGCCATAAAAGAGTGCAGACTATACCGTCGGACCCAACATTTGCAAACAACCCCGGTTCTGGGGCGCCTAGCCCAAAGCGCTTGTTCGTCGTCGCTGCTTGACCAGCGCGCTGGTCGACCGGCGACCACTCGATGGACCGGAACCACGCTTCTGCTTAAGCGACTGATTCCTGTTTAAGCTGTCCTGCAAAACCTTAACAAGATCGACAACGTTGGTTGGCGCGTGCGGTGCCGGCGCCTCGGCCGCAACCTCCCGGTTCTGCGCTTTTTGCTCAATGATCTCCATCAAAGCCCTCCGGTATTCGTCCCGATATTTTTCCGGCTCCCAGGAAACGGCCATGCTCTCGATGAGCGCCTGCGCCATTTTCAATTCCTTGTCACTCACCGCGGTGGCCGAACCGTTCTTCAAAACTTCCGTGCTCAATATTTCGCTGGCAAAGTGCATTAGCTCCAAAATCAGAAATAGACCATCCGGTTTCACGGCTGCCAGATGTTCGCGATTGCTGATCACAACTTTGGCAATGCCGATCTTGCCCGTGCCGCTAAGCGCCTTACGCAAAACTGCGTAGGCCTTTTCCCCACCCTTTTGAGGCTCAAGGAAATAGGGCCTGTAGAAAAACTTCGGATCGACCTGATCCAAGTCTACAAAGTCGGTGATATCGATGGAATGGGTCGACTCGATCCGCACCTTTTCGAAGTCTTCGTCTTTCAGGACGACGTAACGGCCGCGCTCGTACTCGAAGCCTTTCACGATCTGGTCGGCTGGAACTTCTTTGGAATCAGCTTCCGCCACCTTTTTGTATTTAATAGGACTAAGATCGCTGGAGCGAAGCTGCCGAAAACTAATCTTCTCTTCGCGTGTGGCTGGATAAACCGCCACGGGAATATAAACCAGTCCAAAGCTGATACTGCCTTTCCAGATAGGACGCATCGGTAGGAAACCCTTTTTCCACAGGAGCTTGAGTGTGTCAACCTCCCAGCCCGATACCCACCCTGGCTGATTTGCCTTGAAACTTCAGGAAACAGTCTGATCTTGAGGCCAGCACATGAGCGTCATCGCCAGTTTCATGAATTTGGCAGGGCCGGACCTGATCATCATCCTGCTGATAATTCTGGTCTTGTTCGGAGCAAAGAAGTTACCGGAACTTGCGCGCGGAATGGGCCAGGCGGTCAAGGAGTTCCAAAAAGCAAAGGACGAATTCAGCGACGAGCTGCATAAGGCCGGAAAATCTGAGACTGAAACCGCCAAGCCTGAATTGAACCCGCCGCAGTCGACCGTAGTCCGAAGCGAGAACCAGCCTGCAGGCAGCGACGGCAAAGCCGGTCAAGCGTAAGATTCGGCCTCCCGTATTAACGCGACGCGAGGACACGCTCGAATCCTGGCGAGTGTGTGCTGCTCATTTTCGTCTTGGATTGTGCCCCCGCTTCCCGCCTTTCGGGCGAATTCTTCGCGATCGAAAAGCTAGTCGTTTGACCAAACGCACGATTTACGGCAAGATCGCGCCTCGTTTATGTCTGAACTGGATCTACGCGCGCGTATCAAAGAGATGCTCGTAAAAAATTTGATGCTGCAAGTTACCCCCGAACAGATCGGAGACGATCTTCCTCTTTTCGGAGCCAACGGTCTCGGTTTGGATTCCATCGATGCGCTCGAGCTGGTGGTAAGCATGGAGAAAACATTTGGGGTCGGCGTGCCAAGTTCGGAAGTAGCCGGCAAGGCGCTTCAAACCGTAAATACGATCCACGATTACATTCTCGAAAAACGCGGCGCCGCTGCTTAAAGTTGCGGTGATGGCAGTCGCTGCCGGATCGACGTGAATATTCTCTACGTAGAGAGCAGCCGCAGTTGGGGCGGCCAGGAGTATCGCACGTGTCTGGAGATTAATTGGCTGAACGCTCACGGGCATCAGGCATGGCTCATATGCAATCCAGGTAGTCAGGTACACTCCAAAGCCTTGGAACTCGGCACCCGCCTCGTGACCATGCCGCTTGGGAGTCGGGTCGATCTGCTTTGCTCGTGGCGTCTCTGGAGATTTTGCCGGCAAAATAGAATCGACCTCCTCAAAACCTACAGCTCGAAAGATCATTGGCTTTGTTTGCCGCTGTATTTTTGCGGGATTCCATTAAGTCGAGCCCGCTGCATTACCGATGCGATCGGAAGCAAGGGACGCGCGTTCGTCTTCAAGTATGGCTGTTCGAACGTTATTGCCGATGCATCCGTAATTAAGCGCGAACTCATCCAGGAACACGGCGTTGATCCTGCGAAAATTGAAGTCATCGGTTCGGCTGTAGACTTGGAAAAATTCAAGCCGCCGCGCGATGGGATGAAATTCCGTCGCGAAATCGGCGTCGGCGCCGACATTCCACTTATTGGGAATATCGGAATGATCCGCCCGGACAAAGGGCAGCTCATTCTCATTGAAACGGCGCCTCTTGTCTTTGCGGAGCGGCCGGATGCGCGCTTCGTTATCGTTGGCCAGGGCACCGGCATTCTGAAACGCGGTATCAACGTCAGAAACGCTATCGATCGAGCAGGACTGGGCGACAAGATCATCATGGCGGGGTATCGCTGGGACACACCCGATGTTTATGCAGCGTGCGACATGATTGTGATCGCCTCGTTGCGCACCGAAGCCTCTCCCATCGTGTTACGCGAGGCGTTCGCCAGCGGTCGGCCGGTCATCGCGACAAAGGTGGGTGATATTCCGGAAATTATTGAGCATCGGCAAAACGGCCTGCTCATTGCGCCGGGCGATACCGAGGCGCTTGCGGCGGCGATTCTGGAATTTATTCGCGACCCACAACTGGCGGCACACTGTGCCGCTAACGGTCTGCGTTATGCAAAAGAGCATTTTTCATTCGATGAAATGATGAAAGCAAAGCTCAACGCCGATATCGCCCTTTTAGGAAACGGTGGGGATCGTAGAACCTCTGTCGACGCTATATCATCGCAGGAAGTTCGTCCTCAATCGGAGGCGCTCACGCAATTGAAGAAGAATTAATTGCATCGATCAACTGGCGGAACCGGCCGAAGTTGTTGCGAAAAGGTATGAAAATCAGTCGAGGTAAATCCCAAACTTCGGGCTCGTTTTTTTCCTCAGGTAGCGCCGCGCCTTGAACGATCTCGCCTTTGCGCAGGATATCACCGAATTGTTCATTAAGCTCAATAATCGCCTGTTTTGACAAGCGATCATTCATTCGAATTACAAATCGTTCCCCTACCCAGCGAGCTGAATGATAGATCTTGTAGAAATGCAATATCTCCGCAACGGCTTCCCGAACGGTGCGTGTGATCTTGAAAAAGGAGAAATCTTCTTGTGAGATCAAACCGCGCTTGAGGAGACGATCAGTAATAAACTTCATCCATAATTCCCAATAGTTTCCACGTGGCCGATTTAGCATTACGACCGGGATAATACGGGCTTTCCCCGTTTGCATGAGCGTGAGCACCTCGAACGTTTCGTCGAGTGTGCCAAAGCCGCCCGGAAACAATGCGAATGCGTGCGCTTCCTTCACGAAATTCAGTTTACGCGTGAAAAAATAATTGAGAGTAATCAGCTTTGGATCGCCTGTGATGATTTCATTGGCTCGCTGCTCCGATGGAAGGCGAATGTTAAGCCCGAAGCTATGCGCGCGGCCGGCGCCTCGTTGTGCTGCTCCCATCATCCCATCTCCGCCACCCGTGACCACCATGAAATTGTGCGCCACGATTTCCCGAGCGAAGTCCTTTGCCACCTCGTATGCGGGGGAATCAGGCGGGGTGCGGGCGGACCCGAAAATCGCCACTTTGCGCAAATGCTGAAATGGGGCGAAGACCTTCGCCGCGTTGCGCATTTCTTTTATAGAACGGTTGATCAACTTGAGATCCGCCACGCTCATGTGATCGCGGGCAATCTTTAATGCGGTAATGATCATTTCCTCGATCAGCTCGGGAGATTCGCTCGCGTCCCAATCACGGACTAATTGCCGCACACGCGCATCGAAGGGCGCATCAATGCTCCATTGTCGCCGTGTCGGCTGATCGTGAATTGCACCGCCTGTGAAGTCCTCTTCCATCACCAAAATGTATGCGCGGGAATGCCAAGTGCACGTTTCAGAGTCCAGCCTGGAATGCACCTGGACTGGCGCGTGAAGCTGCTACGGGCAAGGTCTCTGCGATTAACAGGAAATCAGGTCCTTCAAAATTTCGCGCATGTAGCGGATGGGCAGCGAATAATGCCCGGCGTTGTCAATGAAACGCGCTTTGCAATCGGCCAATCGATTTGCCACAGCCTCTGCGAGATGAACCGAGAAAGCCCGGTCTTGTTTTCCATGCCAAAGCCGCACCGGAACACGTATGTCTTCGAGCGAAGATCCCCACTGCTGCGCGTAGATCTGCGCATCCGTTATTACACCTTCAACTGAGCCCCGCCAGGCGCGCCGCTGACTTTCAAAAATAGATTCAAACGCTGCTGCATCGCGCAGGCTGTCTTCGTCACAGGGTCGCAGCATCAGCATTTTCAAAAATAATGGCCGAAGCCGGACGGGGGGGCGTAATGACAAAAACGGCTGGGCCATCCAAAACAATCGCTGCAGAAATCGCGGTCGCGATCGATAAAGCGCGAGCATCCACCGGTAAAGTGGCAGCAACCCCTCGCCCTTCTCGAGTTCGGCCATGGGAACCGCGCCACATACAATTGAAATTGCCCGAACCCGGTCCGGCATGGCTACCGCCATCGCGTAAGCGTAAGGCGCGCCGCCAGAAACTGCCAGTGCTCGAAATTCACCAACACCCAAGTGGTCAAGAAGTTGTGCTACAACGGGCGGCCAGTCGTCCAATCTTCTATCGGGCTGCAAGCTCGATCCGCTAATCCCCGGCCGATCAGGTGAAATGACACGGATGCCGAGCGCTCGTGCCGGCTCGTCGGTGAGTTGCGCCATGGTACACGAGCTCGGCCAGCCGTGGCAAAACACCACGGGCACTCCATTTGCGTCGCCGTATTCTTGAAACGCGATAACAGCACCGCTTTTGAGTTGAACAAAATCTTCTCTTGTCATCGTAACCAGCCCAAAGTCTTTTTTTAGCGCTTGTATTGCAAGGCTCTCATCTGTAAGGCAAACTGTAGTGCGAACAAGGCGCCGTGGCCTTGGCGCATTTCGTTATGAACAACGATTACTCACAGCCTCGCCCGGGGAAAATCGAGCTTCACGGCAACGGTCTCGGGGCGCCTTCGCCGGAGCAAGTTGAAAGACGCGCCAGGGAAATCGCGATGATCGACGAGCGCAACCCCAATGAATTTACGGACGCAGATTGGAGACAGGCACGTCGTGAATTAATGGGAACAGAAAATAATTCACCTCCGGAAGAAACCCCCGACAATGCCGATCTCACTGAAGAGTGGACTGTCATTCCCAGCTCCCAAGGGCATCGCTCGCCACGCGCTGGCACTGATGAAGAGGAAACCGTTGGCGAGCATCTCGTGATAGACGGTCTCGAGGAAGCCGCTCACGATCAGATGCTCGAAGCGCGCCGGGAAGAAATCGAACAAGAGGGAGAAATTCTTTGAGCCCGGTTTCAGCCGAAGCCGCCACCGACACGGTTGCGGCGGAAAGGTCTCACTTTCGCGCGGGCCCGACGCGTGCTGAAAGCCTGCTGACCCGTTTTCATCAAATCAGAGACTTCAGCAGGACGCTTTGTGCAGGTCTCGAACCAGAGGATTGCGTGGTCCAGTCCATGCCAGACGTGAGTCCCACAAAATGGCACCTCGCCCATACCACCTGGTTTTTCGAGACGTTTATCCTCAAGAAGTTTAGCCCCAGTTATCGCGCTGAAATTCCCGAGTACGCTTATCTTTTCAATTCATACTATAACGCCGCTGGGGACATGCATCGGCGCGATCTACGCGGATTGATTTCGCGCCCCACAGTCAGAGAAGCGCAACGTTACCGCGCATCGATCGATTCGTATATCCACAATTTGCTTTCCGGTGCGGACGAAAAGCTGCTCGATGAAATTGAGCCCATCCTCATTCTCGGTTTTCATCACGAGCAACAACATCAGGAATTGCTGGTGACCGATATCAAGCACGTGTTTGCGCAGAATCCGCTTTACCCTGTTTATCGCAAAGGCGGGAACGCCACGCGGCGCGATCAAGACAGCCCGGCGCCCCGGCCCTCGCAATTTGTGGAGTTCGGCGAACAAATCGTTGAGATCGGTCACGACGGTCGCGGATTTGCTTATGACAACGAAGAACATCGGCATCGAGCGCTGGTGCCCGCATTTTCGCTCGCATCACGACCGGTAACAAACGGTGAGTACATGGCTTTCATCGAAGACAATGCGTATACACGGGCGGAATTCTGGTTATCGCTCGGGTGGATGACGGTTAATGAACAACGCTGGCAAGCGCCGCTCTACTGGACCATGCACGAAGGCGCCTGGTGGAACTTCACGCTCTCGGGATTTCGCCTGGTCGACGAATCCGAGCCCGTTACGCACGTGAGTTATTTCGAAGCGGACGCGTATGCCAACTGGGCAGGCGCGCGTCTTCCGACGGAGTTCGAGTGGGAGCGCGCCGCGCTGGATTGCCCGATTAAGGGAAATTTTGTGGAGGACGAAATTTTTCATCCACGCACACCGTCCATTTCCGAAGACGATCGACAACTCCACCAAATGTTTGGGGATGTTTGGGAATGGACGTGCAGTGCCTACTCGCCCTACCCGGGGTATCGCGCTGCACCGGGTGCGCTCGGCGAATACAACGGCAAATTCATGTGTAACCAGTATGTTTTGCGTGGCGGTTCCTGCGCGACTTCGCGCAGTCATATTCGCCGAACTTATCGCAATTTCTTCCAACCAGAAAAACGCTGGCAGTTTACAGGGATCAGACTCGCGCGCGATCCACAATGAATCGGTGAGGCGCGACCGCCAGGCACGCGCCGAACGATAATGGCATAATGACCGCAGACCAGTTAACTGAGATACAACCTCCTTCCCAGGCCTCCCCGACAGGGTCCGATCTGATGTCGGACGTAATCAACGGCCTTTCCTCCGATCCACTCGAGTTGGCCTGCAAATATTTCTACGATGAACGCGGCGCGGCCTTGTTCCAAAAGATTTGCGAACAGCCCGAATACTACATCACTCGCACCGAGATCGATGTTCTGGATCGACACCGTGCCGAAATCGCGTCCCAGCTTGGGCCGAATGTCGAGCTCATCGGACTTGGCACTGGCGCGGGCACCAAGACGCGGATTCTTATCGAAGCACTCGACAAGCCGGCCGTCTATGTCCCCGTCGATATCTCCGAAAAGCAATTGCGCAAATCAACTGCGCTTTTCCAAAAAATCTTTCCCAATTTGGAAATCCTGCCTGTCTGCGCGGATTACCTGCAACCTGTCGCGATCCCTTCGGCACGCCACAAAGCTGCGCGCAACGTGGTTTATTTTCCCGGGTCGACCATCGGGAACTTCGAACCGGATGAAGCCTTGGAATTTCTGCGCCGCATTGCCAACGTTTCCTGTCAGGGCGGCGGCTTGTTAATCGGCGTCGATTTGCAGAAGGACCAGAATGTAATCGAAGCCGCCTACAACGACAAAGCGGGTGTCACTGCGCAATTCAATTTGAACTTGCTGGCACGCATTAATCGCGAGTTGGGTGCAGATTTTGACCTGAGCCGATGGCAGCATCGCGCGATTTACAACTCTACCGCTGGCCGTATCGAAATGTATCTGATCAGCGCGACCGACCAGAAAGTTCACATAGGAGATCAAGAATTTCAGTTCCGGGCCGGTGAAAGAATCCTGACAGAGCATTCCTACAAGTATACGCCTGAGGGATTCATAGGGCTGGCTGGCCAGGTGGGATTTGATTTCGTTAAATTGTGGACTGACGAAGCTCACCTCTTTGGCATTTTCTATTTCTCCTGTAACAGGCGTCGTTGACTCAGACGCGGTCAACGTAAGTCGCTGCAAGCCTGTAGCAGCAGGCGACTCGGGTGTACAACCATCTGCGCTTGCAGGTGGCACGACCGCTTCTACAGAATATCGAGAATCGCAATGAGCGCCCTCGTTAAACTCATCGATGTGAGCAAGCGCTATGCAGAGGCAACCGTATTGCATTCGACGAATCTTTCCGTCGAACGCGGCAAAACGACTGTTCTCATTGGGCCGAGCGGCTGCGGGAAGTCGACCTTGCTCCGATTAATTATTCGTGTGATCGAGCCCGATTCTGGCTCGGTCGAGCTTAACGGCGAACCAATCACGCCTGACACAATCGTCAATCTTCGCCGGCGAATCGGATACGTGATCCAGGAGGGCGGTTTGTTCCCGCACCTGACCGCGCGCGCCAATGTCGTTTTAATGGCGCGGCACATCGGGAAATCTGAGAATGAAATGCAAAGCACGCTTAACCACTTGTGCGAGCTGACAAGGTTCTCCGCCAATCTGCTCTGGCGATATCCGGTCGAACTTTCGGGAGGTCAGCGGCAGCGTGTCGGTTTGATGCGCGCACTAATGCTGTCGCCCGAGCTCCTGTTGCTCGATGAGCCGCTTGGCGCGCTCGATCCGCTCGTGCGGGCTTCATTGCAAAAGGATCTTAAACAAATTTTTGGGCAGTTGCAGCAGACGGTCCTGTTCGTCACCCACGATCTGGCGGAGGGGGTTTATTTTGGCGATGAAATTGTTCTCATGAATGCCGGCCGAATCGTACAAAAAGGCTCACTGACTGATCTGCGCGAAAAGCCCGCCGATCCTTTCGTGTCGGAATTCATCAGCGCACAACGCGGAGTCACGCTGCCATGATGGCGTGCCGGCTACTCTGGGGAGCGTATGCGAGGCGCGCGCGCTTCCCAGATGCGAGGTTTCCACGCTTCTACTCAATTGCAGTGTTGTTACTGGTCAGCGCGGCATGCGCATCAGCAAACCCCATCGCCATCGGCTCCAAAAAGTTCACAGAATCGTATGTGCTGGGTGAAATTGCCCGGCGTGCACTAAATGATAGCGGAATTGCCGCGGACCATCGCCAGGGCATGGGCGGCACGATCATTCTCTGGCAGGCCCTGCGCGGTGGACAGATCGACGCTTACCCCGAATATACGGGAACGATCGCGCAAGAAGTCCTGAAAAACAGTCAGCAGCTATCGTTTCAGCAAATTCGAGACGCGCTTGGGAAATTCGGCGTGGGGATGACGGAGCCCCTGGGTTTCAACAACACTTACGCACTGGTGATGCGCCGCAGCGAAGCGCAACGCCTCGGCATTCGCACCATCAGCGATTTGCGAAAACATCCCCAGCTCAAGCTCGGGCTCACTCATGAATTTCTCGACCGCCAGGATGGCTGGCAGCCGTTGCGCGAGCGTTACGCACTTCCCCAACTGAACGTCATTGGGATTGATCATGCGCTCGGTTACGCCGCACTGGCCAACGGCTCAATTGACGTAAAGGACGCTTATTCCACGGACGCAAAGATTGAAGAAAACGATCTGGTGGTTCTCGAAGACGATCTTCAATTTTTTCCAAAATATCAGGCTGTGTTTTTGTATCGGTTGTCCATGCCTCCGGATGCGATTGCTGCGTTGCGCCGGCTGCAAGGAACGCTGGATGAAAAACGGATGGTTCGCCTCAATGCGGAAGCGGAGCGGACAAGAAATTATACCGCCGCGGCAAACTTGTACTTTGAACACGGCGAAAAATCCGCAAGTTCCGTGGGCGAATCCTTTCCGCACCAGCTTGCGCGCTGGACATTGCGCCATCTCGAGCTCGCGGGATTTTCGCTATTGCTTTCCGTAATCGTCGGGATTCCGCTCGGCATTGCTGCCAGTCGCGGTGGATTGATTGGGCATGCAATTCTTGGCTTTGCCAGTGTTATGCAAACGATCCCATCGCTGGCCTTGCTGGCATTGCTTGTCCCTCTTCCCTTTTTTGGAATCAGCGTTCGCACTGCCATCACCGCCCTGTTTCTTTACGGGTTGTTGCCGATCGTGCGTAATACAGCCAGCGGTTTGCAGGACATCCCGCGATCGTTACGTGAATCTGCTGTTGCTTTGGGGCTTAGTCCGTTCACTCGACTCTGGGAAATCTATCTGCCGATGGCATCGCGCTCGATTCTCTCGGGAATTAAGACCAGCGCTGTAATCAACATCGGCACCGCGACGCTGGCCGCATTGATCGGCGCTGGAGGCCTGGGCGAACCCATTTTAAGCGGCCTCAATTTGAATGATCACGTAACGATTTTGGAGGGAGCTATTCCCGCAGCGTTGCTGGCCCTGCTTGTCCAATGGTTCTTCGACGTACTTGATCGCGTTCTGATTCCCAAGGGTCTGCGAATATAGCTGGATCGACTTCTCCGAAGGCGATGACATTAACAGATTCTCGCCGTGAATCTCAGGCGGCAAGGCCGCAATCATTTGCCAACGCGTTGAGGAGTCGCCACGGCGACCGTTCGACCCTTTGCTCATTTTAAGCGCCGCGCTTATTTAGGCGTATGGCAATTGCTTCGATCAATCCGGCTACGGGCGAAAAGCTAAAGGAGTTCTCCGCCTTCGGCGATGGAGAAATCGGGAAACGTCTGGAGCGCGCCGAAAACGCATCCAGGAAATACCGGCGAACTTCATTTGGTCAACGCTCAGAACTTATGGCGGCAACTGCCGAGCT
>DATBEX010000200.1:0-7661 GCA_036558805.1 Candidatus Udaeobacter sp.
TTGTGCTGCCAGCCATTTCGACGCCGATGCGACCCGGCATTTCAGCGAAATTGCTACTGCGCTAATCATTGCACTGGCCATCCATAGCACGACGGATGGTTTGGCTCTGGGGATTCAGCAGGAGGCGCCTTCGACGGGCGCAACAAAGTGGTCGTTGTTCTTAGCTCTTTGCATTCACAAAGTCCCCGAGGGCCTCGCGCTGGGTAGTCTTTTGATCGGCGCAGGACTCCGACCCTCGACTGCGCTCGGTTGGGTGGCAGCCGTTGAAGCGACTACACTCATTGGCGGCGTCATCGGGATGCTGTGGCTGGGACACGTTTCGACGTTTTGGCTTGGCTTGATCATGGCGCACGTTGGCGGCGGATTTATCTACCTGGCTACGCACGCTGTGATTGGAGAAATGCTCAAGCATGACAAAAAACTTGTGCTGACAAGTTTTTCGATAGGGATGGGACTGATTGCGGTGCTCAATATCGGATTAAGGATGATGACCTAGCGTGTCGCGTTGCGCTTCGCACAGCGAAGCGGCTACAATAATCTGTGCATTCATTTCGTTATCGTGATGGGCGTCTCTACTGCGAAGACCTGGATCTCGCCCGCGTCGCGGAGGAATTCGGCACGCCGACTTACGTTTACAGTGCGGAAACGATTCTCGATCATTACGCGCGCCTGGATGCCGCGCTCGCGCCGTTGGACCATCTGATTTGCTATGCAGTCAAAGCCAACTCCAATCGTGCAATCCTGAGGTTGGTCGCCGATGCCGGTTCGGGTTTCGACATGGTTTCCGGCGGCGAACTTCATCGGGTGCTCGCGGCGGGCGGCGATTCATCCAAATGCACATTCGCCGGGGTGGGTAAGTCGCGTGAAGAGATCGAATACGCGCTCGAGCAGCGTGTTTACAGCTTCAACGTCGAAAGCGAAGCGGAGCTCGAACAGATCAATCGCATCGCAAGTGCGAAGACAATGCGGGCGCCGATTGCGCTGCGTGTGAATCCGGATGTTGATCCACACACTCACGCATACATCTCAACCGGTTCACACCAGAACAAGTTTGGTATCGCGCTAGACCACATCGGAGCGGTTTATCAACGGGCCGCCAAAATGCCCAACATCGAGATCATTGGCATTCAAATGCATATAGGATCGCAAATCACAAGGGCAAAACCATTCGCAAGCTCAATCAAGAAAGTAGCGCCGATTGTGCGTGAGCTGAAATCAAGAGACGCGATCAAGTTCCTGAGCATCGGAGGCGGCATGGGAATCGTTTACCGGCGTGCACTGGAGAGTGGATCAGGTAAATGGTGGCGCGACCATGACAGCGAATCGGCCGCGTTCAGCGTCCGAGATTACGCCGAGGCAGTCGTTCCACCCCTGCGCGAGCTTGGTCTTCGCATCCTGGTCGAACCCGGTCGCTTTCTTGTCGGCAACGCCGGTATCTTGCTTACGCGGGTTCGTTACATCAAGAAAACCGGAACTAAGAAATTTGTAATCGTCGACGCGGGCATGAACGACCTGATTCGCCCAGCGCTCTATCATAGCTTTCACGAGATTGTGCCGATCGAAGACCCGAGCACGAGCAAGAGTAGAATGGAAAAAATTGATATCGTCGGACCTGTCTGTGAATCCGGCGATTTCTTTGCGCTGGACCGGGAAATGCCCGAGCTCCATGAAGGCGACCTTCTCGCTGTCATGAGCGCTGGCGCGTACGGACTTGTGATGGCTTCAAATTACAATTCGCGTCCGCTACCTGCGGAAGCGCTGGTTCGCGGCGATAAGTTCGCCTTGATCCGCAAGCGGCAAACTTGGGCAGATCTGGTGCGGGATGAGATGGATCCCGAGTGGTTGTAGCCAATATCAGCGATGCTGACCGGCCGCGTCCACTGGCGGCTACAGCGCAACTTGCGTAATTTGGCGTCCCGCATAAATAGTCCCCTCGCCAGTTAACATGAAACGCCTCTTGCTCGTTTTGTTTTTGTCGCTGTTCGCCCTTAGCTCTCAAGCGGCGTCTCCGACGTCAGGTGAATACATCATTTTAGTCGGCGGACCGTCCATGTATCAGTGGGAAAAGTACAAGACCTATCCGCACGATCATTGGTGGGCGAACTTTGTTCGAGCCGCACGTCTACGCACCGAACAGTTGCGAACCGAGCTGGGGCCAGATGTAAAGATCACCTGGCTCATTTACAGGCAAGGTTACGAGGACCGCGCAAAACAGGAACACCAGGATTTGATCAGCCTGATCGGTACCGTACGCGACAAATTCAATATCAACCTCATCTGGTTTGGCCCGGGCGAGGCGGTGATCAACTATCTAAACAACGGCGAACCACGAGATTCAGTAAAAGTAATCGGCTTTGAATATTTCGGTCACTCGAACCGGGCATGTTTCATGTTCGATTACAGCAACAACATCGATAGCGCTTGTAAATCCTGGTTGCACGAAAACGATCTAACCAGAATCAATCGCCGTATTTTTGCGCGCCACGCCTATGCCAAGAGTTGGGGCTGTCACACAGGTGAGGAAATGTCGAAAAAATGGTTCGCCGCGACTGGCGTCCGCATGATTGGCGCCCTTGGTAAAACCCAATTCATGATGGAAGAACTACCAATCCTCATCTCGGACGGCGGCAAGTGGGTGAACTAGATTTCGGATTTCCGATTTCGGATTTAACATCGCGAGCACGCGATGAACTCTAGTCAGCTAGCGGCGCTCTATGATCAGCCGTTATTCGACCTGATTTCGCAAAGCCGCGCCGTTCAAATCGCCAAGATTTGAATCGACAGGGGCCACGCATTTTGCGATGAAGGCTCCGGGTTTCCACGGGCTCACTAAAAAACCTCAACAGACCGAGATTATGGACTGGAAAAAATTCTTCATCGCCTTCGTTGCAGCATTTGGTTTTATGTTTGTGTTTGGATTCATCTGGTACGGGAAGCTCATGCAAGGTGCACACATGGAGGTTCCTGCGCTTTGGCGTCCTGAAGCCGACTTTGGCAGCCATTTCTCGTGGCTCGTCTTTGGCCACATTGTGATGGCAGTGTTTCTTACCCTGCTTTGCTCAAAATTCGTGCCTGCAGGTGGGGCGGGGCCGTGCGCGCATCTGGGCGTGTTGCTAGCGCTTGTTTATGTTGGCAACGATTTCATCACCTATGCCGTGCAGCCACTCACAATGAAAATTCTCTGCGGCTGGATTGTGGGGGCTCTGATCCAATTCGGTGTTGCCGCTGCAATCATTGGGGCAATCTATAAATCCGCCTCCCCCGCCACGATTCAGGTTCCAAAATCATGAAACGATTCATCATCGCGTTTATCGCGGCATTTATCTTCATCTTCCTCTGGGGATGGTTCTATAACGGGACGCTGTTGAAAGATGTTTTTGCTGAAGCGCAAACTCTCTTTCGTCCGCGGGAAGAGATGATGGGCCTGTTTCATTGGATCATTATTGGCCAGGCAGGTTTGGCTCTCGCTTTTGTGATGATTTATGCGAGCGGATTCGCCGGCGGCGGAATTGCGGCCGGTGTTCGCCTCGGAATCATGTTGGAGATTCTGGCGATCGGCGCACGTTGCGCGATCTACGCGACGCAACCATTCCCTGCCAAACTTCTTGTGCTGATAAGCATCGGCGGTTTCATCGAAATGATCGTAACAGGAGTCATCGTCGGCGCGATCTACAAGCCTGCGGCCGCGCGAACCTCTTAGTGTCAGAATCGGGTTCCGTGGGCCAGCCTGAAGAGATTGCGAATCCTGGCTGCGCGCTCAACGTTCGATCAATGGCGTCTCAAACTCCAGCAGCCCTTGGCTATCGCATGCCGGCAGAATGGGAACCGCACGCCGCAACATGGCTTTCATGGCCGCGGCGTGAAGGGATCAGTTTTCCGGATTCATTCGATCGCGTCATGCCGGCGCTGCGAGCGATGGTCGAGGCACTGATCGAGTCGGAGCAGGTCTGCATCAATGTCTGTGATGCTGCGCACGAAGCCGAAGCGCGTGCCGTTTTGGATGGGTTGCCGTCGGAACGAATCACCTTTTATCGGATCCCTACAAACGAGCCCTGGTGCCGCGATCACGGGCCGACATTTGTCACACGTCAGAGACGGCTCGTCCCCGAGGCGGGGAACACCGGGCGGCGCGAGGACGCGCCGTCTTCACTTGCGATCGTGGACTGGGATTACAACGCTTGGGGAAACAAGTATCCGCCATTCGATTTGGATGAAGTAGCGCCGACGCAGGTTGCGAAGATTCTCGATGTGCCAGTGTTTTATCCGGGCATGATTTTGGAAGGCGGCGCAATTGACGTGAATGGCGCGGGCGCACTTCTAACTACCGAATCGTGTTTGCTGAACAAAAATCGAAATCCGAATCTTTCGCGCGACGAGATCGAGCAACGGCTGCGGGATTACCTGGGAGTTCGTGATATTCTGTGGCTCGGTGACGGAATCGCGGGCGACGACACAGACGGCCATATCGACGATCTCGCCCGGTTTGTTTCTGAATCGACCGTTGTGACTATTGTTGAACAGAATCGCGACGACGAGAATTACGAACCGCTCCAACAAAATCTCGCGCGCCTGCGACAGATGAAAATCGGCGATCGCGCGATTGAGGTCATTACGCTTCCGATGCCGAAAACAATCGTGCGCGACGGCTTACGGCTGCCGGCGACGTATGCGAACTTCTATATCGCAAACAGTTGCGTCCTTGTGCCAATATTTGCCGATTCTGCTGATGAAGTTGCATTGTCTGTCTTGCGCAAGTGTTTCCCAAATCGCCGCGTCATAGGGATCGATTGCCGCGAACTAATCTGGGGCCTCGGCGCATTTCATTGCCTCACCCAACAGCAACCTGAGGTGTGATCGGGCTGGCATCGTGAACGAAGTGAAGGATCTCACAATCAGAAGATGATCTTCATCCAAGCCAATGTGTTTCAAGCTGCGACTGCGGGTCCCTCGCTTCGCTCGGGATGACTCGCTTTGAGTATTCGCCACTCAATCAGCGGTTGGCCCCGGTTTGTAACCGCTCTTTAGGATCGCATCGTGAAGATCGGGCGGGTGCGTCTTGCGAGCGTCAAAGGTGACGACGACACGCTCATGCTTCAGATCGACTTTTACGTCTTTCACGCCGGCAATTTTCTTTAGCACCGGTTGCAGCTTGCGGACGCAATCATCGCAATCCTCGCCTTCGGTCGCGAGTTCGATTGTTTCCAAAATAGCGTGATCGGCCCGTTCGGGATTGAATGGATCGGCCGGATCAGGATCGTTTGGTCGTGCAGGGTCCATTGTTTTTCACTTCTTTCTTAAACTAACGTGCGACAGCCACGTAACGGTCGTCTTGTACGTCTTGTCATGTTGAGCGAAGCGACACATCTCCGACTATTGAGATTCTGGTTTTTCGCGCGACGAGACTTCACGCGCAACGGGCTCGAGCACGGGCCAGACGGTTTCGGAAAGAATCTTCTGGCCGGCTGTGTTTGGATGAATTCCATCGGACAAATTCATTGACGGATCGCCTGCTACGGCCTGCAGGAGGTACGGTACGAGGGCTGCGCTGTTTTTGGCAGCAAGGTCGGCAAACATCTTGCCAAAGGCAGAAACATAATCGTCGGCCCCATAATTGGGTAGTCGCATTCCTGCAATCACAACCCGCACATTTGGATTTCGCGCCTTCACCTTGTCGATGATCTGTTGAAGATTGTTTTGGATTTGGTCTACAGGCACTCCTCGAAAAGCGTCATTGATCCCGAGTTCCAAAATAAAGATGTCGATACTCCGTTTCAGGTGAGCTGGCAGCCGTTCCAGGCCACCCTCCGTCGTGCCGCCGGCTGCGCTGGCGTTAATAACCCGAAAGTTCAAGCCTGCGGTGCGTAATTTCTTCGCCAGCAATATCGGGTATGCGTCGCCTGGTTCGAGGCCGAAACCCTGAGAAAGGCTATCCCCAAAAACCAGGATTGTTTTCGTTGCGGCGCAGACCGGTTGCGCTACTCCGACTGACGAGAGAACCAGTAACGCAGCGATCCCAAGCTTCATTCGCAAAACGTGCAACGCGCAATCCACCTCCGCAACACTACGGCGCGACAGGTGCCGAACGTCCAACGGCCAATCTGCTTGCGAGGAAAGGCTCAACGAGTCCTAATTTCTGTTGAGAGTTGAGCATTGAGCGTTGAGCGTTTTCGGGTTAACCATTGAACCCTTCAACCTTTAACTTTCCTTTATGGCCAACTACGCAATCAATGGTTTCGGGCGCATTGGACGCAACGTCCTTCGTGCCATGACGCAAAAACAAGTCCAGCAAGTCCTTGCCATCAATGATCTGACTGACACCCACACCCTGGCGCATTTGCTTAAATGGGATTCAGTACACGGCAAATTCGATGGCGAAATCGGTTATGACGACGAAAACATCATCGTTCGCGGGCACAAAATTAGAATCCTGAAGGACCGCGATCCGGCGAACCTGCCCTGGAAAAAAATGGACATTGATGTTGTGCTCGAGTCGACCGGGTTCTTCACCAGCCGCGACAAAGCCGAACTGCATTTAAAAGCTGGCGCCAAACGAGTGCTGATCAGCGCGCCGGCAAAAAACCCTGACGTAACGATTTGTATCGGCGTGAACGACGACGTCTACAATCCTGCGAAGGACAAGATTGTTTCTAACGCGAGCTGCACCACGAATTGTCTCGCGCCAATGGCGAAGGCTTTGCACGACAAATTCGGAATCGCGCATGGATTCATGAGCACCATACACAGTTACACGAACGACCAGCGCATCCTCGATTTTCCGCATGAGGATTTGAGGCGTGCGCGGGCTGCGGCGATCAGCATCATCCCTTCTACCACGGGCGCAGCCAAGGCGATCGGTGAGGTCATTCCGGAATTGAAAGGGAAACTGAATGGAGGCGCGTTTCGTGTGCCGACCCCGGACGGCTCGGTCACCGATTTCACGGCTGTGCTGGAGAAGGACGCGACCGCAGATGCGATCAATGCGGCGTTCAAAGCAGCGGCGTCGGCTAAAAGCTACAAAGGGGTCGTCGAATACAGCGATGAACCTCTCGTTTCGCAGGATATCGTGGGCAATCCGCACTCCTGCATTTTCGACAGCAAATTGACGCTTACGCTTGGGAACCGGTTCGTAAAGGTGGTCGGCTGGTACGACAATGAATGGGGCTACAGCAATCGCTGCGTGGAATTGATGGAAATGTTGGCGGATTAGCGCTGTAATCTTGCTCGCGCTCCTGCTCGTAATCGTTTTCAATTAGAAAATGACGAAGGTTTCACTTCGTGATCTCGATGTGCGCGGCAAACGCGTGCTGGTGCGGGTGGATTTCAACGTGCCGACGGAGCTACGCGGCGGCAAGGTCCGTATCACCGACGATACACGGATTCGCGAAAGTCTTCCCACAATCAATTATCTGCGAGAGCACGGCGCAAAAACGATTTTGATGTCGCACTTTGGCCGGCCCAAAGGGAAGCCGGTAGAAAAATACTCGCTTCGTCCAATCGGCGACTATTTGCACTCGCTAATCCATCAGCCCGTCATTTTTAGTCACGACACGATTGGCGAAGTGCCCGAGAAAATCATCGAGCACATGCAAAACGGGGACGTCGCACTCCTGGAGAACGTCAGGTTCCAGCCCGGTGAAGAAGCGAACGATCCGGATTTTGCA
>DATBEX010000201.1:0-3270 GCA_036558805.1 Candidatus Udaeobacter sp.
CGAAATCATCAGCGGCACGCTGCGTCCGGTTTCCTTGAACGCGTCAGGGATGGCGAACAGCGCCGCTTTTCCGTTGAGCGTGTCGAAAATGGTTTCCACGATGAGTAGATCGACGCCGCCTTCGAGCAGCGCTTTTGCTTCGTCGAAATAAGTCTGTCGAAGTTGATCGAACGAGACGGCGCGAAATGCCGGATCGTTCACGTCGGGTGAAATCGAACCGGCCACCGGAAGAGGCCCCATCGATCCGCCAACGAATCGTTGCTGGCCGGTTTCGTTCGCGACGCGATCTGCGGCGCGCCGCGCGATCCTGGCTGCTTTGAAATTAATTTCATGAACGAGCGTGCGAAGATCGGAATCGTTCACGACGCGGTGAAAGAATTCCTGATCTTTTCGATGACCCGTGGGCTCGCCTTGAAACAGGAAATCGTGCAAGCCGATCGTTGTGCCACTGAATGTGTTCGTTTCGATGACGTCTGCGCCCGCATCGAGATAAGAGGCATGAATTTCCTCGATGACCTGGGGCCGAGTTAGATTAAGCAGCTCCAGGCTGCCTTTGAGGTCTTTGCCTTTCCAATCGCGGAACCGTTCTCCTCGATATTCTGTCTCAGGCAGCTTGTATTGCTGGATCATCGTTCCCATGGCGCCATCGAGTAGGACGATGCGCTCGCGCAGGAGCGTTTCCAGGGGATGAAGACCGTTCGTGGCCATGATTGTCCTGGAACTAAAGAGTGTTTCTCTTGGGAATCAAGCAACAAATTGACGTATCATGATGCGTAGATGTGTTTTGGAGCCGGTGCTGTTGAACTTCGGATTTCTTTCGGGGTTTGGTCTTCGGTAATTGTCTCGACTTCTCCGGATGTGACGATTAGGTCACTCCGCCATGGAAGCGGTGCAGCTGTTCAAATCGCTCGACCGTAATCAACGAAAAACGTTCCTGGCCTGCTTCCTGGGATGGGCGCTGGATGCCTTCGATTTTTTCCTGCTCACGTTCGTAATCGCGCCGATGGCGAAAGACTTCGGCGTGAGCATTGCCGATCTGACATACGCGATCACGATCACGCTGGCGATGCGCCCGGTTGGCGCGTTCATCTTTGGATTGCTAGGCGACCGGTTCGGACGGCGCATACCGCTGATGATCAACATCGTCTTCTATTCTCTGATGGAATTGCTCACTGCATTTTCTCCGAATTACACCTGGCTGCTGATTTTCCGCGCGCTTTATGGGATCGGCATGGGTGGAGAATGGGGACTTGGCGCGTCCCTGGCAATGGAGACCCTGCCGACTGCGGCGCGCGGATTGTTCTCTGGAATTTTACAACAAGGTTATGCGTTTGGTTATCTGCTGGCGGCAGTTGTGTATTGGATCGTATTTCCGTTCTTCGGCTGGCGCGGCCTCTTCGTAACAGGAGCGCTGCCGGCGTTTCTTGTGCTCTACATCCGGGCGCACGTGCCCGAATCGCCGGTTTGGGTGCGTCGTCAGCGAGAGACAAGTAATTTCTGGAGCGATCTACGCGTTGTAATCAGGCGCCACTGGGTCCTCTTTCTTTACGTCGTTTTGCTGATGACTGCGTTTAACGCCATGTCTCATGGGACCCAGGACATGTATCAAACTTTTCTTGGCGAACAGCGTCACTATGATGTTACGCAGAAAGCCACGACTGGAATCATTTACGCTGTTGGCGCGATGTGCGGTGGAACAGTGGTTGGTCATCTATCGCAAAAATGGGGCCGCCGTCGCTCGATTATTCTGAGTGCCATTTTCGGAATAATCCTGATTCCGTTGTGGGTTTTCCCACCGGGCTTTGCGCTTCTTGTCATTGGCGGGTTCGCCATGCAATTCATGGTGCAAGGCGCCTGGGGGATTGTTCCTGTCCATTTGAATGAACTTTCGCCGGGTGAAGTGCGCGGGACCTTTCCCGGGGTTGCTTATCAATTGGGAAATCTGTTCGCCGCCAACACTGCTGTTATTGAAGCCAGGCTGGCTGACCGTTTTCGTGATGCGAGCGGACATCCGGACTACGCAAAAGCGCTCGCCCTTTTTGCGCTGGTTATCTTTCTAGTGTTGATCTTCCTCGCTGCAATCGGACCCGAACAGCGCGGCAAGGAATTTTAGCGGCGGATAACCCCTGGTGTCAGACTTGCTCGTCCGGAGGAGGATTCTGCCTGCGGTGGCGATTCCGCAGCCATCTGTGTCGACGGACGGTAAACGCCGGAGCCAAAGCGCTGCTCGACAATTGCTTCCGCGATCCGGTCTGCAAGCAGTTCGCGATATTCCCAATCGCGCGTCTTGTTGCCCTCGGCACGATTGCTCAAATATCCGCATTCCACCAGCACCGCGGGGCACGTTGCGTTGCGGAGCACACGAAAATTTGCAGTATGCACTCCTCCATTTGAGGAATTCGGAATGGCCGTCAGTTTTCCCTGGATCCTGTTCGCCATGTCGAATGAAGCGCCCGAATGATAATACGTTTCGAATCCTCGAACCCGGCGCTTGTGCGAATCGTTGAAGTGTATACTGACAAAGACTGCGTTTTTCTGCTCGTTTTCGATAGCCACGCGATCGTTCAGTTCAATAAAAACATCCGAATTGCGAGTCATCACGGTTTTTAACTGCGATTCCTTCAGCTTGCGGTTTAGACGCT
This sequence comes from Candidatus Udaeobacter sp., assembly GCA_036558805.1. Lineage (GTDB taxonomy): Bacteria > Verrucomicrobiota > Verrucomicrobiia > Chthoniobacterales > UBA10450 > Udaeobacter. Next base: position 2,643 of record DATBEX010000201.1, read on the forward strand.
GAGCAACATCGAGAGCAATCATCTTCTCTGGTGGGCTATAGCGTCGAACAGCGCCGCTATCTTTGCCCCCATGTCCTGCATCGACGACCACGGTATTAAAGCTTTTACTCGTGTTTTTGACCGAAGTAGTGGTGACCGTACCGCAAGCCGTTAACAAAGCGACAGCTGCGATTGTAATGAGACGAGTGACTTGGCCCGGCATTCGCATTTTATAGCAAAAAACAGGTCTTCTACCAAAAAGTTTTTCGCCGCGAGGCTCAATCGATGCAACGTAATTGACTGAGGAATTGTCTATTCTTCGCGCTTGCAAAAAGCACTTGTGTTTTGTGCGGGCGCGCTTAATGCCTTTACTTCTTTTATGATAATCCGATTTGCGGTCCTCCCCTTGTTTCTGGCACTTAACCTTTCGATGTGTAAGAAGCAGGAAAGTGTTTCCTCAGCCGCGCAGCAGGCGAGCGCATCTGCCACGCCCGCGGTCGTTTCTACGCCAGCCGTGGCAGCATCCCCGAAAATTACCAAGCCTGTGGTCGACCAAACTGCGCAGGTAATTATTTTCTGTTATCACCGTTTAGTGGACAAGGTTCGCTATCCCGGAACCGAGATCACGCCTGCCGCGTTTGAAGCGCAG
>DATBEX010000202.1:0-6590 GCA_036558805.1 Candidatus Udaeobacter sp.
GACTCGAGATTACGTTGGGAGGTTTGCAATTGCGCTTTGAGGACGAACGACTGGTCGCGTGGTGTGGTGGCGAATTCGATGTGCGCATTGGATCGAAAGCATTGCCGGTCGGCCACGCGGCGCACATGCAGGCCGGTGAACGACTAAAATTTGGACGGCCCCAAATTGGTTGCCGGTCCTGGTTGGCAGTCTCTGGTGGAATCGATGTGCCGAGGACGCTTGGAAGCGACTCCACCGACTTGCGCGCTGGTTTCGGCGGTTATCAAGGACGCACCTTGCGCGATCGGGATATTCTTTCGCTCCATGCGTGGCCGGGATCATCAATCCCGGCTACAGGCGTTTCCTCGCGGACTGCGCCTCACGATTGGGTGAGTCCGGCAAAGCCCAGACCAATTTTGCGTTTTATTCGCGGCGTTGATTGGCCCCGATTTGACGATTTAACGATTCAACGATTCACGGATCACGAATTCGTTGTTTCACCCGATTCCGATCGAATGGGCGTTCGGCTCGACGGTCCAGAACTGAAGCGAGCCGATGAGGGCGATCTAATCTCCGAAGCAGTGGCACCGGGCACAATCCAGGTTCCGCCGAGCGGAAAGCCAATTTTGCTATTGGGAGATTGCCAAACGATTGGCGGTTATCCGAAGATAGCGAACGTGATCGCAGTTGATCTCGACATTGCAGCGCAACTTCGCGCGGGCGATCAGGTGCATTTTTCCGAAGTCTCGATGGCAGATGCCCATCGGCTCTTACTCGAGCGCGAGCGACAGTTGGAACTCTTTCGCGTTGGACTCAGTTTACATACTTCATGAATCTCATCGTCGACATTAATGCCGACCTCGGCGAAGGCTCAGGCCACGATGAGGAATTATTCGAGCTCATCAGCTCGGCAAATGTCGCAACGGGCTTTCATGCCGGCGATTCGGACACCATGCACGTCGCGGTTTCTGCTGCAAAGACGCATGGGGTCGCAGTCGGAGCGCATCCGAGCTTTTTTGATCGCGAAAATTTTGGACGCAGGGAACTGGAGATAAGTGCTGAAGAAGCGTTCGACGCCGTGGCTTACCAGCTTGGCGTTTTTCAAGCGATCACCTCTTCTGCGGGCGCGCGGCCGAATCATGTCAAACCGCACGGCGCTCTCTACAACATGGCTGTGCGCGACGAAAAACTGGCCGATTCAATCGTGCGGGCCGTTGAATCGGTCGACCCGAAGTTGATTCTGTTTGCGCCCGCGAATAGCTCGATGGAGCGAGCCGCAGAAAAGGTGAAATTGCAAGTCGCGCGCGAAATTTTTGCCGATCGCAATTACTTGAATGACGGATGGCTGGTTCCACGGACGCGACCCGACGCGTTGCTCCGCGATCCAAAAGAAGCCGCTCAACGTGTACTGCGGATGCTACGCGAAGGCAAAGTGCGCTCCGTTGAAGGCCGCGACGTCGAGGTGCGCGGAGAGACAGTTTGCGTTCATGGCGATACACCCGGTGCGGTTGAATTCGCGCGCGAATTACGCTCACAGCTCGAGCACGAAGGCGTGAGAATCAAAGCGCCACAGAGTTTGTTGTGACGAAAAAGAGCAACGATGGAGCCGGCGCGCCCTCGCGCCGATCAGAAGTTCTTCCGCCCGAGGCTGAGCCGTCTCCACATGCCTCCGGTCTCGTTCGTACGCTTGGACCGGTCGATGCCACGATGATCGTGATTGGCTCGATGATCGGGTCGGGGATCTTTATCACCTCAGCAGAATCATCGCGACTAAGCGGCGCGCCGGGCTGGCTGCTGCTCGCCTGGGCGCTGGCTGGTTTGTTAACCATCACCGGCGCCGTTTGTTGTTCGGAGCTGGCCACAATGATGCCGCGCGCAGGCGGAGTTTATGTCTTTTTGCGCGAAGCATACGGGCATTCCATCGGATTCCTGTATGGCTGGACTTTGTTTTTGGTAATTCAAACCGGCACCATCGCTGCGGTAGCGATTGCGTTCGCAAAATTTCTCGGTGTCTTTGTCACACAAGTTTCGCCTGAGAACTATCTGGTGTCTCCGATTTCGTTAGGCAACTACGCTATCAGCTTATCAACAGAACAACTCGTTGCGATTGGTTTGATTGCGTTGCTGACATGGACGAATACGCGCGGGCTTGAAGTTGGAAAAATCATCCAGAACACATTCACGTTTGCAAAGACAGCGGCTCTCGCTGCTGTGGTAATAATCGGCCTTTCGTTAGGCTGGAATGCCAACTCCGCCGCGGTGACATCAGCCTGGTGGAATTCCTGGGCAAACGGCTGGAGCCCACAGATCGCGCAACCCGGGTTGACCCTCGGCGGTGGCATCGCTCTTGTGCTGCTTTTTGGAAAATCGATGGTGGGCCCTCTTTTTGCGCAGACCGCGTGGACAAATGTGACATTCATCGGCAGCGAAATACGTCACCCGGGAAAAAACCTTGTGCGCGCATTAGTTGTCGGCTGCGGGAGCGTGGTTGTTCTTTATGTATTGGCGAATCTTGCGTACGTCGCTGTGTTGCCGTTCTCGGAGATCCAGCATTCACCGCAAAACCGGGTAGCCGTGGCAATGATGAACGCCATCTTCGGGCATCCCGGTGCACTCTGCATGGCGGCGGCAATCATGATTTCTACATTTGGTTGTAACAACGGCCTGATTCTCTCGGGAGCGCGCGTTTACTACGCAATGGCGCGTGACCGTCTGTTTTTCGAAAAGATCGGGACCACCAATCGCTTTCATGTTCCAGCCGCGGCGTTAGTGGCGCAGGGGATCTGGACCGTACTCCTGACTCTGCCACGCACCGTGACAATCGATGCCACCACACATCGCGTCGTTCACGGCAACGTTTACAATCAACTCCTTGAATACATTATTTCGGCGGATTTGGTCTTTTACGTTCTGATGGTTATTGCCGTGATGATGTTACGACGCACGAAACCACATGCAGAGCGACCGTACCGCACATGGGGCTATCCGATTGTTCCTATTGTTTCGGTGTTGGTAGCGGGGTTGTTAATCGTCAATCTTACGTTTCTCGCGCCCGCGACTTCGGGAATTGGCATTCTGATCGTGTTGACCGGTATGCCGGCTTACCTTTTTTGGCGAAAATTCGCTGGGGCTGGAATAAATCCAGTTCGTCTCTGAGACACGAAATCTATTTATATGCCTGCAAAATCAAAGAAACAGCAAATGGCCGCCGGCGCCGCGCTGGCCGCCAAGCGCGGCAAACGCTCCAAGTCGTCCCTTCGAGGTGCTTCACGAGGGATGTACAAATCGATGAGCAAAAAAGAGCTGCGGCGAATGGCCAAGACGAAGCGCAAAGGGAAACCGACAAGAAAAAAACGGCGTTAGGGAATTGATGAGGGTTTCACGCCCGGATCGTTTTTAAGGATCTGCATAACCTGCTTCAAAGGTTCCGCGCTAACCATACTTGCCCCAGTAAAAGGATGGTCGAGCACGTATATCAAAAACAAAATCATCGTAATTGTTACCGTAAGTGACGCTGCAATTAGATATTGCGCTCTGATGTTTTTCATTCCGAAGAAATAGGTATACGAAATACTGATCAGGCTGCCAACAAGCAGGACTAACCAAACAACTGGCGGCACGGTGTCATTTCCCGCGAATATTCTGAGTCGCCGGTACTCAGCGAGGTTATTTAACCGCTTTAATGCTTCGGCATACATCTCTCTATTCGGCACTGCCTTTTCGTCCAACTGGTAGAACGTTGTTATGAGCTTTAGCATTGCCTCGTTGGAATGGAGGCTTATCTCGCCCTCCGACATTCTTTTCAGTTCATCGTTATAAACCGAAGTGACATACTCCAGCAGTTCCTGTCGCATCGTTTCGCCCGCGGGCTCTGGAAATACTGTTGTAATGTGAAAAATGTCAGCGACCTCATTTGCTTCCAGTTGGAGGTTCTTTGTGGCGTCGTCGTATCCACTCCAGGTTACAAACACCACAAATGCGAGCAGCACACCGTAGAACAGGCCGAAGGCATTGAAGATAATCGCCGCGACTTCGTGGTTCTCCTTTAGGACTTCCGCCGAATACCTCTTTCGCACGAGGTAAAGGCCTGTGAGCGCGATTAAGGTCGTAATCGCCGAGACGATTAAAAATGAAACCGGCGGCGGTAAGTTAAGCAGGTATTGCACGGGTCCGGTGAACTTGTCGCCAGAAGATTGATCAATTGTCGAGAGAAAAAGAATCGATTTCATTCGGGGAGCGGCTCAAACTCTTTGCACAGTATGAAAACACTCTTCTCCGTTTGCATTATCTCGATTGTTCTTTGCAGCAGCGGTTTGGCCCAGGGAACTTCTCGGGGAGGAATTGTTTACGGTCCGAAGGCTGCGTTTAAGATCGATGCGCCGCCGGGCTGGGTTCTCGATAACAAGGCTGGAGCCGAACAGGGATTGCCGTGTGTTCTGTATCCCAAAGGATCGACTTGGGCGGATGCGAATGCAATCATGTACGCCAAGATCGCCGGCACTGATTACGAGGACGTTGGAAAGTTTGTCGCCATGGCAATTCAGCAGATGGAAAAAGTGCACGGCAAACCCAGGGAGAAAGTCGAGGCCGGAAAAACAGGCGATGGCCAACCGTATTTCATCAATGAATATCCTGCTACCAAAGCGTATTCGCAGTGGGAGCGTGTCGCCTACGTGCAATTGCCCAAGGCAGTCGCCTACATCGTGTTCTCAGCAAGAGACGAAGCGAGCTATCGCAAAAACCTTTCAGCACTCAACGACGTGCTTGGGTCGTTCGCGTACATGAAAGTCGAAGGCGATCACAAACAACACTGATCGTCAGCGCGCGCTCAGAGCCCGGAAGATGCGCAGTTCGCCACAATCGTACTTGCCATCGAGCAGTGCTCTTACATCTGCAAGTTTCCCATCAGAAACCTGTCGGAACGCACACCCAATTTCCTTGTTTTGCGCGGCGGTGAAGAACCGATCGGCTTCGAGGGATTCTCCCAACTTAATCGCGGCTTCCAGATGATCGTAAATGGTGCTTCGCACCAATCCGCGTACGCGAGAGATGGCGTTCACTGATTGGCCGCTGCGAAAACGCCGAAGCGTTTCTCTCTGGCTGTCATTCAGACGCGAACGACGCGATCGGCGTGGAGGGTCGGCGTCGATGGAGAACGTCCGGCGCGGATTCGCGGCGAGATAATTTTTGATTTCGCCAAGGAACGTCTCTGCAAAATCCATCAGCTTTTGCTCGCCCACGCCGGGAATTCTGCGGAACTCGGTGGCGGTCATTGGATAATGTTTTGCCATTTCGCGGAGCGAGACATCGGAGAAGATGACGTAGGCTGGGACGTTGCGTTCGTCCGCCAGCTTGCGCCGGAGATCGCGTAACCGTTCGAACAACGCTTCGTCGCATTCGATTGCGCCCGCACGAGGTTTTTGATCCCGCGCGACAACGTCAATCGGCTTCGTTAGTGTGATCGGCGTCCGATGGCGTAAGGCGTCGCGCCCAGCCGGTGCCAGACTCAATGTTGCAAACTTTCCAGGCGCGCAATTCAGGAGCCCGAGCCGCAGCAGCTCCCGCCCGATCGCCTGCCAGGCGTCCCGTTTCAATTCGCGGCCAATCCCGTAGGTGGACAAATCGTTGTGGCTTCGTTGACGGATCGTCTCCGTATCCGCGCCGCGCAAGACGTCGACCACATGATTCAAACCAAATCCGAATCCGCTTTTCGCGTGGATGCGATGGACGCAAGAAAGGAATTTTTGCGCTGCAATTGTCCCGTCGAACGTCTCCCGCGGGGTCAGGCAGTTGTCGCATCCTTCGCACGATGGCTCGGGATGCTTTTCGCCAAAATATCCTAGCAAAGTCGCGCGTCGGCATTCGCGCGTCTCGGCATAATGAACCATCTGCTGGAGTTGGTCCCGCGCGATCCGCGCTTCGGGTTCGCTCTTTTCGTCGATGAAGTGGAGTTGTTTGGCGACATCGCTCGCGCTAAACAGAAGCACACATTCGCTTGGCAATCCGTCCCGGCCTGCGCGTCCAGTCTCCTGATAGTAGCTCTCCAGGTTTTTCGGGAGATCGTAATGCACCACAAAGCGGACGTTCGGTTTGTTGATGCCCATTCCGAATGCGATGGTTGCAGTGACCATGCGAACGTCGTCGCGCAGGAACGCTTCCTGATTCTTGGTGCGGTCGGAACTGGTTAGGCCAGCATGATATGGTTTTGCGCTTACACCATCTTCGTCGAGGTTCCGCGCCAGTGACTCGGCGCTCTTCCGGCTTGCGCAGTAAACGATGCCGCTATCATTAGGCCTGCTACGAATGAAAGTCAGTAGTTGCTCATAAGGCAATGCTTTTGGAACAACACGATAAGTGAGATTTGGCCGGTTAAAGCTGGCGACATAACACTGCGGCTCCCGCAGCTTGAGTTGCTCCACGATATCCGCGCGAACTCGCTCCGTAGCCGTTGCGGTGAGCGCCATCATTGGCACACCTGGAAAATGCGCCCGCAATTTCCTGAGCTCGCGATATTCCGGCCGAAAATCGTGGCCCCATTCGCTGATACAATGGGCCTCGTCGATTGCGAACTGCGCGATGTTCCAGTTTACCGCGCGCTCCAAAAATGTATC
>DATBEX010000203.1:0-5962 GCA_036558805.1 Candidatus Udaeobacter sp.
GAGGAGGAGGAGGGTGGTCCGCCCAAGGTGCCAGATGCCTACGAAATTCGTTTGCTCCTAGCCCAGGATTTCGGCGAACACGTCGAGTGGGCCATGAACTGGTTTTTCGAAAAAGAAAATACTGGAGATCGCGGACGCGAATGGGGTTTCTCACAGGCCTTGATGACTCCGATTCTCCTGCCTAACGAGCGTCTGAAAGTCGGTATAGAAATGGAATATAGGAATTTGACGGTCAAGGATACACGCGGCGATCCGTTGCACAGTTTCACCATCGGGCCAACCGTCGCGTGGAAACCGTCAGCGCACACTCGTCTTGACATTTCTCCGTTGTTCGGTTGCACCGCGGGTGCTCCGGTTGCCGACGTGTTTGTTGCCTTCTCGTGGCTGTTTGGTGGCGAAGGTGCCGAAGCAGCCGAGGCGCCTGTATCCACGCGGTTTCGTTACCTGACTGATGTCGCCTACGCCCGTTCTGGCAAAGATTCAGGAAAAGAAATGAAGCAGGTCGCGTACGCCCCGCCCTGTCCTGACTGGTACGGAGATCGCGAATGGAATGTGAACCTCTTTGGCACCTATGCATTCACGAACACCGAGTTCGCGCCTAATCCTTCACTGATTGACATTGTACAAAGCACTAGTGAAGGCGGTCCCGTGCTCGGCACATACGATCGTTACATTGGCGGCGATCACGCCTGGGGCGGCGGGGGCGACATAAAATATTTCTTCTGTCGCTATGCTGGGGTCGGTGTTGAGGGATTTGCGCTCGACGCCACGAAGCCTGGCTTCAATATCTTCGAAGACCAGTCTGTCCCGATACTTATCAAGGAAAGAACCAGTCACAATCGTGCCGTCGGCGCTGTCCTTGGCACACTTACGTTGCGTTATCCGATTCCGTGCACGCGTCTAGCGCCTTATGCTTGGGGCGGAGTGGGCGCGATTTTCGGCGGCGGCGAAAGAGACCAGCTTCACACGCAGGGGCCGCCGGACGCCTTCCTTGTGAATGCGCAGACTGATCATTTTGGCAGCGAAACTAAAGTGCTCACGCAATTCGGAGCCGGTCTCGAAGTTCGATTCGCGCGGCACGTCGGTTGGACTAACGACTTGAGTTTCGGCATCATTGACGGCCCCAGGAATAATTTCGGAATGATCCGCAGCGGTCTGAATTTCGCCTTCTAGCTGACAATGATTGCAAAAGGGGCTTAACGGGAGCTTTTCAAGAACATCTTCAGGGCTGAGAACCTCGAAAGCATTCGTGGTTGCTGAAGTGGACAGGCCGCAGCCCGGTGGAACGGACTGCGGCTACACTTCCTAAATTGAGGCAATCGTGTCAAGCACGGCGGCTTTCTTAGCTCGGCGTCTCGAGCAACTACTGCTGTTTCCCCGGAGCTTCTTGACCTGGTTTCATCGCACCGATAGTTTCATTTCGGAAAGGAGATTGCCGGTGAAAACCGACGTATCGATCGAATACTGCGTCGTTTGAAACTACACGCCTAAGGCCGTCAGTCTGGCGACCAAAATTCTCGAGCTCGGCGAACGCATCAAGTCGCTCACGTTGATTCCGTCGAGCGGCGGCGCCTTCGAGATTCGCGCAAATGGCAAGTTACTCCATTCCAAACTCGATACCGGCGATTGGCCGGACTTCGACGCCGTTGTCGCGGCAATCAAGAAAGCAAAATAAGCTTTCGGCAACCCGCAATCCGCATTCCGCAGTTGGGAGAGTGAAGGGTGCCTGGTGGCCCTCGCGGTCTTCAAAACCGTTGTCGACTCCGCATACCCGGGGCCGGGGTAGGTTCGATTCCTATCCTCTCCGCCAAATTTCTAGAGCCGCCTCGCTGTGTCGAGGCGCACACAGTGGCAACGCACGGCGACACGGCGCCGTGGCTACCGCGATTCCGCGAAAGGAGGTGACACCACATGTCGCGTGACCGAGTCCGGACACTCACTTCGCTTTCGTCCTGCGCCGGGTGAGCTTCAAAATTGAGCCAACAGGCCCTGCGACAAGTTTTGCCGCAGCTTCCGCTTTCGCTTGATCGAAAAGTCATCGTGAACTCGACCACGTTTGACGATGCCGGCGTCTACCGTCTGGATCGCCATCGCGCTCTCGTGCAAACCGTCGATTTTTTTACACCAATCGTGGACGATCCGTTTTCGTATGGGCAAATCGCCGCTGCCAATTCGCTTTCGGATATTTTTGCGATGGGCGGACGACCTTTGACTGCACTCAACATTGTTGGTTTCCCGGCGGACCTGGTCCGGCCATCAGTGATCGCAGCGGTCTTGCGCGGCGGCCTTGCCAAGGCGGCCGAGGTAGGTTGTGCCATCATCGGCGGCCATTCCATTCGCAATCCCGAGCCAATCTACGGACTGGCAGTCACCGGGGTGGTCGATGTTCGCCGTCTGACAACGAATGCAAATGCGCGTCCCGGCGACCTGCTCGTATTGACCAAACCGTTGGGCACAGGCGTCGCCACCACTGCGATCAAGCGCAGAGTTGCATCCCGCACGCTGCAGAAAAAGGTCATCGCACTGATGTCGAAACCGAACGCTGTAGGAGCTGAAGTGGCCGAACTTCGTTTGGTACGCGCGGCCACCGACATAACCGGGTACGGATTGATGGGCCATTTGATTTCGCTCTGCCGCGCCAGCGGCGTCTCCGCTGAGATCGATTCGCATGCCGTGCCGATGATTAGCAGTGAGGTGGCTGACTTGATCGAACAAGGCTGCATCCCAGGAGGCAGCCGCGAAAATCTTGTTGCCACAACTGCGGCTGTCGATTGGGGAAGCACCGACGATTCACAGCAAACTCTGTTAACCGATGCGCAAACAAGCGGCGGATTACTTTTGTGTGTCTCCAAGGCGAAGCTGGAGAAAGTGTTTGGAATTTTACGGAAAAGACGAACGCCGTGCGCCGCTGTCATCGGGAGAATTATTGTCCATCGCCGTCGTGATCCATTGATATGCGTAAAAGGATATGCGTAAAAGCGTAAAACCGCGGTCACGCCGGGAAATCCCTGCGGTCAATAAGGTTCTCGACGCGCTGGGTGAAAATGATCTCGTCACGGCCAACAAGCTCCCGCGACCAATGGTCGTCGAGCAGGTCCGCCGCGAACTCTCGCAAATCCGGAGCAAACGCGAAATCCCGGAATTTGAGTCGATGGTCGAACACCTTCATCGATCGCTTGAGTTGGTTCGCGTCAGCCGGCTGCAAACGGTCATCAACGGAACCGGGATTGTCATTCACACAAATTTCGGCCGTGCGCCGCTCGCCCCTGACGCGATCCGCGCTCTCACCGAAATAGCTTCGGGCTATTCCAACCTGGAATACAACCTTTCAACGGGCGATCGAGGCAATCGCGCTGCATACACCGAGAGCGCGCTGGCGCTGCTTTGCAAAGCAGAAGCCGCTACGACAGTCAATAATTGCGCGGCAGCTCTGGTTCTCATTGTCCACCATTTTGCAGCGAGCAATGGCAGGGCCCGATCACGGCTTGTTCGCCGCGACAAGCAGGCTGTCTCGAAGAATGAAATCATAATCTCCCGCGGCGAAATGATCCAAATCGGTGGCGGTTTTCGAATTGGCGAAATAATCGAAGCCGCGGGAGGAGCCCTGCGCGAAGTCGGAGCCACCAACAAAACAACACTTGATGATTACAGGCGCGCCATTGGCCCCCGCAGCGCGATGATTCTGAAAGTCCATCGCAGCAACTTTTTCATGGGCGGATTTGTCGAGTCGCCGTCTGCGGCGGCAATCACGGCACTCGCGCGGAAAAAGCGAATTCCTTTTGTAGAGGACTTGGGCAGCGGCGCCTTTGTTCCGACCGAGCAATTCGGGAACATCGAGCACGAACCGACACCCTTTGAGACATTAAAAGCCGGCGCGGATCTTGTTTGTTTCAGCGGCGACAAACTTTTGGGTGCTCCGCAGGCCGGAATTATTGCTGGGAGGAAACGATTCATTACGGCGTTAAAACGTGAACCGTTATTTCGCGCCTTGCGCTGCGACAAACTTTGTTTCGCAGCGTTGCAAGCAACGATCGACCTGCACCTCAACCAAGCGACGGCCGAAATTCCGGTGATTGGGCTGCTAGGATTCTCCGACGAAGCCCTGTGTAAAAGAGCCACAGCGATGGTCGGTCATCTGAATGACTTGCCACTGCAGATCGCCATGGGCCGAAGTACGGCCAAGGTCGGCGGCGGTACCCTGCCAAAATCGGCGATTGCATCCGTTACAATCGAAATTCTCCCGAGGCATTGTTCCCCGGCCGACCTGGCAGCCCGTCTTCGCAGTAGTACTCCACCCATCGTCGGCTATATCGACGAGAATCGCTTCAAACTGGACGTGCGCACGATCTTTCCGCACCAGGATGAGACAGTGATTGAGGCGATACGCACAGCATGTGTTAAATGACGGAGAAACATTTCATTCTGGCGACCGCCGGTCATGTCGATCACGGCAAGAGCGCGCTGGTAAAAGCGCTCACAGGCACCGACCCTGATCGGCTGCCGGAGGAAAAGAAGAGAGAAATCACAATCGATCTCGGCTTCGCGGAGTTAAATCTTGCCGACCCAGACGGGCAACAGCTCCACATTGGAATCGTCGATGTGCCCGGTCACGAAGATTTTGTTCGAAACATGATCGCTGGTGTCGGATCGATCGATCTCGCCCTTTTGGTTGTTGCCACCGACGACGGCTGGATGCCACAAACGGAAGAGCACCTGCAGATCCTGACTTACCTTGGAGTAGAACGAGTTGTGATTGCTCTCACCAAAAGCGATCTGGCCGGGACCGAAGTCGTAACCCGACAGATTCGTGATCGTTTGCGCGACAGTCCCTTCGCGAATGCGCAAATCGTGACGATCTCGGTTCGCAAGGGTGACGGCATCGAAGCGTTGAAAAGGACACTCGCCGGCGAGTTCGGCGCGATGTATCCACCGCGTGACTACGGAAAGCCCCGTTTGTTTATCGATCGCGTGTTTACCCTGCGCGGAATCGGGACCGTGGTTACGGGAACATTGACTGGCGGGCAACTGCGCCGCGAGCAGAAGATCATAATCCAGCCCGACAATCTCCAAACGAGAATTCGCTCGATTCAAAGCCACGGGCGCGAATTGGAAATCGCCGAACCGGGAATGCGGACTGCATTGAGTCTGCCGGACTTGAGTGTCGATCAGATCAAACGAGGAGAGGTCGTCACGATTGCCGATTTCGCCCCTGCAAGTTCGACACTCATTGCTCTTATCGAAAAATCAGTGCGGCTTCCTCGTGAAAATCCCAGCGCGCGACCCCTGAAAAGCGGCTCGTCAGTCTATCTTCATCATGGAACATCACGCGTCGCGGCGAAAATCACGTTCCTCAAAAATCGGCTTGTTGAGCCAGACCAAAAAGAGATTGCTCAGCTGAGACTTACATCACCAATGTTTGCCTTTATTGGCGATCGTTTTGTGATTCGCGATCCATCTGAACAGCAGACGCTCGCCGGCGGAATCGTTCTCGATCCAAATGCCGAGAAATTTCGCGATGAGGCGAAACGCAATTTGCTGATGGGTCGCGCCATGGCCCCGGATAACGTCCGTGCCTGTGTGCGCTCCGAAATTGGACTCGGCGGATTCGTGCCGATTCAAAGTCTACTGGCCAAATCTCGTTTCAGCAGCGCCGAAATCGCTGAAGCCCTGCTGGGCCTCCAACGCGATGATGAAATTGTCGTTCGCGATAAAATCGCGGCAAATGCCAGAACATGGCAGGCTTTGCGAGATCGCGCCGCTCGCCTCATCGACACCGCACTGCATAAAAATCCTGAATGCGCTGGTTACGACTTGAGGGAGTTGCGCACTATGCTACGCAACAAATCAACAGATGTTTTCGAAGCGCTCGTTGCGGACATGTGTTCGGACGATTTCGCCCGGAAAGAATCAACGATTACGCGCCGTTCACACCAGCCAGCATTGCCGGCGAAGCTGCAACCTA
>DATBEX010000204.1:0-7866 GCA_036558805.1 Candidatus Udaeobacter sp.
CCCGCTAATCCGATCGGCACGCCGACGAAGATAAACGACATCCCCTCTCGCAGAAAAAGTCTGATAACATCGTTTCTCTGAGCGCCCATTGCAATGCGAACACCTATTTCGCGAGTGCGCTGGACGACGGAATAGGCAATCACACCGTAAAGTCCTATTGCCCCTAGAACGAGCGCCATGCCGGCTGCGATCCCGAGCATCAACAATGTGAACGAAACCCGCGCGATGGATTTTGTGTACAAGAAATTTAATGTATAAACGTTGGCGATCGGCAAATTCCGGTCGATCGACCAAACCGCTGTGCGGATCTGCTTCATCAAATCTTCCGAACCGGCGAGAGAGCTGCGCACGACAAAAGTGACGTTGCGCTGCACGCGGAGCGGACGGCTCAAGAACTTCGCCTGTAGCGGAGGCCAATAAACATTCGTGCGAGCTGCCTTATCCATCCCTTGATCACGGACGTCGCCAACAACGCCGATGATTTCAGACCAGTCGTCTGTCGTCCTGATTCGAATACGCTTGCCCAGCGCCTCTGCGGGCGTGCGCCAATATTCGCGCGCAAAATTTTCCGAGATCAGCGCGACTGGGGTTTTGTTGTAGATTTCTGTCCAAGCCAAATCGCGCCCTGCGATAAGCGGGACACCCAAAGCAGAGAAGTATCCGGGCGAAACGAAAACGAAATGGCGCACCGGTGGAGCGACTCCCTGCCGATCTGCGCGATCTTCGGCAAAAACGTTATCAAATCGCGCATCCTGATCGAGCGGGACGCAACTTGCGAACGCAACAGCGGAAACGCTGGGAATTGCAGCGAGCTTGTCCTGAATTTGCTGCTCCATGCGCGCGACCGCATTGTCGTCAGCAACATCGGAGATTGGAATTGCGATGCGAAACGTTTGGAGCTCGCCGGGACGTACGAATCCCGGATCGACATGCGTCAAGCCGACAAAGGTTCGGATCATCAGCCCGGCGCAAATTAGCAGTACGACCGCGAGAGCAATTTGCGTTATAACAAGAAAATTGCGCGCGCGATGACGTTCCCGGCTTGCGCCGGCAATACGGCCGCTTTCGGGACTAACTACGCCGGTCCGAGAATATTTTAGCGACGGAATCACTCCAAACAGCAAACTGCTGACCAGGGTGAGTCCGAGAGAAAAACAAAGAACTTGTGAATTGATGCTGATCTCACCAAGCCGAGGGAGGCCGTCCGGTGGGAACGCACTCAGCACGCGCAATCCGGCGTAAGCAAGTGCGAAACCGGCAATACTACCCAGCAAACCGATCGTGAAGCTCTCATGAAGTAATTGGATCGCGACGCGCCGCCGGCTCGCGCCAAGCGCGGCGCGCAAGGCAAGCTCGCGCTGCCGGCCTTCCGTCCGCACCAGAAGAAGATTCGCAATGTTGGCGCACGCAATCAGCAGAACGACCCCAACTCCGCCGAGCACGATCCAAAGCAACGTGCGTACGTTACCGACAAGCTCCTCTTTCAGCGGGCGAAGACTTGGACTGAGCCGAGATTGTTTGAGCAGGTCAAGACTAAGACCTGACCCCACTGGAAAGGCTTCAAAACTGATTGGAAGCATTCGCGCAACATCCGCGCCAGCCTCGGTGATGGTTTTTCCCGGCTTCAGTCGAGCGATTCCAAAATAACTGAAGTTTCCCAGCCGTATTTTATTGCGGTCCAACTGCAGCGGCAGGATCAACGCCAAGTCCATCACGTCTAGAAAGCGGAAATCGCGCGGCATGACACCGATGATCTGGCGAACTTGTCCATCGACTGTGATGGTTTTGCCGACCACTGAAGTGTCGCCGCTAAAGTGGCGTTGCCAGTAGCCATACGTCAGAATTGCGGTCGCGCTTGCGCCCGGGGAATCATCCGAGGGCAGAAACAGCCGACCAAGCATCGGCCCGACCCCCAAGGTCGAAAGCACGTCATACGTCACGTCCAGTGCATGAACCCGCTCCGGTTCCGCAAACCCGGTAATGTTGACATCTCGATCTGTATCGGTCTCTGAGTAGATTCCCATCTGTTGAAACGTGCGGTTCTGTTCGCGGAAAACGAAATAATCCTCCGGCGCCATACCGCGGAGCGAGGCATCGAGCGCAAGCGGGCTAACTTCGAGACTAACGAGTTGTTCGGGATTCGGATATGGCAGCGGCTTTAAGACAACGCCGTCCACAATACTGAAAATCGCAGTCGTAGCCCCGATCCCAAGCGCAAGAGTTGCAATTGTGACAATTGTGAATCCGGGCGATTTCATGAGCATGCGCAGACTGAATCGGACGTCTTGAATTAGCGTGTCGAAAAAATTGCCGCCCATCGCTTCACGGCACTCAATTTTGAATCGCTCCTGACTGCCAAATTCGACTCGCGCCTGCCGCTCTGCTTCGGAACGAGCGATACCGGAACGCTCGAGATCCCTGGCACGAAGCTGAATGTGTAACTGACCCTCTTCCTCCATTTCTTTGTCCGTTCGAGTCCGATGAATGAATCTCGCGCCTAACGAATGAAGGTAAGAAACCAGGTTCATGCTTCGCTTGGCCGCGCCGCGAGCGCTGCCGTAACCGCGGCCGCCGCTCGCTTCCACCAGTCAGTCTCTTGCTGCAGCCGCTTGCGCCCCCTGGCCGTCAGCTCGTAAAATTTCGCTCGCCGGTTGTTTTCCGATTTCCCCCATTCGGTCTTCAACAATCCCTGGCGCACCAGCCGGAACAAAGCCGGATACAACGCTCCCTGCTCAACAAACAAGCGCCGTCCGGAAATCTGCTCGATCCGGGAGAGAACAGCGTAACCATGAAGCGGTCCAAGCGAGACAGCTTTGAGAATTAGCAAATCCAGCGTGCCCGGCAAAAGTTCGGCTTCCTCGCTCATGGTGATTCCTAAACTACTTAGGAGTCTAGCGTCTCTCTCCTAAGCCGTCAAGGAGAGATCCCAATCGGTTTTCTCCTTTCTTGTTTTCTTCCACTTTCTAACTTCTTGAGCTCTAATTGAACACAGCTTGTCGGTATGTCGGCTTTCACAAAAACGGGTTCAGATTTACCGAGTGACCATTCGTTGCAACGCGGCGCAATCGCTCCCGCCTGGCACACTATCGTTGCTTTGCTTCTCATGTTCGGTTTTTCGATTACAAGCGCTTACGCGGGAGGTCTGACTCCATTCGGAGCGAAGATTGGCCGCGCCTTCAGTTACATTGTCGTCATCGCTTTCGAATGGATTGTTGTGGTGTTCATTTGGTTCGGCGCCAGTCAACGAGGGGTTCGGATTGCGGATCTGGTCGGTGGCAGCTGGGCGCGCCCGATTTATTTTGTTCGCGATCTCGCAATTGCTATCGGATTTCTCATCGTCGTCGGCGGCGTAATGAGCGGCCTCAATTATGTCATCAAGCCCACTCCGAACCAGGCGATTCTCCATCTTCTTCCAAAGGGACCGATCGAAGTCGTCCTTTTCTTGGCGACATCCGCGACCGCCGGATTTTGTGAGGAACTAATATATCGCGGCTATTTACAACGCCAGTTCACCGCGCTAACAAACGCTGTGACCGGCGGAATTGTTCTCCAGGCAATCGCTTTTGCGCTCAGTCACGGCTACCAGGGTTGGCGATTCATTCTCTTGATCGCAGTGCTGGCGATAATGCTCGGATTACTCGCGTATTGGCGGAGAAGTCTGCGCCCCGGCATGATCGCGCACGCGTTGCAGGATGGGGTCACCGGTATCGTAGCCGGCCATCTTCTCCGCTAAGAAATCGCTCGATATCCTTGCAGCGCCAGTCCGGCTCGGACTTTTACTTTGCCCGGTATTGCTGATCCGTGACGGGCTCCATCCACTCGACCGTCTTGCCGTCGAGCGCTTCATGAATGGCAATGTGCGTCATCGCGGTTGTCGGCGTAGCCCCGTGCCAATGCTTCTCGTTAGGCGCAAACCAAACTACGTCGCCCGGCCGGATTTCCTCGATCGGACCGCCTTCGCGCTGCGCCCAGCCGAGGCCGGAAGTGACAAGCAACGTCTGACCGAGCGGATGTTTATGCCACGCAGTCCGCGCACCCGGCTCAAACGTGACGCTTGCGCCACGTGCTCGCGCCGGTTCAGGCGCTTCAAACAACGCGTCAATTCGAACCATGCCCGTGAACCAGTCGGCTGGCCCTTTAACGGAATTCTGAGTACCCACTCTCTTGACTTCCACGGTTGATCTCCCTCCTGCCGTACTCTTTCTCAGCGCCGCCGAAATCTAAAGGAAATTCACCCGCGCGTCGGTTGTTTCGTTTGGACGTTCTTCGAAAATCCAATGACCGGCATCTGCCATTTTCTCATGTTACTGTTTCATCTGCTTTGACGCGTAGCCGGTTCCGCAAGAAGAGCCATCTCGATAGTCCGATCAGGCTAATCAAAAACCAAAACACCTCGATCAAGAATGCCGATACGTTGAACTTGAAGATGAGGGAAAGCATGATCAGCAATGAACCGGCAGCGTTCAGGAGCGAAAAGCTCAAGGAAGAGCTGGGAAGTTTGTCGAGTTGCAGAAGAAGATAGGCGATCACGATCAGTAAAACGCCAATGAATCCGGCCAGGTCGAACAAATTGAAGCTCATAGTTATCGCCAGCTTATTATCAGACGATCGGAATGTCGTGCTTGTGCACCTCATTACAACCATCTCCGTCACTGGTTCACCTGCAGTGCACCACTGTCGTAGCGTCGCGTGCCAATTCGTTAACCGTAGGTCGCGGCGTTTCACACTGGCAAGATTTGTGAACCAGCCGACGCGTGCTTTTCACAGCCAGAAACAAAATCAAGCCAACGCATAGAATTAGAAGCGACAGACGCAGGTGCGTTGCGGCCGAGAACGAAAGCCCGATTCCGGTCCAGGCCGCCACGTACGCTGCGAGACACATCGGGCACTTTGGAATCAGCGCCACAATCGTGCCTGGAAGAATCCAGCCGACAACATCCAAAGCGCGCCGAACAATTGAACGGCCGCCAACACAGTTACAGGATTTTGCCAACTTCACACCTCGGTTCATTTGGTCTCGCCCACTTGTGCGGCTGCGCGGCCCCGCCGGATCTGTTCTAGGACCTTCTCGGAGGCTTCGTCGTTACCGTACTCATCGTGCCACCTCCACCACTCGTACGGCGTCGTCTGCGGGTAGCCCTTCGGTGAATCCTCCCACTCTTCCTGCCGCCCCAGGGCGGTGATGTCGAGGTAGTTCCAAGTGTTCCCCATCTGCTCGTCACCGCGGCTGTTGATGAAATACGTGCGAAACACGCGGTCGTCATCGCGAATGAAAGCATTCGTGCCGTGCCACTCATCCACGCCGAAGTCCTTGTCGAAACCGTCCGTGATCGTGAACCAGGGAATGAACTGCCAGCCCATTCGCGCCTTTAGGCGGTTGATATCGGCTTGCGGCGCGCGAGAGGCGAACACAAGCGTAGTGTCGCGAGCGTTCAGATGAGCGGGGTGAGCGACCTGGTCGGCCACCATGGAGCAGCCAACGCATGCATGTTCGGGCCAGCCGACGACGCCCGGCTCGAAGAAGGCACGGTAGAGAATTAATTGACGGCGGCCGTCGAATAGGTCGAGCAGGCTCACTCTTCCATCGGGCCCGTCGAACTCGTAACTCTTCTCCACCGCAACCCAGGGCATTCGCCGACGTTCAGCGGCAAGTGCGTCACGGGCCCGGGTTAATTCTTTCTCCTTCGCAAGAAGTTTTTGTCGCGCAGCCTCCCACTCCTTTGGGGAGACGATTTTTGGTCTTTTCATTTCTGCTGTTGTGCTCATGTCTTCCTTTCTTATCCGTACTAGTACAACGAACGAGCTCTGGAACTGTGGACGTGGATTTGTGCCTCCACTGCTCTTTGTGGGGCCAGATTGTCGCTATTATTTTCTTATCGACTTTGCCCTTCCATGAATTGCTCCAGCTCCCCGACGATACTGGTCCAGCCCATCTCGAAATTCTTCCGTGCGAACGCCGGCGTCTTTGGAAATGTCTCGAGACCTTTATGTGTTATTCGCAGCTTTGTCTTGTTCCCATCAGGGAATAATTCAAACGTGACCAGGGAATCGCCTGGTTCGCCTTTGTATCGCCAGGTATAGGCGAGTTTCTTGTGCAAAATCGCCTCGGTAACTTTGCACAGATGATGATATTTCGTGCCTTCATGTTCGACGATGAATTCAAACTCGAAACCGGGCTCAGCTTTGAATTCCTTCAAATCGAAATACCAGGCCCGCATTTGATCGACGTCAGTCAATGCTCGCCACACCTGCGCAATCGACGCATTGAGTGTGCGTTCGACTACCAGCGCATCCGCTAATTCAGTTTTTTCGTTCATGTTTTTTGTCTTTCTGTTTTGGCTTCGTCTTCGTTGTCCTTTCCGGGACCCTTTTTGTTTTCTCTAAATATTTGGCCAGGCGATCAAGCGATCCTTCCCAGAACTTTCGATACACTTCGACCCATTCGGCAGCCTGCTTGAGTGGCTTCGCATTCAATCGCATCTCATGAACGCGTCCATAGCGCCGGCGCCGAAGCAGTCCTGCTTTCTCCAGGACCCGCAGATGCTTTGAAACTGCTGGAAGCGACATGTGATGCGGCCGGGCGAGGCGCGTGACGCGTTGATCGCCACGCGCGAGGTGAGCCAGGATCCGGCGCCGGGTCGGATCGGCGAGCGCAGCGAAGGTTCGATTCAAACCCCTGGAAGAATATTTAACCATCCGGTTAACAATTCATCCGGATCATTTTGCTTTGCAAATAGATTTTTCTGACCAGGAACTCAAGAGTCGTCAGCGGTAAACCATTGCGCCTTAGCTAGCCGGACGGCAGCCTACCCCGAAAGAGAGAGGGCGGATCACCTCTGGAGTGGCAGTTGAAAATCCCACGCATGCGTTGTCGCTGCCTATTGATTGTTACCCATGCTGTTGCCGATGAAAGCGAACACTTCTCCAGTCTTCCCTGGCGAAGTCCAGGGGTATGTTCAACTTCAACGGCAGATCCACGAAGCATTACTTAAAGAACATCCTGAATGGATTGAACCAAACGGTGATTGTCCCATGTGCAAGGTTTACGAGTCGCGCCTCGCAGAATTGCTCAGTCTTGCTTCCTCGGGCGAATATCGTTCCGCCGCTTAATTGGTCAGATTAAGTCAGATTTCGCGCAGATAGCCCCACGTGTGCAGTTTGTCGTGGTCTTCGAACCAGCGCTCGCCGATGTCGTCCCGGTAATACATATCCGGAATCATGATGTTCCGAATGCGTGAATAGGCCTGTGCCTGCGCTTGACGCATGGTCGGACCGACTCCGCAGACCACCAGCACTACGCCTGAAGTGCCCGCCACATACCATTGGCCGTTGATCTGCATCACATCCTCGATGTGGACCTCTTCGGGAATGCCCTTTCTGAAAAGGATGGCCGCATGCTTTGACACTGAGAGGAACGTGGCGTCATCGTCGAACGGGAACGGTGAAACGACGATGCGAACACCGATCTGGAAGCCGCTTTTCACTCTCAGTTTCGGGTTCGCGCCTGCGGCGAGATCTGCGAGGAACTGGCCGATGGGGGTGATCATGCCCTCCTGCTGGATGCTGATGGTCGGATAGCCGAAACGGGCCGTGAACTCGAGCGGATAAATGCCATTCCCGTTTACGATGCAGTTCAGGTCGATGTAGCCGACATAGCCTTCCGAGGCGAGCCTCGTCTCCATCTTCTTCAAAGTGGAATTGAACAGCTTGTTGGGGCCACTCCAGAACATCGCCGTACCCATCTCACCCGTCGACGGACCAATGTTGCCCGGGAAAAGCTTCTTGTGCTCGAAGTTTACATTGAGCGGATAAATGAATTCCTTTCCGTTGAAGAACGCACCGACCGCGACCTCCACACCAGTCATT
>DATBEX010000205.1:0-8999 GCA_036558805.1 Candidatus Udaeobacter sp.
CCGCCTGAAACCTTGCAATTCGATAAAGTTATCTTTAATACCGAAGCGCACCCGCTGAAGCGAACGTGGTGAAACGCCTGGTTTTCATATGATCCTGGAGTTTTTGAAACAGGGGAAGCGGCGGCGCCTGCAAGCGCGGCCGTTTCCGAAAGAATGGCTGACGTTGGTTGAGCGTCATGTCGTCTTTTTTCACAAGCTGTCCGGAAGCGATCGCTTCGAACTGCTGGGTCACATTCAAGTATTTCTTGCCGAAAAACGTTTCGAAGGATGTGGCGGTTTCGAGATCACCGATGAGGTGCGTGTGACGATTGCCGCGCAGGCTTGCCTTCTATTGTTGCATCGCAACACAGACTATTTCCCAGGTTTGCTCACAATTCTTGTTTATCCATTGTCGTACATGGTGAAGGAAGACCATCAGGTTGGTGACCATGTTTGGGAGGAGCGGACTGTGCGCCGGCTTGGTGAGACCGGTCGTAGAATGGGTTCATTGGTCCTTGCGTGGGGCGCTGTAAAACATGGCGCAGCCGATCCCTCCGATGGCAAGAACGTCGTCCTTCATGAATTCGCACACCAACTCGACTACGAAAATCACGCGGCTGACGGAGTGCCGGGATTAGAAACCCGGGAACAACAATTGGCCTGGAGCGAAGTAATGAAATCCGAGTTTGCGTCGCTGCGCGCCGCAGACGAGACCGGGATACCGACCCTGCTTGATACTTACGGGGCCACTGATCCGTCCGAGTTTTTCGCCGTATCGGTCGAGGCTTTCTTTGAACAGCCACGTGCTCTGCGTGCTCGTCACCCGCGGCTATACGCGGAATTGCAAAAGTACTTTCAGCAGGACCCTGTGGAATATTCTGCTGAGCAGGTGATGGGGTAAGGCGGGAATTGCAGGGTGTTTCTGTGAAACGCCGGGTGCAACTGGAGGCGTCTGACACAGACGCCTTACAATTATTGCGGTTGCGGGACGATCCGAAGATATGGCTTCGGCGCTTTCCAGCCCTTCGGGTAACGCTTCTTCGCCTCGTCATCCGAGACTGAGCCCGCGATGATCACATCTTCCCCTTGCTTCCAATTGACGGGCGTCGCCACCTGATGCTTCGAAGTCAATTGCAACGAGTCGATCACCCGCAACACTTCGTCGAAGTTGCGACCTGTTGTCATTGGGTAAATCAGGATCAGCTTAATCTTCTTGTCAGGGCCAACGACGTAAACATTGCGCACGGTGGCATTGTCCGCTGGCGTCCGTTTCTTCGGATCGCCTTCAACGTCGGCAGGAAGCATCCCGTACAATTTCGAGATCTTGAAGTCGGCATCACCGACGATTGGATAGTTTGGCGCCTGTCCTTGCGTCTCTTCGATATCCTTGGCCCAACCTGTATGATCGCCGGTCGAATCGACCGATAATCCCATCACTTTCACATTCCGGCGGTCGAACTCCGGCTTAATTTTCGCCATGTAGCCGAGTTCAGTCGTGCAGACTGGCGTGAAATCCTTCGGATGCGAGAACAGAATGGCCCAGGAGTTACCGATCCAATCGTGGAACCGGATACGGCCTTCGGTGGTTTCCGCCTCAAAATCTGGCGCTGTCTCTCCAATTTTCATTTGTTTTGCCTCCTTTGCTGTACTACGGAGAACGTTTTCCCAAGTTCTGGACTGAGAGTCAATATCAGAGCCGACTTTACGCTGCAACCAACTCGCAGAATTTTCTAAGGTCGATGTTCCCGCCCGAAACGATCGCCACGATCGGACCCTTGCCAGCTTTTCCGCTCAAGGCTGCAGCCAGCGGGAGCGCGCCGGCACCCTCGGAGATCACGCGTGTCTTTTCCGCCATGAGACGCATGGCTTTCTTCGTTTCTTCGAGACTGACGACAAAATAATTATCGACGACCGGTCTCATTCGTTCCCACATCCGGGGGAACACACTTTGGCCACCGGCGCCATCGACAAAAGACGCTTTCCAATCCTTAAACACTTGTGGCGATCCCGTCTTGAACGAGAGCGCAGCGGGTGCGGCCGTCTCGGGTTCGACTCCGAAAATCTTTACTTCTGGTTTGAGCGCCTTCATTGCGCTGCCAACGCCAGTGATGAGTCCGCCGCCGCCGATGCTTGCGACGACTGCTGCCGTGTCCGGCGCGTCCTCCAAAATCTCCAGCCCCATGGTTCCGTGGCCAGCGATGAAATTGTCGTCATCGAATGGATGAATGAAAGTTCCGTCGGCGCCCGGAAATGAACGTTCCTCCAGCGTTTTCCATGCGACCTCGTAAGGTACTGGAAGCAATTTTGCACCAAGCGTGCGCATCCGTTCCAATTTTGATTTTGGCGCGGTTTCAATCACCACGACCGCACACGGCACGCCCGCTTGTCGCGCTGCATAAGCGACCCCTTGTCCTGCATTTCCCGCGCTTACTGTCCACACACCGCGCTCTCGTTCGGAATCGGAAAGCAGCGCGACAGCGTTCGCAGCGCCGCGCAATTTGTAGGCATTGATCGGCTGCAGGTTTTCCAGCTTGAGCCGAATGTCCGGAAAGTCCGGCCCGAGCTGCAGCCGGACGAGCGGCGTTCGAATAATTGTTTTTGCGATTCGCTTGCGCGCTTCTTGTATCTCTGTGAGCTGAATCGGACGAACTGGTTCAAGTGTCGTGGGCACCGATCTCCATTGTATTAGCGTTGCTCAGGCCTCGCAATCACATGGTAACGCGGGACGATTGCGAGAACGAAAGCGGCGGAGCGCCGCTGCTGCGCTTTCATTTCAACCTTTGGTAGCGTCCAGCGATGCAAGATTAAACGCGTCTAAAGCCAGGCCTGTCTCAGGTTCACCATGATTAAGATTACCACTACAACTCTGGTCATAGTTGCGATGCTAATGGCATCCAATGCATTTGCAGGAGATCACGCGTGTTGTGCGAGGGGCGCTTCGAAAGCGGACGCAATGGCGTGCGTGAATTTGGCGACGCTCAATCTCACGGCAGATCAAAAGGCAAAGATCGAAGCGTGGCAGGCAGACTGCATGAAGGCCGGCTGCACGAAGGAAAGTCGAAAGACGTTCCTCAAACAGGCTAAGGGACTTCTTTCGGCCGACCAGTTTGCCCAGTTGAAAGCCCAGTGCAGGAAAACGGCCAGCGCGAAGAAGACAGAAGCCTGATTTACCAAGATAGTTTCTAAACGAAGTCGCGCCGTGGAAATCTCGGCGCGATTTTTGTTTTCCGTTTTCGTCGTCGGCTGTCAGAGTCTGGCGCGAAGCGCTTTTGGGATGCGGTGAGTCCTCGCATCGCTTTCATTTGGTTGACGGTGATATGCCCAATCGGCATCGAAGGCTATTCTTGAAGGCGGCGCGAGAACGCGTAAGCACTCCTAAAACTTCGGGAAATCCTACGCGCGATCTCGATTGTGGAGAACTCGGGGCGTGTCTGTTTGTGTTGCCGCCTCCTAGAACGTTTTGTCAGAATCGAGAAGGACTGTGACGGGCCCTTCGTTCACCAATTCCCCCTGACATCATTGCCTGAAAAACTCCTATTGCCACGTTGATTCCCAGGTTGCGCAGCGCTTCGTTGAACTCTTCGTAAAGCTTTTTTGCCAGTTCCGGCGGCGCTGCAGCAATAAAGCTGGGTCTTCGTTGACCACGCGCATCGCCGTAAAGAGTAAACTGCGAGACAACCAGCGCGCTGCCTCTTACGTCCAGGAGAGAGCGATTCATCTTTCCCTGGTCGTCTTCAAAAATCCTGAGGTTCGCGATCTTCTCCGCCATGCTGACCGCGACAACAGATGTATCATTGCGCCCGACACCGAGCAAAATCATAAGACCGGCGGTGATTTCTCCCGCGACACTGCTTTGCACGGTCACCCGTGCCCGACTAACACGCTGGACAACGGCTCGCATTTTTCAGCTACAAAATTTTCTGTAACAAATCGGCAAGCCGCCAGCCGGCTTTGTGCAGTTCATCGCGGACGACATCAGCTGACCAAGAGCGATAAAGACTGTGACCCGCGTCGATTTTTTTGACTGCTTTTCCGGCTGCTATGATCCGGCCTTCGTGTTGCTGCGGGTGGACGTCTCTGAATTCCAGCCGAGCATACGCCTCCCGAGCAACTGGCAGGATTTCGTCTGCCCACGCTTCTGCGCAGTTGTTCACGTTAAGATTAGCCGGCACCCTCCAGTTCGTTGGTTCTTGAGAGGCCATTTGATGAATCAATTGTCTCTTCAGCGGTTCAATTCCTCTCAGAAATTCCTTTTTTCGCAGCGTGCCCGGTACGGAAGGAAAAAGCGCGTTAACCGTATCGTTGTCCCAAAAGCCGTGGAGTTTTTTCTTATGTATTCCGCGTCTGCGTGGTGGTTCATCACTCAGTTCGAGTGTGACGGTGTTTCCGCCTTCGTCTCCAAGCGCCGACCTGTCTTTGTCAGGATCTACGACTCGGCCTTGTCGATCGAAATATTCCGCGCCCACGTGAAGCGGTTGATGAATGTCGCCGACGTAATGAGCCAGTAAAATAAGCGCCACGGGTTTTGTGATTTTCCGTTCATTTTGTTCGGATACTTGTCCCTGTAAGACCTGAATGCAGAAGGGAATCATGTGGACGATGTCCCATTTGCTGCGGCCGGCGGAGCTGTCCCCGTACCTTTGCGGTGGCACGACCGGAACATCGGTGTAGTGGAACCAATGATGTGAAGGCGTGCCTGGATCCAAGCTGGTTGGTGGGTTGGCTCTCCAGAAATCGCGCAATTGCCTGTCGATGTATCGAGGTCCTGAAATATGGAATGACCGTGGCTGGTCAACGCCCTTTTTGTCCCAGCCTCTGATCTCGTCAGCCATAACGGCAGCTTTCTCCAATGTAAGTCGACCCAGGAGTGCATGGATCTTCGTCGCGGTGGGTGTATTGGCCAATCGTTCGTCCGCGATCGCTCCCACGATCTCATGGCCAAGCGGGCCATAAGCTTGTGCGGCGGGAAATTGGAGAACGCCAAGAATCACCGGCAACAGCAGGTAACGTGGAAGCCGTTTCATTCCAAGAATGCGCGACAATATATGGCGCTGTCATGTTGAGCGAAGCGAAACATCTCTGATTGATCTGCGCTGGAAGATCGCTCGAGACGCTATCAGAAATTCTTTGCTCCGCTCAGAATGAGACGGTGTGAGGGCGTGGAGAAACGTCGCGCGTTTCGCGGGCACGAAGTCACGGACAACGTGCGCGGATTTGTTCGAGGCGTTTTTGAAGTTTTGAGAAGTGCGACCCAGCCCAATAGATCTGCCCGCAGCCCGTGCAACGCCTGAATCGTTCGTAGTAAATTTTCGTAAGCGGCTCAAGCCTCTCAATTATTTCTGACTTGGAAACTTCCAGCAGTGGCGCGTTGCAGCGGATGCAGCGGGTGAATGGAGCGATCGCCTCAGGAAGATCAAACCGGCGGATTACTTCGATGGTTTGATCGTCAGCATTTTGCGAACGCGGACAATACCCGGTCTTTACCACTGAGTGCATCAGTAGACGCCGGTCGCGTGTAAGGAGGGCGCGATTTTCGCTTTCCATGATGCCGAGCAATTGACGGTCTTCGGCTTGGGGATTGTAAGCGACATCAAAGCCGAGCAACCGCAAATCGCGCCCGAGTGTTCCGAGATGCCCGTCTGCGACAAAACGAGTATGACGAGCGACTTGTAATCGTTGTTCTGTAAATGACGTAATCGGCGTGTTTACCGGATAAAGCTCGATATCTACCGTGCTGGCGATGATGTGGTGAAAATCGACCGGCCGTCCGTTAACCAGGATCAGGTCAACCTCTGGATGCGGCACTCCACATGACTCGATCACATCCGTGACCGATGTCCTCTCGCTCACGCTGCGTTTGATGCTCTGGCCTCGTGCGCCTGATCGGAGAAAAAAATCCAGGTCGCCACGCAGGTTGAGCCGAACCGCAAACGGCTTCACTTCAGTTCGTGATTCGCGCCCTGGCGTAAGCGTATTCGAAAATGGTTGCACGCGGTCGCCCCATGAACTTGCCCGGTCCGAGTGGCTCATCTTCACCGTAATAACAGTCGATTTGCCAGTGGCGCAGGCCCCCGCCGGTATCCATGATCTGCCATCGATTGCTCCGAAATATTTTCTGCACCTCTGGAGATTCGGTTTCGATAATCGCTCCTCGACGCAGACCGCCCTGTGCAAACTTCATCGCAGCGGAAAAGCGCGGAGCCAGTACTCCGCCGCCACCGGTGGGATGCGAAGCGAACGCATATGAGTTTCCACTGTTGTAACGAATGTAATTGCGTCCGTCCACCGGTGTAACAATCCGGCCAAAGCCTTCTTTTTTTACCGAGCGCAGAAAATCGCGCGGATATTTTCGCCCGCGCAGACCAGGCTTCGTGACCGGGGTCGCGTCAAATCCGCGGTCGAAAGTGAATCCGGATTCCTTCGGTGTGTAATAGAGAGTACAAACTACGAAGTATTCGCCGTTATGTCCTTGAGGACGCCGAGCCAGCTTTTCGTTTTCATAGGCAAGCCGCTGCACAACTTCAGGCCAGGGAATATCCGCTCGAAGTTCGAAGCGAGTTGCGGCGAGCATGCTGAACACCGCAATCCCGCTAATCACGCGCCGAAAAGCGATTTGGTCGGCCCGCCGATTAAGACTTCGATGGGAAGTCGTTTCCATTCGTATTCGTACGGTGGCTGTTTCCATGCGAATTGCTTTAATTTTCGAAGTGTTCGAATGATTTCAACGCCTGTTTGAAACGGTCGAAACGTGTTTCGATCCGTCACGTGTAACTGCGCACCGCCACACAGTTCGCCAGCGAACTTCTGAAATGTCGGCTGGAAATAGTTCTCGCGAAAAAATACGCCTGGTAATCTCAGTGCGTTGAGCTCGCGGCAGAATGATTCGGCTTGAATAAACGGTGCGCCGAAAATCTCGAACGGGCGCGTTGTGCCGCGGCCTTCGGAAATATTTGTTCCTTCCAGAAGACACATGCCGGGATAAACGGTTGCCGTATCGAGAGTCGGCATATTCGGTGAGGGCATCACCCATGGCAGACCGCTTTGATCAAACCACATGGAACGCTCCCAATTTTTCGTTTTCAGCACCGACACTTTACATTCCGGAAAAGCTTCTTCTCGGAATTGCTGAGCGAGTTCGCCGATTGTTTTTCCGTGACGCACCGGAATCGGGTGAAGGCCAACGAACGATTTGTAATTTGGGTCCAGCAACGGCCCCTCAATGGTGACGCCATTGATCGGATTTGGTCGATCGAGCACCACAATTTCTATTCGCGCCTTTTCGCACGCGCGCATGCACAGATACATCGTCCAGATGAAAGTGTAATAGCGCGCTCCAATGTCCTGAAGATCGACGAGCAAGACATCGAGATCTTTCAGCATCTCCAAAGTCGGCTCGCGGTGTTCGCCATAAAGACTGTAAACCGGAATTTGAAGACGTGGATGTTCGTAGCCTTTCCATTCCACCATGTTGTCCTGTGTTTGGCCGAGAAACCCATGTTGCGGACCGAAAAACGTTGCGAGACGAAAAAGATCACCATTGTGTCGCTCGAGAATCCTCGACGCGTGCTCAAGTTTTGTTGAGACCGATGCGGGATGAAGCAGGGCGCCGATTCGCGCGCCGCGAAGTTTCCTGGGCCAAAGTTCAGCCAGATGATCAAGTGGCAGTTCGAGGGCCATGGCGTTCTTTTAGCATAAGGCCGAAATTCTCGCGAGATCCTCTAGCAGTGCTTGTGTCAAGCACGGTAGGCGTTCGCCGCGGCGAACGCCTCTACAACTTTCTGCGCAAAGCCAAGATCGCAAGCGTTGCAATCCCAGTCACTGCCACGCAGATCTTCGCGAACAATTCGCCATGGCGCACATAAAAGGTTAGGTCGTGCTCCGTGGGAACTTTTACCTCGCCTGTGAGCACGCCTTCGGTGAACGTGCTTCCATTGTCATCCTGCAATTTTTGAGTGACCCGCCCGAATTCGTTCACAAAACAGGTTACGCCAGTGTTCGCGGCGCGGACCATGGGACGACGCGTTTCCACACACCGAAAAATGGCGTTCGCGAGATGCTGATGCGACCCGGCGGAACGCAAAAACCATCCGTCGTTCGTTATGTCTACGAGTAGATTCGCACCCGGATTCGTTTCGCTCGGAAGCACGAACTGTCTCGTTAACTCGCCGACTGTGTCTTCGAAACAGATCAAAGGCGCGACCCTCACCTCGTTATTTGTCAATTCGAACACTGTGTGTTCCTTGCCTGCTGTGAAATCTCCAGGGACCTGGTCGCCAACAATTCGCGCAAGTAACGGCACCCGGTGGCGGCCGGGAACGTATTCGCCAAAAGGGACCAGATGGAGTTTTCGATAAACCTGTATTTGTTCGCCCCCATCGGAAATGAGAAGCGCGGCGTTGTAAACATTTCCATTCTCCTCGTGAATAGTCCCCAGGAGAATGTCGCTCTCCGCTGATGCCGCCAGATCCATCACGAATTGGTAACTCTCTCGGTCTGCAAGAACCGGCCCGGGCATGGAGCTTTCCGGCCAGATCAACAAGTCAGGCGGAGGATTAGATTGTAGCGCAATTTCACTCAGGCGACGGAATTGATCGAAAATCCTGCGTGTGAACTGCGGGTCGAACTTTTGGTTCTGGGGCACATTGGATTGGACGGCGGCAACCCGGAGCGGCTTTGTAGGTCGGGAGACCTGGGTGGCGCGGAGCCCAAAAGTAAGAATACCCACAATTGCCGCCAATGTTAGCGTCAGGTCAAAATGGGGGCGCACCACACGCGTGCTCGCTTCGACAAACAAACGGCGCACGGTTGTAATCGCAATGACGTTGGCAAATGCGACCATGAATGATAAGCCAGCGACGCCAGTAAATTCAGCCACCTGGATCAGCGGCCAATTGCCATGCAGCGCTACGCCGAGGCCGTTCCAACCGAAACCGGAGAACACCCAGCCGCGTAACCATTCCTGTGTTACCCACCCGGCAGCGAGAAGAAAGGCGAGCAGCAGATTATTTGTTGATTTCATC
>DATBEX010000206.1:0-11890 GCA_036558805.1 Candidatus Udaeobacter sp.
TGTCGTCGGGTTTGCCGGTGCGCCTAACGACCCCGACGGCAACTTCCTTCAGGCATTTATTTGGACACGACAACGTGGGATGCAGCCGCTCGGTTTCCTCCCAGGAGACGTCCACAGTGAAGCCTATGGAATCAACGAAAGACGGCAAGTGGTAGGACTCTCCTGCGACGCAGATGGAAATTGCCGTGCATTTGTTTGGGAAAGCGGTGTTATGCAAGATCTTAATGACCTCAAACAACCCGACTTTTCTGCCCGTCTCGAAACCGCCAAGGACATAAACGACAATGGAGAGATCACCGGCAGAGCGGTCGACGCAAACAATGTGAGAACCGCGTATTTGGCGACGCCTGCTCAAGGGAACTGACAAAAGAACGAGCCTGTTCGGGGCGGGGCGCGCAAAAAAAAGCTCAAGCATATTGCCGGATGGCGACTACCAACGTGGCCATCCGGCAATTTCTTTCCCTTTCCAGCATGCAGAAGGTTATATCGATCGAATCTGAGGGATCGTGGCATCGCTGGAGTTGATTTGTCGCCATCGGGCGAATTTGCAATCCACGACGCGCAATTTAGAATCGACAATTCACCGGGGGCATAGCTCAGTTGGTAGAGCGCCAGCTTTGCAAGCTGGAAGTCAGGGGTTCGAATCCCCTTGCCTCCAAAGATCTCGGAAATCGGATTTCGGATTGCGGAAAAACGGGCCCGTGTTTAATTCTGTCCTCCGGTTTCCGGTACCGGCAATCCAAAATTTTTCGGGCCTGTAGCTCAGTTGGTTAGAGCATGCGCTTGATAAGCGCAGGGTCACTGGTTCGAGCCCAGTCAGGCCCATATTTTCCCAGGTTTCGGCCTTTGCCTTCGTTCAAGAGTTAGTCTGTGATAAGCCTTTGGGTTGTTCATCATCCATTCTCCGCACCGGACATCATTTTGTCGCGTTTCGCCGCAGGACCGTGATGCGCAGGTTCGAAATCGGCAAAGATCACAAAATCACCGGCTCGATAGAGAAGACCGAGAAAAACGTTGACCTGCGCTTTGCCACTCGAATCTCAGATCCACTCGAGCAGCGTGGCGCCCCAGGAGTAGCCGACTCCGAAGCCGACGAGCATCACGCGCATGCCGGCGCGGATCGCGCCCCGCGCCATCGCCCGGCATAGCGCGATCGCGATCGTCGACGAGCCGGTGTTGCCGCAATCCGCCATGTCGATGACGAATCGCTCCGGCGGAATACGGAGCTTTCGCTGGAGATGAGCGAGGATGAACGCGTTCGCTTGGTGCGGCACGAAAAGATCCACATCGTCGACTGAGAGGCCCTTCGCCGAGAGCACACGGCTGATCACCGCCGGCACTTCACGCAGCGTGAACGCAAAGATCTCGGCGCCGTTCATGTACACGTTGTTGGCGGTGCGCTCGTTCCCGCTGTCGTCGATCTGCACGGGGGCGTTTGGGTCGTAGGCCTGTCGCATGCCGCCTGCGGGAACAATGAGGTTCGACGCGCCGCGTCCATCGGTTCCGTACACAAACGGGCCGGCCAGCCGTCCGCCCGTGGCGGACGCGTCGCTCGTCAGCAGTGTGGCCGCCGCGCCGTCGGCGAGCACGCTTCGAACGCTCTTGTCGCGCGGGTTGAGGTACTTGCTGTACGTGTCCGCTGTAAGAAACAGCACGTGGTTCGCCTGTTCGGATTCGATCAGGCCCTTGGCCAGACCGAGGCCGTACACGTAGCCCGAGCATCCGAGATTGATGTCGACCGCACCGCAGTGCCTGGGCAGACCGAGGCGGTTCTGAATCACGCAGGCAGTGGTCGGCAGAAAGTAGTCCGGCGCCTGCGTGCAGTGGATCACGTAGTCGATTTCGGCGGGCGATGCGCGGCCCGACGCGAATAGCTTCGTGGCCGCCGCGACCGCGAGGTCTGACGCGCACTCGTCGCTCGCCGCGACATGCCGCTCGTCGACGCCCACGATTTCGTGAATCCGCGCGGGCGTCCACTCCGGAAACTGCTCGGCGAGCGCGTCGTTCGTGACGCGTGCCTCCGGCAGGTGATACTCGATGGCCTGAAGAACGGCGCGGTTCGACTGAGTCACGATGCTCCCGGGCCGGAAGGGCTCGCTACGGTTTGAATCCGCAGAGGACGGCCAGATCGCTGACCTGACGGCAGGCGGCTATTTGCGCCGGCTCGAGCTGAACGCCGAGCTTTTCGTCCGCCATCGACATGAACTCGACGACGGCGAACGAGTCCCACCGCTCGATGGAATCGAGCCGCTCCTGGCCTTGCACGGTTCCCGGTGGCAGCGAAGCCGTCGTTTCGAATTCGGAAAAAAACTCGGCGAGTGTCATCGCGTGAAAAATAGTAGACGGCTGAAGGGGCCGCTCCGCACATTGTTCAGACCTAACAAGTACGTAAGCACAAACCAGGTGTGACTGAAGGGCTCGCCGATTCGGCAATAGACCCCAGTGTCTTTGTCAGGGCTGACGCTGCATTGCTCGAAATAGATCTTTGACAGTTCCGAGGCTGGCTTGAACGTGGCATCATCGTTTGTCGCCGTCTTCGACGGCATGCTTTGTCTCCGCGCATTTTGGAATTTCACGCGTCGCCGTAGAAAATGCAAGTGGTGTCCGGCGTGATGCCGTGTCTACCGCGCTACTGTTTTCTGTTGCATTGTCGCTGCTTAAAACTGAAAATAAACGAACGGCACAGGACCGGTTGCGGGAAACAGTTCTAGCGCGAGAAACGCCAACACGTACGCCGGGATTTGAATGCGAGCCGGCTGCAAAGCGAGACGATCGATGAACTGGCTTCGTTCCTGGGCGACGGTGAGAAACAGCGAAATGAAGATCAGCACGATAGTACCGGTCGTGAGCAGGAAGTCCCCGGTCATATGCGTGGAACCAAACAGCGCACCTAAGACATATGCGCTGCTCTGAAGAGTTTTCCCACGAAAGAAAGCCGCGCTTAGCACGAAGGCTGTAAACATTGCTCCGACGCTAAACGGCACGAACCAATGCTTCTTCATAACTTTGTCGATCGCTGTTCCTGCCGTCGCCCGGTGGAAAAGACGGTGGCCGATTAGCAGAAGACCATGGTAGGCGCCCCACAATACAAACGTCCAGTTCGCTCCGTGCCACAGACCCACGAGCACCATCACAACAAAAATGTTGCGATATAACACCAGACGCCCTTTTCTTCCGCTGCTTAGCGGCATGAACACATAGTCTCGTACCCATGTAGAGAGTGTTATGTGCCACCTTTGCCAGAAGTCAGGCGGGTTTCTGGCCAAAAATGGGCGGGCGAAATTAAGCGGAAACTCGAAACCAAGCAGCTTGGCGCAACCGCGAGCGATGTCCGTGTACCCAGAAAAATCGAAAAATACCTGCATGGTAATAGAAAGACAGCCCGACCAAGCAGCGAGCCAACCCGGATGCGCCGTAGGATTGCTGAAATACGAATCCGAAATTACGGCGAACCGATCCGCGAACACCATTTTCTTTATCAAGCCTGACACGACGAGGATGATTCCACTCTGGACCACAATTGCCGTCGGGGATCGCCATGACCAGATCTGACGAATGAATTGCCGGGCACGAATGATCGGACCGGCAATCAGATGAGGAAAAAATGCGATGAAGAGCGCGTAATCGATCGGGTTTCTAACGGCCTTCATCTTTCCCCAATAGACATCGAAGGTGTAGGAGAGACTGGCGAAGGTGTAGAAGCTGACACCGACAGGAAGCACAATCTGCAACACCACCGATGACGGAGGAACTCGAAGCAATGCAGCCAGCGAGCCGGCAAAAAAATCGTAGTACTTGAAGAACCCAAGTATCCCAAGATTAACGACGAGACTAACTACAAGCAGAAGCTTCCTACGGCGGCCGGCTGCGGTCTCAAGGAAGATTCCAAGGTAGTAATCGACGATCGTAGACGTGAGGATGAGCACGATGAATCGTGGATCCCACCACATGTAGAAGACGTAGCTTGCGAGTAGCAACAGGATTTTACCGAAGCGAAAAGGAACGCTGTAGAACAGCACCGCCACGATGAAAAAGAAGATCCAATACTGAAAGCTGTTAAATAGCATGCAATAGTCGTTAGGTTAGGTCCTAATTCGTCTCATTCGTTGCGCTCGGTCCATTCTCTAACAATTCCGCTCCAGCGTTAGCTTGTGGTGTCGAAGCGCCTGCAAGGCGTCCTATTAGTTCCGATACAAGGGTTTCTGTGAACTTCTGGCGACCCTTTGCGTTAAGATGGAAAGCGTCAAAGTAGTATTCCGGTTTTTCAAGAAACTCGAACGTGTGTCTCGGCAACGAAAAACTCGTTCTCTGGATGACGGAGTCTGGAAGAACAGATTCGTATCCTTTGGAGAATCCCCCGAGTTCGAGAAATGGACCGCGAGGCAGAGGCGTAAGCACGATTGCGGTTGGACTATCCGCATAGCGATTGATGATTCGAGGGATCCAATCTCGTTGCAGTTTGAGCGAGTACTCCGTGTCCGACTGGGACGGTTGTATCAAGCTCTTCCGGAAAGCCAACCTCTGAGCTTCCGTTAACTTTGGCGCGAACGTTACCTGGCCTGTCGCTGCGTCGTAAGATGTTCCCACCAGATCATAATCCCGTCCTTTGTACTCTGATCTGGAAGATGTTCTATCAGCCTGTCGAACGTTTTTAATTCGTGCTATGGGATGGGCAAGAAGATCGACAACATCGTCTTGATACGCTGACCCTCGTAGTATGCCCGCGATAAATGCCCTGAATCGGCCAGACCACCGTTGAAAACCAGAGGCAAAATGGAAGCTGTCTTCATATCGCAGTAGCGGAGCTGTCATGGAAATTCGTAGCGGATCGGCGTTATTTGGTTCGTAGCCCAGGCCGTAAGGAATGATGATCGCGGAGTAGCGTTGCCTGGTCGGATCCACTTCGCGAAGCATATAATACCAGGTGTTCGCAGAGGCGGCGGGTTCGGCCAGACTAACGAACTTAAGCCCAGCGGGGGAGCCAAGCTCATTCGCGAGGCTCGCGGAGAATCCCTCCGCTATGCGGGAATCACCAAGAACGAGCACTTCTTTGAGACCTGAGGGCGCGCGTTTTTTTTCGGCTAGTGTAATTCTCTCAACACGCCCCGCGTATGAACTGGGAGCGAGGATCGATACATACAATCCGCTATGAAAGATGGCGCCATCGACGCAAATAAATGCGGCGATGCCAAGCAAAAGATTTCGTAAAACATGGAGTTGGCGAGGCGAAGTCGTCGGCTCGGTTGGAAATGTCGTGCGGACCGGTCCGGTCGAACTGAGATAAACAGCGACGTACAGAACCACAACGAGCACGGCAATCAGCAGCCAGTGGAGTTCGTTTCGAGCAGGAACGCCGCGTTCCGCGACACCGGTGACGGTTACAGTCGCGAGCAAGGTATTTCGTTCGGCATCTCCGTAGAGTTCGAAAACGTAGGTACCGGTTCCGATCCACGAGACCGCGCGGCTACCCTGGGCGCTTTTAGCGACAAGAACCGGCGGTCGACCATTTGCCATGACGAAAATAAAACCGGTCGATCCGTCGCCCGTATTCCAAGCAATATCGGTGCCGCCGACACGACCGGCGGTTTTTACGCGCGCTGGCGCAGCCGTAATTCTGGCTGCGGTTTTAATTTGCGGCGTGACCGTGCCTGTTCCGCGCTCCTGTTGAACGGCACTCGCCAAGCACAGTGATCCCGGGCTAAAAGCCAACCAAAGTGCAATCGCTGAAAATACGAAAGCAAGGTCAGGCACCTGCCAGGCTTTGAGCGTGGCGAAGAGCGACGAAGTATTGTTGGCAATCCTCTTTACCATCGCGCGGACATTAGATTAGCAGGTACAATCCCGGTTAGTGACGTTCCGACGCGCAGTTTGAGGTCGCCAGATTGGCTATCCCAAGGGAGCGCATCTGAAAACCTAAAGCGAGAACGCGAACAGATAGAGTTCTTCAACTGCGGTCAGCATTCGGGGCTGATTATTTCATTAACTCCCCGAGAAACGCAAGTAACACTGAAGGAGCTTTCTCAAAACCATACTTGCCTATTTACGACTTCGCCTTTGTTCCCTTTAGGCTTGTCGTGCGACGCATCTGAAAACCGGCGGCGATTAAGAGTCCCAGGATCGCTCCCCCACTATCGATCATGATATCTCTAACGGAGGCCCCGCGCGATGCGACAAAGCTTTGGTGAAATTCGTCGGTGGCGGCCACGAGCAGACAGACGCCCCAGATACATGCGTAAACGATAGGCGTCGACTGCTTCGGACTCACCATAAAGTCGGCAGTGCGACACAAAAGCAACGCCAGGACCGCGTACTCGGTCACATGCGCGCACTTGCGAACGATGAAGTGAATCGACGCAAGAGTCTCCAGTGAAAGATTCGGTTGCAGCCAGCGCAAGAATGGAATGATGAATCGCGACGTATGCTCGGCCGACATCAAATCGGTCGAGCCGGCAAAAATCAGACCGAGCCAAATCAATAATGGCATCCAGTATTTGAGAAAGGATTTCACCGGGCCGTCGGAGAACAGTTTGGCATTGGGTGCTCCGGAACTTACAATCGGCTGATTTGAAATCCGAAATCCGAAATCCGAAATCCGAAATTTCAAGTCCCCTCACCTTCGAACCCGTGTTTATGGAACGCATCTGGGGGGGGCGGCGTCTCGAATCTCACCTGGGAAAAAAATTGCCGCCGCAGAAGGCGATCGGAGAATCGTGGGAAATCGTAGATCGTCCCGAAGCGCAGAGCATCGTCTGCAACGGACCACTGCGTGGAAAGACTTTGCACGAACTCTGGACCGAGCATCGGAAAGAAATTTTTGGCAGCGTTCCCGACACTCCACGTTTTCCGCTGCTATTGAAGCTTCTTGACGCTCACGAAAAGCTTTCATTGCAAGTGCACCCGCCAGACGGAGTCGCCAGTAGATTAGGAGGCGAACCCAAAACCGAGTTCTGGTATGTTGTAAGCGCGGATCCCGGGGCCGAGCTTTATCTTGGATTTAAAGAATCGACGACGCGAAGCCAGTTTGAGAACGCGCTCCGCGACGGAACCGCAGCTGATCACGTGCACAAAATTCCCGTCAAACCGGGCGATGCCGTATTCCTTCCGGCCGGACGCTTTCATGCTCTGGGGGCCGGTAACTTACTCATCGAAATCCAGCAAAACAGCGACAGTACGTATCGCGTGTTCGATTGGAATCGTATGGATAATGAAGGCAAACCGCGCCAGTTACATATCGAGAACGCCTTGCAGTGTATTGACTTCGATGATGTCGCTCCGAACCTGATCGAGCCCGCAGGTGAGCTTCTTTACAGGGGTGAATTGTTTGAAGTCCAGAAATGGAATCTGGTTTCACCGCGCGAAGTGGCTGCTCGCGGGCAGTTCGCAATCGTTTGCTGCCTCACTGGTTCGCTGCATTGCGCTAGTGTCAATCTTGCACCGCTCGAATTTCTTCTGGTTCCGGCTCAATCACAGGAACGGCAATTACATCCGCGGCTTGAAGGAACGACCCTCTTGCGCGTAACTATTCCAGGTAGGGGCAATTGACGCTACTCGCCCACTGGGTCTGCTCTTGCGGGCGGTTTCGGCTACCTTGATTGAATATTCAGGTGACAATCCAAACGCGCCGGACAATCTCGTGATTCTTTACCGGGATCGCGTTCGTTCTTTGCGGTTGCTGGGATTGCTCACTCGCAAAGGGCGCGACGAAAGCACTCACTGCGCACGAAGCGAAGCACAAGCAAACAATCAAAAATTTCGCCGTCAGAGGCATGAACTGGTTTCAGTTTTGGTGCACACCGTCACCCCAAAGCTTCTCCCAATCGGCGCAAGTAAGTAAAGCTATAAATTCCGGTGCTGTGCCCATCCGCCCAACGGGGCTGCAACGCGTAACCGCCTACAATGTCAAAACCGACGAGTTGAAAACTCTCGTGCGTGTACGTCACATGCGGCCTCAGGAGATTACCCAGCACGTCGGGTTCGCCGCCGCATCCTGCACAGGGACAGCTACGCCGCAATATTTCCAGTTTGAGAAAAGACTCTGCGCCGTCGTTCCAGGAAATGGCGAGCTCAGCTCCGATTTGCTGAATATTCGTGGGCTCGAGTCGCATCTAAGCC
Organism: Candidatus Udaeobacter sp.; assembly: GCA_036558805.1. Taxonomy (GTDB): domain Bacteria; phylum Verrucomicrobiota; class Verrucomicrobiia; order Chthoniobacterales; family UBA10450; genus Udaeobacter. The sequence continues at coordinate 8,113 of DATBEX010000206.1, forward strand.
TTCTGCCGCCTGGCGCGTTCGCCGAAGATCGCCGTGCCTACTCGCACAAGCGTTGCCCCTTCCTCGACGGCTACCCAAAAGTCTTGCGTCATTCCCATCGAAAGCGTTGAAAGTTTCAGGTTAAAGTCCTTTTCCAGCGAATCTCGCAATTCGCGAAGCTGCGCAAAATATTTCCGTGACGCTTCAGCCTCTTCCGCGAGCGGCGGAATGCACATGAGACCTTCTATTGACAACCGAGAAAGCGCCAGGAGCGGTTCCATTTCCGCGCGGACAGTTTCTGGCGTGAAACCGAACTTGTTCCCCTCACCCGCTACATTTACCTCCAACAAGACACGTGGATGCATTCCTGCGTCAGCCGCGATCCGGTTCATTTCCTGAGCCAGCGCAAGCGAATCGACTCCGTGAAAAAGTTCAAACAAGGGCAATGCCTGGCGGATCTTGTTTTTCTGCAGGTGTCCCACGAAATGCCAGCGTAAATTTGACGGCAGTTCGGGAATCTTTGCCCGTGCCTCCTGAACGCGGCTTTCACCAAAGAGGCTATGCCCAGCTTCAACTGCCTGACGAACTTTCGTGGCTGGATGCGTCTTTGTTATCGCCACGAGCTCGATTTCATTTAGTGGGCGGCCAGCTCTTGAAGCTGCCCCTCCGATCTGCTCGCGAATACGCTCAAGATTTTCGCCAATATCCATCAGAAACGATTCTAATGAATTTCGCCGGGGATGAACAAGCGACGGAAACACAAGATCGAACAGAGTGCCAACGTTTTGGATTGTCATGCACACCGGCGAAGCAAAATAGTGGCGGCATGAAATTCACCAAAAACATCGGCATGCTGCTTCTCGCAATTTATCTCATCATCGATGGTCTTTTAGGATTCGGCCTAAACCTGGGTCCGTTCATTTTCCTGTTATACCTTTTGGCGCTGATCGCTGGTGTCCTGATTCTTATCGGCAAATAACCGCGAAAGTCTGAGCTGCTGAATACTAAGAATATTACGGCAGGGGCCCATTATTCACTGGCATTTGGTCGGGAAGTGTGCAGAACAGGACTGCCATGAAATCTCATAAACTTTTAACCGCTTTAATTATCGCAACATTCTGCTCCTGCGCGTTCGCTCAAGACAAGACCGCGATGCAATCCGACACGACCATCCTCAACATTCTACAGGATAACACCGGGAAAACCGTCGAGTTACGCTTGGATTCCGGAGACAAGATCGGCGGAACGATCGAAGCGCTGACCCAAAATGTGATCCATCTTACCCACCTGACAGGGGCAGAGTTTTTCGATGCATACGTCGATGTAGAAAGCGTCTCGGCGGTTGTGGTTCGCCGGAGCACCAAATAGCGAACTTCTGTCGAGAGACTGGATAAAGCCGCCCGCGTCAGAGCCGTCAAAGGCGGCCCAGCAGCTCTAACATTTGCGCGGCCAGCTTGGGACCAATCCCTGCTTCTTCGTGCTTGAAGTAAACGAAAGCGTTCGCCCAGCGACCTGCCTGTCCTCGAACAAATTCGGTCCAGCGCTCAATATCGCCTTTCGTGTAATCTTCGCGCCGTAACCGCAGGTAACCAAAACCAGCGGTGGCGACCCTCGGCGTCTCCAGTTTTTCCGTGTCGGCGATGCAGAGCGCAACATTTCGAGCTCGCAAGGTTTCAAAAACTTCATCGTCAAACCATGATTCGTGACGAAATTCAAACGCAGCTCGCATTCCATCGGGCAGACCATTCAAAAAATCGCCCAGCACCAGTGTGTCCTTCTTAAAGTTGGGCGGCAGTTGAAACAGCACAGGCCCTAGTTTTTCGACCAGCGCCGAGACCACATCATGGAAATATCGCACCGTGTCCGCACAATTACGCAGCTTCGACCAATGTGTGATCTTTTGCGGCGCTTTCAGCGCGAACTGAAAGTTGCTCGGAGTTACCGACTTCCAGTTATCGATGGTTTTGGGCGCCGGAATCCGGTGAAATGTGTAATTGATTTCCGTAGTTGAAAGCCGCTTCGCGTAATACGGCAACATTTTTGCGGCCGGCAAATCTTCCGGATAAAAATTTCCCTTCCATTCGGCGTACTGAAAACCCGATGTTCCAATCCAAACTTTCATAAGGCGTCAGTTTCAGGAGGAAGACTTCTCCAGGTAGAGGCGGGCTTCAAGCCGCGAAGAGCTTTTTAAGCGTCCGGCACAGACGTCCCGTTCGAATCTTACTATAGCGGCGCGTTTTTTGGCCCGCTCAATTCAAAAAGTGGAAGAGCGGAGGCCTGTCTCGCCACAACTTAACTAAGAAAGGGAAAATCATGAAGAAACTGCTTTTGAGCATTGCGTTGGCAGCTATAGCCCCGTTTGCCTGGGGACAGGTTGCGCAAACAACCACAACGACGACCACTACAGACGGAACGGGAACGATCACAGAGTACACGCCGGGCAGTGCAATCGTCCTGAGGGAAACCAGCGGACCTGTCCACTATCGTTTCGGTAAGACAGTCACCTATGTGACCCGGGGCGGCACGGTTCTGGACGAAGATGCGGTGAGAACCAAGATCAGGGTTGGCGTTCCTGTCCGCGTCCATTACGTCGGAACAGGCGAGGACAGATTGGTTGACCGTGTGGTCGTCGATCAGGACTAATATCTAAACTGGTTTGTCTCCATCGCGCCTTTGCGTTCTGTCCGTTTTACGGACGGAACGGCAAAGGCGCGTTTTGCTTTCCCTAGCCAAAACTGCCAATTACCGCGATCAAATTGAATGACAAAAATAAAAAGCGGCGACAGCGTTTCCATCCATTAAAGTCGCGGTGATGAGTGAGACACACGCTTCCAGAGCATTGACGGTTCTGCACGACTGGGTCCAATCCGAGAGTCTGCGGAAACATTGCTACGCCGTCGCCGATTCGATGAAGCATTTTGCCCAGTTGCGCCACGAAGATGCCGATCTTTGGGAAGCCATTGGGCTGTTGCACGACATGGATTATGAACGCCATCCAAACCTTGAGCGAAGCCCGACCGAAGGTCATCCATTCGTCGGCGTTGCATGGCTTCGGGAGCACGGATGGACTGAAGAAGCTTGTCGCGCAATTCTTTCGCACGCGGATTACGCACATGTTTCGCGAGATACGTCTATCGAAAAAACGCTGTATGCTGTTGATGAACTAAGCAGCTTTATCGTAGCTGTTGCGCTTGTTAGGCCGACTAAAAGCATACAAGACGTCGACGTTCGATCTGTGAAAAAGAAAATGAAAGACAAAGCTTTCGCTCGCGCGGTGAACCGCGAGGACATCATTCGCGGCGCCGAGCAGCTCGGCATGCCGCTTGACACTATCATTGCCGAGGTTATCGCGGCATTGAAAGCCGACGCAGAGCGTCTCGGTCTGGCCGGAACAGTTCATTCACTGCCGCCGTGAGCAGAAACGAGGCATCGGTAACTTGCTTTAGAGTTTTTCGGCAACGATTTCCAATACCAGGGGCGTAATCATCAGGGTGTTCGCATTCTTTTCCGCTTTGGTGAAATCATCGCGAACTTCGTTCGCGAATTCTTGATCGATTCTCCCCATTTCAATAAGCCTGGGAAGATACGTTGCAATAAAGGTGGCCGGCCATTCCCACATGTAATCCTTGGGGTGTATGCAAAACAGGTGCGGCTTGATCGAACGAATTGCGAAGCCGTTTGCGGGAAGAAGCGTTGCCAGAGCGGCTCCTCCATCGGGTTCACCGCCCGACTCACGCCACGTTGCGATCACATGTTCGCGAAAGCGCTCGTGAGTCGGCAAACGCGGTACGAAATGCCA
>DATBEX010000207.1:0-3463 GCA_036558805.1 Candidatus Udaeobacter sp.
CTGCTGATCTTAAACGATAGCGAAGCGCGCGAGATCACGACGGAGACAAGTCTCATCAAGGCGGGGCGTAGCATTCAAAAAATGGGTCCGCGCTACGTCGCGATAAAAAAGGGCGAACACGGGGCGCTGCTCTTTGGTGAAAGCGATCAATTTTTCAGCTGCGGCGCATATCCGCTCGAAGACATTCACGATCCAACCGGGGCAGGGGACACATTTGCTGGTGGTATGGCTGGTTACCTCGCAGGTACCGTGAAAAAAGTGCATTTTAATGACTTACGGAAAGCGATGATTTACGGCAGTGTGCTGGCGAGTTTTTGCGTGGAAGCGTTCAGTCTGGAGCGACTGCGCACACTTTCCGCGGACGAAATTGCGAAGCGCTACGAGACGTTCAAACTCATGAGCCAGTTTGAGGTGCCGATGTGAGCGCAAGTCCCGAACTGGATTACCGGGCACTGCTGTTTCGCGCGTTGATTGCCACGGTGTTTTGCATAGCCGCTGTGGTGATCTGTTACTTTTGGATTGATCGCCCGGTGGCGTTCTTTGTTTATCATCACCATATCAACAGGGTCCAAGTTTTTCGATGGCTCACTTATCCACCGCCGGAAGTGCAGAATTGGTCTGCTCTCGTTTTGACGGTCTTGATCGTTCGACGGGCGTGGGGTTCTTTTCGGCGTTGGCAAAAGACGCTGTTTGTCGCGTGTCTCAGCCTGATTGTTGCCGATGATTTCCGCATCTCTCTGGGGGATGTTTTCGGGCGCTATTGGCCGGATACCTGGACTCACGACAATCCATCGCTCATTGGAACCGGGACGTATGGCTTCCATCCGTTCCAGCGTGGCGATGACATCGGTAGTTTTCCATCCGGCCATGCTGCCAGAATCCTGTCCTTTGCCAGTGTGTGGCTGATCGCAATGCCCCGCAGCCGAACCGTACAAGTCCTGGTCGTCATTCTCAGCGCTTCAATGCTCGTGAGTCTGGTGGCGATGAATTATCATTTCGTTAGCGACGTGATTGCCGGCAGTGTGTTGGGCGGAATCATCGCGATGTACGCGGCGCACCTGGCGCGGTTGGAAACGCCTCAGGCATGATGTTTGATATGATTTCCGCTCGCACGTTCGCGACTGAGCGCCTTGCCAAATTGTGCCACAAGGTCGGATTCGTTTTCCTCGCAATTCTTTGCGTGGTGCCCGTCGGTGCTGAGGCCCGCGAGTCTAAAGATTGGATCGTCTTGGAGAATTGCCACCTGATTTCAAATCCGGCGAATGACGGTGACAGTTTCCATGCAAGCGCAGGTGCGACAGAGTACATTTTCCGCCTTTACATGGTTGACGCGCCTGAAACAGACGAGATGACACCGAGGCGGTTGGTCGAACAGGCGCAATACTTTGCGATCACTGTGCCCCAGGCTATCGACGTGGGCCGGGTAGCCAAAGAGTTTACCCGCGCGAAACTGTCCGAGCCCTTTACGGTATTTACGCGCATGTCAGATGCGATGGGGCACAGCAAGCTGGAGCGGGTTTATGCGTTTGTGCAGACTAAGGATGGCGATCTCGGCGAGCAATTGGTTCGCAACGGCCTCGCGCGGAATTACGGATTCAAAGCGGTACCGCCAGGACTAAAGAATTCGCGAATTGAGGGAGAAAAACTCCAACAATTGGAGGATCAAGCCATGCAGGAGAAGATCGGAGCCTGGGGCGTTAGTACAGGGCGACTAAATGTAGGTCCTCAGAAGCCTGCGTCCTTTAGTGTGTTTGTGGTCGAAAAGAATGTTCCATTCCGGACGTTGCCTGTCACGAATACGTTCTCCCGAATACCTGTTTCGACGCCACCGACCTCTTCGGCTCCCGCTATCAATCGAGTGGATGTTCAAACATCGCACACCAAAGACAAGATCGATTTGGGCCAGATCGACATCAACACGGCGACGGAAAAGGAATTGAAAATGATTCCCGGTATCGGACCGGTGATAGCTGCTCGAATCATTGCCGCGCGGCCGTTTCGGAGCGCTGATGATTTGAAAAAGGTAAGTGGAATCGGCGACAAGAAATACGCGAAGCTCCGTCCATACTTTCAGTAGTCAATTCCTGTTACGGCACGAACAACGATGGCAAAGAGCGCGCCCGAGAGGATTCGAACCACTAACCTTCTGATCCGTAGTCAGATGCTCTATCCAGTTGAGCTACGGGCGCAAATTACTGTTTTTATGTTCACCTTTTCACGGTTTATTTCCCATAATCAAGTGCAATGTGGCGTTTCGCGACGGAACGAAGATTTATCACCTGCCGTTCGATCTCCGATACGATCAAGCGTTGATCGAGTTCAAAGAGGAACGCTACGTTGAAATTTTCGCTGAAGCGGAAGCGCTAGGCTTTAGACGAGCATTTCGGTGAACGGACGCAGATTGCTCTAGCCTACAGAGGCCAAAGCACGACGATAGGATTGAGAAGGCGTCGACGCTGTAATTCCATCAGGGCGGGACAAGCGCACGTAGGTCTCGGATGAGTTAATCGCGTCCTCGGCTAATGCCCGCCACGATTTTTGAAAATACGTTCTCGTCAATTCCTCTGGGATGTCAGTGACCATCACCTGATTTACTTCGTGCTCCTTACTGTTCACGTAGACAAGCGAGCCGATACACCCAAGGGTGCCAAGCAGTGCCAAAGCTAGAATGGTCAGCAGTAAAATCATATTCTTGAATGCAGAGCGGTAATTCCCGAACAGATAGTAATCATGACGAAAAGCGCGATCGAGCCAAAGTCAACGAACGGCGCTATGTCAAACACTGCGACCAGTGTGTAACCCACGGCAGCGACACCGGCCACAAAAAGACAAAACACCAAGCACCACAATTGCGCCGTCCGGTATTTACCGCGAAATAAAGCCGCGTCAGCGATACTGCCCGCAGCGAGCCCGAAAGAAACTAGCAGCAACTCCCCCTTTCGGAACAAGTGCCAGATATGCTCCGGATGCTTGGCCCATCTATAACCAAGAGCAAGGAAAACGAAGGGAAGCATTGAGACCATGATCGTAAGAAGGAACCAGCGCGTGAGTCGAAGTTGTCGATCCCTAGGCATTCTACGAGAACAGTTTATTAGTTAATGGCAGAAGAGCAGTCGCCGGTCCTTGCATGTCCGCGAGATACTGCTCGAAAAATGTTCCGAATGAGGCCTTGGTATAGCTGGCGGGATACCAGGCGTCGATGGCCATAGCTTGCTCAGCAGTGTGGTACCGACCAACGATCGTCATCCCGTTTGCTCGATCCAGAAAATCCAGCAATTCGCCGCGATTATCAGTCGCACCGTTGCCCAGTGTGAAAAGTGCGCGCAAGAGCAGTCCACCCCCCAAAGTATGAACCGAAAAAGAAGGTTTGGTAGCATGCTGAGCTTTTAGAACGCCTTGCTCATATTGAACCGAATATCCGAAGAACTCGATATGAGCTGATACTTGTTTTAGCAGGTCATTC
>DATBEX010000208.1:0-6220 GCA_036558805.1 Candidatus Udaeobacter sp.
TTGCACGATGCAGATGTGCAGGATTTAGTGGATATTCTCGCAGTCGATGAAACAAAGGCGCGCGAGATTTACGAGGCCGTCCATCGGCAAGAACTCGTGCAATAACATGGCTCTGGTTTAGGAAAGCTCGAGCCATGAGCAGAAATTTAGACAAACGACAATGGCAACGAAGACAAGCAGCAAGACTGCAACGCGCAAACCGGCCGCGCGCGGGACTGCTGCTGCTCGCAAGCCAGCAACCGGGCCCAAGGCCAAACTTCCGAAGGAAGTAAAGGAGGGTGTTGCCGCGACGCCGGCCAAGCCGCGAACGCCTTCGCCTCCAAAATCCGCGCCAGAAACCGTCCGCCCTTCGAATCGTGAGGCGGAAAGCGTTTCACTGATCGATCGGAAAAAACCTCGCAAGAAGGCTGAGGACGGCGAGGCAAAACCGAAGCGCGACGTTTTACCTCCGATTTCCCGCATCCGGGCCTCGCTGGAAATGCCACCGGTTCCCGCAAAACCGGTGCCGGCGGCAAAGACGCTGCCGGTAGAATCGCCCCCAATTGAAGCGGCTCGCACCGATGCGGTCGAAAAGGCTGTGCCGGATGCAGCTGCGCCGCCGTCCACTGAGGAAGAAATTGCGGCGCAAAAAGTGATTCTCATCAAGCCGCCAATTGTCGTTAAGCAGCTGGCAAATGAACTAGGGGTAAAACCGCATCAGCTCATTGCCGAGCTGATGAGCTACAACATTTTCGCCAACATCAATCAGACAATTGAGCCAGATATTGCTTCAAAGATTGCGGAAGGCCATGGCTTTGTTTTGGAAAAGGAGCGCCGCGAAAAAGGAGCCGGCGTTCACAAAGTAGAACAGGTGATCGTCGCGCCTCCTCCACCCGTTATTGAGAAGAAAGAAGAGCTCAAGCCGCGAGCGCCTATTATCACATTCATGGGACATGTCGATCACGGGAAGACAACGTTAATGGACGCCATTCGCAAGACGCGAGTCGCAGCGGGCGAGGCCGGTGGGATCACTCAGCACATCGGTGCCTATAGCGTAAATCATAACGGGGCAACGCTTACATTCATCGATACGCCCGGCCACGCCGCCTTCACAGCCATGCGCGCGCGTGGCGCCAATGTGACTGATATCGTTGTCCTTGTTGTGGCGGCCGACGACGGGATCATGCCGCAAACGATCGAAGCGATAAATCACGCGAAGGCCGCACCGCATGTGAAAATAATGGTCGCGATTAACAAGATCGATCTTCCATCGGCAAACATCGATCGAGCAAAGAAACAACTGCAGGAGCAGGCCCTTACGCCAGAAGACTGGGGAGGCGAAACGATTGTTTGTCCCGTATCGGCGACGAAGGGCACTGGGATTGACCATCTGCTCGAGATGATCGCCTTACAGGCGGAAGTAATGGAACTTAAGGCATCGCCCACCGCGACGCCGCGAGGGACGGTGATCGAAGCGCAGGTTGAAGCCGGGCGTGGTCCAACGGCCACCGTTATTGTGCAGATGGGTACATTAAGAATTGGCGACCCATTCATCTGCGGCGATTACAGCGGCAAGGTAAAATCGCTGTTGGACGACCGCGGCAAGCCGGTGAATGAAGCGCCTCCCTCGATGCCGGTGAAGGTGCTTGGTTTCACAGGGCTCCCAAATGCGGGCGACGAACTATTGGTGATGGATTCGGAACGATCCGCAAAAACTTTGGGTGAAGAACGCTTGCTCGCGAAGCGCGCGGACAAGCTAACGGTTCCAAAACGTGCGACTCTTGAGAGTCTGCTCGAAGCCACCGAAGGGAAAAAGGTCCTGCGCGTCGTGCTAAAGTGCGACGCCCAAGGTTCGCTGGAAGCTCTGGGTGGGGCATTGAAACAGATCGAGAGCAAAAAAATCGATCTTGAAATCATTCACGCCGCAGTCGGGCCGATTTCGGAGTCGGATATTCTATTGGCAAGCGCTTCGAATGCCGTGGTGATCGGTTTCAACGTGAAGGTGGAGAACATGGCCGTTTCCGCCGCAAAGAGCGAAGGAGTCCAGGTCAAACTTTACAGCATCATCTACGAATTGCTCGATCAGATCAAAGAAGCGATGGCTGGTTTGTTGGAGCCGGAACATCGGGAGACGGTCATTGGGCATGCCGAAGTGAAGCAAGTCTTCCAACTTAGCAAAGGCATCGTGGCGGGTTGCCTCGTCACCAATGGTCGCATTGCTCGCTCGGCTCGAGCCCGCGTGCTGCGTAGACGACAACCTGTTTATGACGGCGGGATTTCAACGTTGCGCCGTTTCCAGGACGATGTGAAAGAGGTGCGTTCCGGACTGGAATGCGGAATCAAGCTCGGGGACTTCAGCGAATATCAAGTGGGCGACGTGATCGAGTGCTATCAGCTTGAGGCTATCGCGCAAAAATTGTGATTCGTCGCATAGTTAAAAAGTTGAAAAGTTAGACCGTTTAACGGATCCCGTTTCAACGATTTAACTTTTTAACCTTTCGACTTTGCCTGCCATGAAACACCGAATGCTACGTGTTAACGAAGTGGTGAAGCGCGAGCTGAGCAGAATCATTGCCCGAGAGATAAGTTTCGAGGGCGCTCTGGTGAGCATCAGTCACGTGGATGTAACATCAGACTTGAAGAACGCGCACGTGTTTGTGAGCGTTCTTGGAACGGACGCACGCGAGAGCGTTATGAACAAGCTTGCCTCTCATCGCCAGGTGTTACAGGCGGAACTTGCTCGTCACGTAACTATGAAGTATACGCCGCACCTTATTTTTCACCTCGATGACTCCATCGAGCGTGGGGCGCGGGTAATCGAGATCATGCAGGAAATAGAAGCGTCCGAAGACGAAAGGAAGTAAGTCTCGAAACGTTGCAACGCCCGAAGATGCTCCTGTAATGAGTCAGTCCACGTTTGACGAAATTGGCCGAATACTGCGCGAGCACCAGCGTTTCGCCATCCTGGGTCATGTCCGGCCTGACGGGGACGCGCTGGGTTGCCAGCTTGCTCTGGCGCTTTCTCTTCAAGCGCTCGGAAAAGAAGTGCGCGTATGGAACGAAGACGGAATGCTGGAGAAGTATTCTTTTCTTCCACGCGCGGAATTGCTCACCAAGCCGCCCTCTACCCCGGAGGACTTCGATGTGGCCGTCGCACTCGACACTGCAATCCAAAACCGGCTTGGCACTACTTTGCCGGCGGTCCGGTCTGCCAAGATCTGGATAAACATCGATCACCACATGAGTAATCCGGCTTATGGCGACGTGGTTCACGTCGATCCGTCCGCGCCCGCGACAGCCGAAATCATTTTTCGCCTGATTAAAAGCCAGGGACTGCCATTCAATCGGGACATTGCGGAAAATCTTTACGCCGCGATATCCACCGACACCGGCTCGTTTCAATATCCAAAGACAAGCGCTCACACTTTTGAGATTGCGGCTGAACTTATTCGGACTGGTCTCGATGTCGGACGGCTGAGCCAACAACTCTATGAGAATTACCCGCGGCGCCGCCTGGAACTTTTGCGCGAACTGCTTCGCACCATGCGTTTCCGGCAGGAAGGACGTGTCGCAAGTTTTAGTCTTACGTTGAAAACAGCCGCTGAACTGAGTGTCCTTCCCGAAGATAACGAAGGACTCATCGATCACCTACGCGCGGTGCGTGGTGTGATCGTAGCCGTTTTTTTTGAAGAACTGTCCGATGGTAAGGTGCGTGTAAGCATGCGTTCGAAAACTGATGCTGTCGACGTCTGCACGATCTGTCAGAAATTCGGTGGTGGAGGCCACACGCTTGCCGCCGGCGCGCGTGTACGCGGAACTCTCCCGGAGGTAGAAGACCGCGTTTTGGCGGAAATTTGTGCGCAAATTGAGTCGCTAAAACCGACGCTCGATCGAATAACTTAAACGTTTTCAACGCTCCACCGTTTTGACGTTGTAACCCTGTAACCTTGAACTCTAGTCATGTCTCATTCGGTAGCTCTTGATGGTGTCCTGCTCGTGGACAAAGCTGAAGGGATGACTTCGCACGACGTCGTCGCGCTGGTCCGCCGAAAGCTGCAAGTCAGGAAAGTCGGCCATTGCGGCACCCTTGATCCCATCGCGACCGGGTTGCTTCTGATCACCGTGGGGCGCGGCACAAAGGTACAGGACTTACTCATGAGCGAAGACAAGGAATACGCTGGAACATTCGTCCTCGGCGTGACGACCGACACACAAGACCGCCAGGGACAAATAACCCAGCAGCGACCGGTCCCCGTGCTGGACGAAAACCAAATTCGCGCTGCTTTTGAAAAGTTTCGCGGCGATTTTTATCAACTGCCTCCGATGGTTTCCGCGAAAAAACATGGCGGTGTGCCGTTGTACAAGCTGGCACGCCAGGGAAAAGTGATCGAGCGCGAGCCGCGCCTCGTGCATGTCTATCGGTATACCATCGATCGAATTGAACTGCCCGAGATCGGTTTTAGTGTTTTGTGTAGCAAAGGTTTTTACGTTCGTACCTATGCTCACGATATCGGCGAGATTCTGGGCTGTGGGGCGCACCTGAAGTCGCTGCGGCGAACAAAATCCGGTCGCTTCGACGTAGCTAACGCGGTTAGTGTGGCCCAAATCAAAGACGCACCGCGCGAAGAAATTCTGCATAGGCTTCTGAGCCTTCCAGATGTGTCGCGGATGCGAGGAGCGTGACCCAAACACCGTTGATGAAGATCCTGAGAGCGATTCCGGAGCTCGCGCGTTTGCCCGGCCCCCTTTTTCTCGCGATTGGGGTTTTTGACGGTGTACACCGCGGCCATCAAGCTGTCATTTCCACTTCTGCAGAACACGCTCACTCCGTGAACGGCACTCCGGTCGTCGTCACATTCGACCCGCATCCAATGAAAGTGCTTCGGCCAGGTGAGGCGCCCCACCTGCTCACCGCAACGGAACACAAGATTAAATTCATTCGAGACCTAGGCGTGCAACACCTGCTCATCGTGAAATTCGACAAAGCCTTTGCCTTGACGGAACCGGAAGATTTCGTGCAGCAACTGATGCAGTATTCGAAACCGCTGCATGAAATCTGCGTGGGCCACGAATGGTCTTTTGGAAAGAACAGGCGAGGCAACCTCGCCCTTCTTCGAAAGCTCGGTACAAAATTTGACTTCGACGTCGTCGGAATTCCAGCTGTTACGCTTGGGAATGATGAGGTCGTCAGTAGCACGGCAATTCGTCAGGCAATCGAAAAAGGTGACCTCGTAAAGGCTGCAGAAATGCTGGGCCGCGAATACTCAATTCTCGGCACAGTCGTGCGCGGAGAGCATCTCGGGAAGAAGATCGGCTTCCCCACCGCGAATCTAAGCGCTCATAATGAGCAATTTCCTCCCAACGGCGTCTATTTCGCGCAGGCAGCATTAAATGGAAATACCTATCCCGGCGTTGTAAATCTTGGCTATCGCCCAACGGTGAGCGGCAGAAAATCCGAGCGCGTGCTCGAAATTCATCTCCTTGATTTTCACCACGAGATTTATGGCAAGGATGTCGAAGTGCGCTTTGTCCGCTATCTCAGGCCGGAACAGAAATTCGAAAATCTGGAGGCTCTGACGAAGCAGATCGAACTTGATGTGCAGCAGGCACGCAAACTCTGCACGACCGACAGGGGCTAAGGCTTTTGTGCCTTAGAAAACTACGTTTGCAATACCCGGCTCTTGGATAATGCGGCTATCGCGCCGACCGCGGTCATCATCAGGCCGGCGCCAAGAGCAAGCACAAACACCCATAACGCCGGGAGGGCCGCAAGACGCTCAAGAGTCACGCTGACAAAGCGACCGCCTCCCGAAACGACATAAGCAACACCGCTTGCCAGCAACGTCATTCCCAGAATGATGGCGGCCCGCAGTAAATCACGAGACGAGCGACGCGGCGGCAACTGCTGCAATACTCGAGCAGCAAATCCGTCGTCGTCGATGTACGGCGCCGCTTCGCGCAATTGCCGATCGAGCCAATCCTCCTGATTCACTTGCTTCATATCTAATTAGTTTGGACCCCAATCGGCAAGCATTCGTTTCAATTTCTCTCGGCCGCGTAGCACATTCGTTTTTACTGTACCCAGCGGGATGTCAAGAATGCGGGCGGCTTCATCGTGGGAAAGGCCATTCTGACAACAAAGTAAGACCGCGGAGCGTTCATTCAAGGGAAGCAAGCTCAAAGCGCGCATAAGATCGTGCCTCAAACCGGGATCGGCCACCTGAGGATCGTGTTGCGTTTG
>DATBEX010000209.1:0-12897 GCA_036558805.1 Candidatus Udaeobacter sp.
CTCCTGACAAGATCGACAAAATCATTCAGTCCATCTCATCGTTCGCGCTTTACGGATTTCCGGAATCGCATGCGATCAGTTTCGCTATTCTGGCCTATGGCAGCGCGTATTTAAAAGTGCATCGCGCGCCGGAATTTTATGTCAGCCTCTTGAACAATCAGCCCATGGGTTTTTACACGCCGGCAACGATTGTGAAGGATGCGCAGCGGCATGGGTTGAAGATCAAGCCGGTTTGCGTTTCGCAATCCGATTGGCGTTGCACAGTTGTGAACGACAACACTGTGCGGCTCGGGTTTTGCCTGGTGAACGGATTACGACAGGAACACGTCGAAGAACTCGTGAAGCAACGCCAAAATCGGGAGTTCGATTCGTTGGAGAATTTCAAACGCCGCGTTCCGTTCGCAAAAGAAGAATTGCGCACTCTGGCAGAACTTGGCGCGCTCAATTGTTTTGCCCCACATCGCCGTGCGGCGATGTGGGATGTGGACGAGATGCTGCACGATGATCTTCTGGCCCGTCTGGGGAGCGCACGCTTGCAGCGTGCTGGTTTCGGCATTCTGCCGAAACGAACTTTTACGGGCTTGCCAAGCGCAAAAAGTTCGCGAATGCAGAATGCATTCGCCAGCACGCTGCATGCGTGCGCTCCCCAGAAAACAGAATCGCCGCTTGCGGCAATGACCTTACCCGAACGCGTGAAGGCGGATTACGAAACGATGAACCTGACCACCGGACCACATCCGATGAAGCTGTTGCGTGAAAATTTGCCGAATATTTGGCGCGCAATCGATCTTGCGCATGCGCGACATGGTTCGATCATTCAAATCGCAGGCAACGTGATCTGCCGTCAGCGTCCCGGCACAGCGAAAGGATTTGTTTTTATCAGCCTGGAAGACGAGACCGGTGTCTCAAACGCAATTGTTGAACCTGACTTGTTCGAGCGATTTCGGCTTGTGATTACCGAAGAAGCCTTTCTGCTTATTGAAGGCGAAGTGCAGAATTCAGACAACGTGGTCTTGATCAAAGCGCATGACATCAGACCGTTCGCGCATGAACAACTCGTTGGGAGCGAGTCGCACGATTTTCGCTAAAGACGTGGACCAATATCTAATCGCCTCATTTAAACTTGGTTTCGTGCTGCAGGGTGACCTGGTCGAAGCGACCGAAGAAGCCATTTACAACTCCCTGTTTTGAGCAACGACAATGAGCGGGAATGGACACACGGTCGAGGCGCTGCCAATCGATGAAACGATGGAAATACTGAGGGAGCACCGATCCATCAGGTAAGGAGTATCGCGTTGGGGAGCAAGATCATCCGGGCATCTTTTTTCAAGCGTGATCCGATCGTCTGTGCGCAGGAGTTGATCGGCACCGAACTAATTTGGGGCGGATGCTCTGGGATCGTTGTCGAGGTAGAAGCGTACGCGGCAATCAATGATGAGGCCGCGCATACGTTTACGCGACCAAGTGCGCGCAGTTTTATCGAGCGCAATGATGCTGGCGCGGCCTATGTCTATTTCAATTATGGAATGCACTGGATGCTGAACGTGCTGGTGAAGGGCGACGAGGACGGTTTCGTTCTAATTCGCGCGCTAGAACCAAGAAGAGGAATCAAAGAGATGAAGAAACGCCGCGGACTCGATGATGTGAAACGTCTTTGCTCGGGACCTGGCAAACTCACCCAGGCGCTTGGTATTACCAACCGCCATCATGAAATGAATTTGTGCTCGGATCCGCAACACTGCTTCGCTCGCACCACAAAAGCGTCTGCCGAAGTGGTGGCTGACAAACGCATTGGGATTACGCGGTCCGCGCATTACCCATGGCGTTTCACTCTGAAGGGGAGTGAGTTTGTAAGTCGAGCGGTAAAACTGTAGCTGTTTCGCTCCGCGAAATGCGGCGCTGACTTTGCTAACACGCACGCGTCACGCCGCCCATGAAGTTGGCGGCTACAGTATTGACTCGCACTCGCGTTGATCGAAATTCTCCGCTCAAAATGAACGTGGTCAGACAACGTGTTTTACTTGGGATGAGCGGGGGAGTGGACTCCAGCGTTGCGGGATATCTGTTGCGTGAGCAAGGCTACGAAGTCGTCGGCGTTACCATGAAAGTGTGGCCGCAGGATTGTATCTCCCGCGCGGAAGATAAATGCTGCGGGCCGCAAGCAATCGCTGATGCGCGAGGCGTGGCCCATTCACTGGGTATTCCGCATTATGTCGTTGATGAGGCCGACCAGTTCGAGCGGTTGGTTATTGACTATTTCTCCAGCGAATATCAGGCGGGCCGCACGCCAAACCCGTGTGTGATGTGTAACGAGAAGGTCAAGTTCGGCAATCTTTGGAGCAAAGCTATGTCCCTGGGTTGCGACTACATCGCAACCGGTCATTACGCGATCATCGAACACCACGCCGATCACGCCATTTTGCGAAAGGGCCTCGACCCACGCAAGGACCAGTCCTATTTCCTTTTTAGTTTGCGACAACCCCAGCTTCTACGCGCGTTGACGCCACTCGGCAAAATGACGAAACCGGAAATCCGTCAGATCGCGCATTCGCTGGGGCTCAAAGTTGCCGACAAAGTCGATAGCCAGGAAATCTGTTTCGTCCCTGGAAACGATTACAAAACCTTTTTGAGCTCGCACCTGGGCGAAACTGAGTTTCATCGCGGCGAGATTTACGATGTTGTTGGAAATTTTTTGGGCGAACACGAAGGCATCGAGCTTTTCACGATAGGACAGCGCAAAGGGTTGCCGGGTGGATCGCTCCGGCCGCGCTACGTTGTCGATCTCGATCCGTCGACGAATCGAGTGATTGTGGGAGATGTTGATGACTTGGTATCGGATGAGTTCGAGATCGACCGGGTCAACTGGCATCCTGTAAACGCGGGCGCTGACGGTGGCTACGGCGAGTCAATCGAAGCTACCGTGAAGATCCGTTACAGCCACCCAGGAACACGCGCCACTGTGAAGCCCCTTGAAGGCGGACGCGCCCATGTTCGGCTGCACGATCCGCAAAGGGCGGTGACACCGGGGCAGGCTGCGGTGCTTTACGAGGACGACATCGTCCTCGGTGGCGGTTGGATTTGCCGAAGTGAACCAATTACACGCAGCGAGGCGCCTAACCAATCGGCTATGCGCGTTGTGGCCTGACCAATGGCGGATCAGACGTTACTGGCCATCAGCACTTTCCCTGATGTGGAGACGGCCAATCACATCGCTGAGGCTTTGATTGCCGAGAGATTGGCGGCGTGTGCCAACCTGATCCCGGCGGTTCACTCCATCTATCACTGGAAAGAAAAAATCGAGGCATCAGGCGAGGTCATGGTCTTCTTCAAGACAACCCAGGATCGGCTGCCGGCGTTCGAAGAAAAGCTGCGGTCGCTTCATCCCTACGAAGTCCCAGAACTGATATGCATCAAGATCGACAGCGGATCGCCGGATTATCTGCGCTGGGTAATTGATAATTGTCGCTAGGCTTGACTGCGGCGTTTGTAGCTGAGTGCAAAGATCGTTATGCCGATGAGATTGGCCACGAGACTTACAGCAATGATTTTTGCGGCGAAAACCAATCGGTTGGGCACATCAATGATCGGATAAATGGTAAAGAAAATTGCCAGCAGACATACGATAAGACCACAACCGGAGGCGATTCGTAACCAGATGCGCGCTCCGCCGCGCACCGCGGCTGCGCCTGCGATCGGGATCGCGAACATCACGGTGTACACGATCCCGTAAAAGACATTCGCGGCGTTGTCCACGAGTTGAAACGCTTCCTGCAATCCCGCCCCGATCTGGCTCGAGACGGCAATCACCAGCGTGATCGCGCCAACGAACAGGATCGAGTTGACCGGGGTTTTGTAACGCGGGTGCAGCCGCGAAAACCATACCGGCAGGAGGCGGTCCCAACCGGCCACCATCGGCAAGCGAGAACTACCGGTGAAATGAATGCTCATCGAAGATATCGAACGCACTGTCATCAACAGAATCCCCACCGAGGCGATCGCCCCGGCGATTCGGAACGAATGCAGACCAAGTCGCAAAGTTTGCGGGACCGGGCCGATCAAATCAATTTGATTATTCCCTATGAATGCGAGGACTGAGCTCGTTCCAAGAATAAACATCAATGCAATGATGGGAGCGGCGATGATGACGGAGCGTCCGATGTTGCGCGCGGGCGCATGCGCTTCACCCGCCAGAATGCCGACGTATTCAAATCCGCTCAGCCCGCCGACCGCGAGTTTGCTGAAGACATTGAAACAATAGAAGAGCGACATTGCGGGCGCGGCGATTTGAAGCGGACGATATGTGCTCAGATCGCCGCGAGCCAGAGCGACGAAGGGCAGAACAATCAGGGCACCATAAGCCAGAAACATCGCAAATCCGCCGATGTTGTGTACCCATTTGCCTAACGACAACCCCCGAACGCCAGTCCACCCCAGTCCGCCGACCAGCGCGCAACTGATGAGCGAGACACACCAGGCACTGTCTCGCATCCACGCGGCCGAATCCCCCAGCGCATAGGAGATGTTCGTTGTGATAAACATTCCACCGAGGGCGATCACCATGATCGACAAGAGCCAGAGATTCCAGGCGACGATGAACCCCGTAAATTCGTTAAAAGCCAGTTTTGCCCACTGGTAAATTCCGCCTTCCAGCGGCATCAGTCCGCTTAGATAAATGACGACGGCAGCTTGCGGAATGTAGAAGAGCAAAATGGCCAGGAGCCAGAAAAATAAGTGCGACGTTCCAAGTTTTGCCGCGGCGCCGACCCAGCTGGAGCCGACGACAAATACAATCTGCATCAGGACGAGGTCGCCAAGTCCGAGAGGCTTTTTGAGTACAACGCTTCGTTCTTCGACGCTGCGTTCCGCGCTATCGAGTGAGGGCTGCATTGTTGAAGCGTTAAAGCGTTGAATCGTCTGATCGGTGTCGCTGTGCTGCCATGTTGAGCGAAAGCGAACCATCTTAGATTGCCAGATTGGTTCTGCTAAAAGAAATGATCAGAGATTGTTCGCTTCGCTCAGAATGACAATTCTCTTTCCGTTTTGACGCTTCAACGGTTTTAACGACTCACTGCTCGCGTTCGGAGCGTTTCGGCGGCGCTGGTTCGTTTCGAAATTCGCGATGTCGCACTCTTCCACCCGCGTAGGCGACGTAAGCTCCGCTTCCCAGCGTCACCGCGCCGGCCAAAATCACCACAACAGCGAGGGGCACGGAAAATTTGGGCCACTTGAGCGGTGCGGCGATAGCGATGGCGCTCAGAGCACCGAGCACATAGAAGATCCAGATTAGCTTCTCAGCGCGATGCATGTGTTCATCGAGCCACGCATGGCCATCTTCATCAGCCATCGACAACACGCGGTCGTAACCCCGTTGACCGAATTCGTACGCAGGCCACGCCGACGCGGAACTGATCAATACGAGTGTTAGCGTCACGATTTGCGCGCGGCGGCTCCTTAAAATCAGAGCGACTACCAACCCGAGCCAGCCGACAAGCAAACCGTAAACCGGCAATGGATTGAGCAACACATGAACGTATTCGGGCTGCCGCAAATCACGGAGCAACGTCTCCATCACAAATTGCCCCGCCAGTGGGTGCCGCAGACCTGTGCAGTTTTTGCAACTTGGTTCGGCAAGTATTTTTGCCAGCTGGCAATTGTGAAATGCCACCACTCGGTGCGCATTCCCCAAAAACCTGCATTGTGCATTGCCATTTGCAGCAAACGCACGTGAGCGCGGACATCGGAATGAGGACCGACGTAGCGCCACATCGCGGCAGGAGTGAGATCGTCGAAGTCGCTAGGCATGCGCACAGGCCGATTCCACGTATCGACCAGGGTAGCGTCGATAGCGACACCCCAACTGTGCAGCGACCCGACGCCAATGCCAGGGTCGGCAACGTAATCGCTGTCGTGTATTGCCTGCCAAAGCTTTTGCTGTACAGCCGCGGGTCGATAAGCGTCCCAGACCTTCAGTCCAAATTGGTAGCGCCGCAGAAACCCCTGTGCCGTCGCCAAACCAGAAGCGACTTCCGGGCGTGCCACCGCGTAAGTTCCCTGTGGGTAAAGCGGGTATCCGACGAGGTTATTTCGCCCGGCATAACGAAGCTCGACAATGATTGTCGGATCGACGGATCGAACATCGACGAGAGGGCCACCGGCGTGACTGTCCAATGGTGGCAGTGCCATTGCCAGTAAAGCGAGCAGGGGAAGGTTAAGGCGTCGCATTTGCTGGGTTCAGTCCGATGCCACCACTGCAGCAGCGTCTGTTTTTGCCAGCCGTTCGAGAAGAAGGCGAGCGCTATTTTCAGGGACTTCGAAGCGCAACTCCAAATTCGAACTGCTCGGCTTTATGATCTCAGGGGGTCGGGAGTAAAGCAACAGTTCCGAATTCGGCAAACGCAGCCATTGCTGGGCATTATCATGCAAATTTCGTGCGACCTCGGCGGCATTTTTAGAGGAATTCACCTTAATAAGCACTCTGGCTCTTACTGGATTTTGAAGATTGACCGCAAGACCGAGCAATTGTGAAGCGTCGAGCAGTTCTGGGGCAAAGATCGGATTAAACGCACGTGCGAGATCGGGCGGATCGCGGGAAATGAGGCGCAGTGCGCTCTCGCGATCGAGCGCCTGGAAACGATCGAACAATTGACCGGTGATTTTCAAGTCCGGCTTCATTCCAAGACGGACAAGCACCAACTCGTCCACTGCGGCAGGCATGCCAACGGCGAGCGTTGCAGGGCCAATCCTGGCAGCGGCAAAATCCGGGAGTCGTTCCCAAACTGGCAAGCCGCTAACCGCGCGCCTTTGGAATGCCTTATCATCAGCGATTGCACGAATGACCTTTGAGACGGCACGGCGCGCTTCAACCAACACAAACTCCCGGGTTTCTCCTGTTTCATTGGTTGTAATTGCACGGGTAATGCGCGTTGCATCCCGGGACAGATTCAATCCCGGGGTCGATGCAGCGGCGCCGACCAATCCCGGCCACATTTTGGGCTGATCCTTTCGCCATCGCTTTGCAAGATCTGCCCGCTCAAACTGATCGGCGTTGATTGACAGAATCGTGTCGGTTTCCTGTGGCAACCATTCGCGTCCTCGCGGAGATTGGAAAATAACCAGTAACGTGATTGCGAGCAGGACCAGGACGGAGAAGACACTGAAGTAGAATTTCCGCAGCTCCTGTTTGTCGATCTGACTCGAGAGCAACGCCAGCTCCGCCTTATGCTCCAAATGCCGGTCTACTGCGTCTCGCCGGCGATGCGCTTCGGCCAGTAAATGCGGCGCATTTGGCGGCGCAACGCCTTGCGCGGCAAGGTGCCTGCCGATGTTCAAATAAGCAGGATTTTTTCGCTCCTCGACCGTCTGGTGGCGCGTGCGCGCCTCGCGCGCGGCGTCTTGTTGAGCCCGGATGTTGTCATTAAATTTTCGGTCGCGCGCTTCAAACTCGCTTTTCGTCCGCGCAATATTCTTCTCCATCGCAGAAAGGTCGGATTCTGCTGCAGTCAACTTTTCTTTCGCCAAACGTGCCGCGTCCGCGCTGCCAAGCCGCGCTCGAACCAGTTCCGCCCGCTCCTCCGGGAGTCGGGCGCGTCGCGCCGAGATATTGGCGGATCGCGCTTCAAGATCGGCAGGAGCCGGGTTGAGAGCATGCAGGTCGGAAAGTTGCTTCAACAGATCGCGGTCGGCCGCCTCGCTCTCCTGAATGCGTCGTTCCACAGCGGCCAACTCGCGCTCGCAGACGTCGACATTACTCTTTGCCTGGTTTTGCTTTTGGAGAAGTGGCTTTTTCTCTGCCTCCAACTTCGCAATCGCCTGCGCTTGCTCCCTTCCGTTTTTTTGCCGTTCGTCTTCGACTTGTTTTATACCTTCATCGATTCGTGCGATTCGGAGTGCGACCTCCTTTTGTTCCTGCTCCAGCTTCTTGAGAGCGACAATTTCATTGCGCAGCTCAGGAAAATTAGCCGCCTGGGCAGTGCCTTCCCGCCCCAGGTTGATTTCGCTCTTCTGCAGAAGACGCTTTTCGTGACGGAGCGCCATACGTGTCCGCTGGCGACGGACTTTCAGTCCAATCTCACGAAAGCCGGTGCGAATGAAACTCACGGTTTGAGTATATTTAGGACGTTTACGCTTCTTCCGATTCGGCCAATTTTGCCAGAACACTGAAGTCTTCGAGTGTAGTTGTGTCGCCGGTGACTCGCGCGCCGCTGGCGATTTCTTTCAGCAATCGGCGCATGATCTTGCCACTGCGCGTCTTTGGGAGCGCCTCGGCAAAACGAACTTCGTCCGGTTTTGCGATTGCTCCGATGTGCACGCTGACATGCTCACGTAGTTGTGCTTTCAATCCGCCAGTGACAATTACGCTGGCTTTCAGCGTCACAAATGCGACGACGCCTTGTCCTTTTAACTCATCCGGCCTGCCGACCACGGCCGCCTCTGCAACCTGTGGGTGACTGACCAGCGCGCTTTCAATTTCCGATGTGCCAAGCCTGTGACCTGCCACGTTGAGCACATCATCGATTCGGCCAACGATCCAGAAATAGCCGTCTTCGTCCCGACGCGCACCGTCGCCGGTAAGATAATTGGCTTTAAATTCGCTCCAGTATTGCTGCCGATAGCGGGCCTTGTCGCCGTAGATCGTGCGCAACATCGAAGGCCAGGGGCGGCGAATGATTAGCTTGCCGCCGATGTTCGGTCCGACCTCCTGTCCCTTCAGATCAACAACGGCTGGATCGACACCAAAGAATGGAAGCGTCGCGCTGCCTGGTTTTGTCGGAATCGCACCTGGCAGCGGAGTGATCATGATTGCGCCCGTTTCGGTTTGCCACCAGGTGTCGACAACAGGGCACCGCTTGCCGCCGATGTTTTTGTAATACCACATCCATGCCTCGGGATTAATCGGCTCACCGACGGTGCCGATCAGGCGCAGCGATGAGAGATCATGCTTTGCGACCCAATGGTCGCCCCATCGAATAAATGCGCGGATCGCCGTCGGCGCCGTGTAAAGGATGTTGACCCGATATTCTTCAATGATTTTCCAGAACCTGTCCGGCTCCGGCCAGTTTGGCGCGCCTTCGTACATGACCGTCGTTGCGCCGTTGGCAAGCGGACCATAGACGATGTAGCTGTGACCTGTGACCCATCCGACGTCGGCGGTGCACCAATAAATATCTTCATCTCGAATGTCGAAGACGTACTTCGTTGTCGAATAGACGCCGACCAAATAGCCGCCGGTTGTGTGGAGGATTCCTTTTGGTTTTCCGGTGGAACCACTCGTATACAGAAGGTAAAGGGGGTGCTCGCTGTCGAGCGGCGTCGGTGGGCAGTTTGCGTCGACATACTCCAACTCGCGATGCCACCAGACGTCGCGCCCTTCTTCCATGTGAATGTCATTTCCGGCGCGGCGAAAAACTATTACCCGTGTAACTGGTGTGCGATCCCGGAGCGCTTCATCGACGTTCTTCTTCAACGGCACGATTCCGCCGCGCCGATAGGAGCCGTCGGCCGTGATAACCGCTACCGCGCCGCTGTCGGCAATACGATCTCGAATGCTCTCGGAGCTAAATCCGCCGAAGACCACTGAATGGACCGCGCCGATACGGGCACAGGCGAGCATGCCAATCGCAGTCTCGGGAATATTCGGCAGGTAAATAATCACACGATCGCCCTTTTTTATCTTGTTTCGTTTCAGGACATTGGCGAACCGACAAACTTCGCGATGCAGCTGTTGATAAGTCAGCGTACGTTTTTCCCCGGGTTCGCCTTCCCAGATAATTGCGGCCTTGTTGCGGCGGGGACCATTCAAATGCCGATCCAGACAATTTTCTGAAATGTTGAGTTTCCCGCCGACGAACCACTTCGCGAACGGGACTTTCCATTCGAGCACTTTTTTCCACTTCGCGCGCCAAACTAGTTCACTCGCTTCGCGTGCCCAGAATTTTGCCGGCTGCCGGAGTGATTCTCGATACATCCGCCGATATTGAGCGAGACTTTTAATTCGGGCGTTTTTCGCGAAATCTCCTGGTGGTTTAAAAATGCGTTTCTCAACCAGGTGCGACTCGATGTTGTCGTGCATGAGCAGTCCCTAATATGCCGAAGAAATTCCCGGGGCAAGCGCGCTCTTCAGCACTGGTGAAAAAGTTAGGAGAGTCAAAATGTTGCAAGCGTATGACAGCGATTCTGTTGTAACTTGCTGAAGGCGATGATCGAACTCCGCACCGACGAATCT
Source organism: Candidatus Udaeobacter sp. (assembly GCA_036558805.1). Taxonomy (GTDB): domain Bacteria; phylum Verrucomicrobiota; class Verrucomicrobiia; order Chthoniobacterales; family UBA10450; genus Udaeobacter. The sequence goes on from DATBEX010000209.1 coordinate 10,223, forward strand.
TTCATGCGTGAAGCCTTACGTTTTGCGAGCAAGGCTGTCACCGCCAACGAAGTGCCGGTTGGTGCGGTTATTGTTCGAGAGGGGAAAGTTATCGCGCGCGCTCATAATCAGGTGGAATTGCTGAAGGATGCAACCGCGCATGCGGAAATGCTGGCTTTGACCCAGGCTGAGGAAGCCGTTGGCGACTGGCGATTGACCGATTGCGATCTATACGTCACCAAGGAGCCTTGCGCGATGTGCGCAGGCGCGCTCGTCCACACTCGGATCAGACGCGTGATCTTTGGGTGCGCAGATCCAGTGTCCGGGGCGGCGGGAAGCCTGATGAATCTTCTGCAAATGCCTAGCTTGAATCACCGATGCGTTATCACAGGCGGCGTTTTGGAAAACGAATGCTCTGATATTCTCAGGAATTTCTTTCGTGGAAAACGAGCGCCCGGCGATGAGGTCGATCGCTTTCAGACGAGCTAAGGTGAACCCGTCTCGGGCAACGCCCTATAGGAATATTGGCCGTCGCCCTACAGAAGACGAACGCCCTTTTCGCCTAGACTCTACGAACCAACCGGGTCTGGATCGGGCGAAGAGCTCTTCCCGCTATGTCCTTTGCCTGTTCCCGACCCGGAATTTGCGAGAACACAGCGGGAAAAAAGGAAGAGCCATGATCAATGTGCAGAAGAGGAGGTTGCAGCCACCACCCGTCCTTGCGCTGGTCGCTGCGTTTCTATTCATGTTTGCCCTCAGTTCGCCTGTAGCGTTCGGTAATCAGCGCGCCCATGAGAAACTGACTGCGTTTCTCGAGCCGCCGAATTAAACGAGCGCCGCTACTGCGTTTTTCCTCTCGTGCAAGCAACGGGTTCAGCCCGAAAACGGTCTCGTTTTTTGCAGATAAAACGTGGCAATTGCGAGGTATCAGACGGTGTGTTTCATGCGCCACAAAATCTTGAAAAGGGCGGTCATGGAATCTCTCCATGCACCATGCACCATCTGAAAAGGTTTTTTCTCCTCTTGGAAAGCGTTCTGTTTCGCACATTCTTCCTCCGTTGTCGAGTCTGGATGAATCCGATCGGAAAGAATCACGAATCATGAATTAGCGATGCAGATTATCGGTTGACTGGTCGCGAGAATTCGTTTTTAATTGATGAACGCTCGCGTCCTCCGCGGTGTGTAATTTGGACCAGAGACCTGGTACCGGCACCCGATTTGTAGAAGTAGGAATTGCTCCAAATGAAAAGACTCCACAAAACAACACTGATCGGAACTATCGGAATGGCGGGCGGACTGATGATCGTTTTCCCTGTTGGAAAAGTTGAATCTGGAATCCCAAGCGTCAAAGTCCCCGGCGCCTATCCATACGAGGAAAGCGCGCGTGTTCCGGCGCCGACAATTGTCGACACATCAGAGGTACCGACGCCGGTTCCTTTTCCCTATCAGCAATCGTCGCCGCCACAGTCAGCCACTCAGGATCGCGCTTCACGAACGGCAAATGCCCGTCGTCCGCTCACGACGAAAGCGGTGCGCACGGCAGCATTCAAATATAACGGGGTGTCAAATTTTTGTGCGTTTCTGGCAGCGCTCCCTGCCAATGTGAGTGTGTTCGACTCAAGACTCGGAACAACCCGTCCCCTTGTAGAAGGAGGCCGTGTAATTCGGAAAAATGTGACGTGGCTCCGCAAAGATAAGAAAACGGTAAGCAAACAGAGCCGAACGCTCGTTTCAGTCGAAGAACTCGGCGGCAGGCGGCCAGGGATTTGATCGCGCTCGATAGAGCCTACTTCCTGGCTTGATATTGTTAAATCACAACGATCTCGGCAACGTACCGCGCGAATGAAGCAACGCCGCTGTCACTTTTGCCGTAACAGATCAGCCCTTGTTAAAATGGCGTGGCTGCCTCGCTAGGATTCGAACCTAGACAGAGAGATTCAGAGTCTCTAGTGCTACCGTTACACCACGAGGCAAAAGCAGGGAGAGTTGTGCGAAATTCGCAATATCCGAAATTCCAGCTCTCAAGGCGAATCAACGCGAATCAGTCGATTCTTTCCAATTGTTTTTACGTGCCACGTGTCGCGTGCTCCGCGGTCAACGATATTTCTTCGCCTTCGCGCGCACTATCTATCTGAAGTTGCTTTCCACTTTCGGCGACTAGCCGGCGCGCATCGTTCAACATGGCGTCCAGGGTTGTGTCATCGTGACTTGGTGCATGATGAAAAAGCAAAAGCCTGCGGACGTCCGCATCGAGCGCCAGCGACACTGCGCTGGAAATTGAACCGTGTCCCCATCCCATGTGACTTTCGTACTCTGCGTCGGTGTACTGCGCATCCAGAATCAAAATGTCGCTGCCGTGAAGGAAGTCGACGAGTTTGGTTCGCTCCTCTGTCGCAAACTTTTTCGCCTGTTCCGGACTCATCTCATTGGTCTTCGCGGCGTGCAGGAATCGATAGGGCTCGTTGTCCGGCACAAAAGCGATTGAGCCTGTGCTCGTAAAGAGACGATAACCAGCACAAACGCCGGGATGATTTACAAACATCGCGCGGACCTGCACCTTGCCGCAAGAAAACTCCATCTCGGTTAGCTTCTTAACATCGATCCTCGCGGAAAGTTCGCGCATCGCGATGGGAAAAAACGGAGCTTTCATCGGTTCAGCCATAATTTTGCTGAAGCTCGTATCGACGCCGTCGTAG
>DATBEX010000210.1:0-34173 GCA_036558805.1 Candidatus Udaeobacter sp.
ATAATTGACCGCATCGCATGTGTTGTGATCGGTGATGGCAATCCCATGCAAACCCTTGGCGCGCGCAGCCTCAATCAAGTCTTCCGGACTGGAGATACCGTCTCCGGAAAAAAAAGAGTGCGTATGCAGATCGATGTTAAATGGCATTGTTCAAGCTGCGGAGTTAAAGGGTTAAGGGATTACAAAGTTAAAAAGTGAGGGTGGAAAATAAAGCACCTAACCACTTTAGCCGCTAAACCAACTCTTCAATAGCGAACACAGACTCAGCGGGCGGTTCATCGTGAATTCGATTGAATTGGTGATCGTACAATCGCCGATAATAGCCGGATTTTTCGAGAAGCTCAGTGTGCGTGCCAGTTTCCTTGATGTGGCCGCCGTCCATTACAATGATCTGATCGGCAGATAAAACAGTGGATAACCGGTGGGCAATGGCGATGACCGTGCGGCCGGCCGCCAGTTCCGCGAGCGCCTTTTGAATTTGTTGTTCCGATTCGGAATCCAGTGATGAAGTAGCTTCATCGAGTAAAAGAATTGGCGCGTTCTTCAGAACCGCGCGCGCGATGGCAAGCCGCTGTTGCTGGCCACCGGAAAGGAGGCATCCCTTATCGCCAATTACTGTTTGGTAGCCCTTCGGCTGGGCCATAATAAAGTCGTGTGCATACGCTGCTCGCGCAGCTTCACGAACTTGTTCCGGTGTCGCATCAAGCCGCCCGAACTGGATATTGTTGAAGATGGTGTCATGAAAAAGGAACGTCTCCTGGGAGACAAGCCCGATCTGTTCACGCAACGATTTCTGGGTAACCGACCGCAGATCGCGACCATCGATTCTTACAGCACCAGAAGTCGGATCATATAACCGTAGTATTAACGAAAGAATAGTGCTCTTTCCTGCGCCACTGGCGCCCACCAACGCGTGAGTTTTCCCGGGCTCGAAATGCAAGGTGACGTCGCTGATGGCGTCCCTTGCGGTATTTACATAACGGAACGTGACATTTTCAAAGTCAAGTCGTCCCTGCGACGACTTCAGTTCAACGGCGTTTGGTGTGTCTTGTATGGTCGGCTTGGAATCGAGCATCGCGAAAATAGAAGTTGTAGCCGCGATGGACCGCTGCATAACCAAATGGATCCTGCTCAGCGTCTTGATTGGGTCGTAGAGAATGAAAATCCCTGAAATCAATCCGAAGAATCGCCCAACGCTCAGGTTTTCCGCGTAAACGTAAAGCAACGCAATCCCGATCCCTATCGCGGCAATTGTCTCGACCAGCGGTCCCACAGCTTCCAACGACCGGATAATGCGCATGATCTGGGAAAACTGCATTTGATTGCTGCGCTTGAATTCCCTTTCCTGGTGGTCCTCGCGCGCAAACGATTTGATCACGCGAATTCCGGCGAAGGTTTCCTGCATCGTGACCACCATCTCCGCCATGCCGACCTGCTCGTTTTGCACTGCTTTTCGCGCGCGTTTCCCGTAAATGCGAAGAGGTAGCAAACACAACGGAAAAAGAACAAGCGTGACCACCGTAAACTTCCAATCCATCACGAGAAGCACACTGATTGCGCCGACGATCGTGATCGGCTGCTTAAAGACATCGCTACCGACGGTCTGCAAAGCCATCTGCATCACGCGAGTATTGTTCGTGATGAGCGACATCAAAAAGCCGGAACGCGCCTTGTTAAAGAAATCCATCGAGTTGCGAACCATCTTGCTGAAAAGTTGGTTCCGGATATCACTCACCACCTTATTGGCTACCCATTGCATGCAATAAGTGCTTCCAAAGGAACAGAGACTGCGGGCAGTCATGATGGCCGGGATGGCCAGGCAGATCAGGATGATTGAATTGATTTTCGGGCCGGAGTCGAGAACTCCAAGATTATGCCGTATGGCCATCGGATTAGGAGCGCTGCCGTGGAAAATCGTGCTGGTGACGCGGGCAATCGCCAGCGGGAAAAGGGAGTTAACGCCGCCAAAGGCCAGACCGAGCACCAGGCCTAGGATAAAGCGAGCCTTATACGGCTTTACATAACTGTAGAGCCGCCCGTACGCAGCCGGGGCTGCACGTAATGTTTGCCAGAAGGACTGCTTTTGCTTTTTTTTAACCGGTTTTGCGCCGCTCATGACGTTCGGGCCGCCGCACGCTGCGACAGCACGGAATCCATAGCACTAATCACCGCTTCCGTCGAGATTTGACTCATCGGAAGGCGAGGCTGGACTGGTGAAAACTCAGTGACCGGCTCAGCTGACTTTCCGTGCAGAATCAGCGCCGGACTTTCTCTCGGTCGCCAGTGAAAAGGGTTGGTTGGCCCGAACAAGATTACTTGTGGCGTATGCGTCCCAGCCGCGAGATGCACGGGAGCGGAATCGACCGTGACCAGGAGACGTGCCTTGCCGATTAGTGCGGCCAGGGTAAGGAGATCTGTTTCCCCGGAAAGGTCGATGATTTTGGTCTCGTTCTTAATCGCCGAGACGTGTGCCAGCTCGTATTTTGAGGTTCCGCTTGTCAGAACGAGGTCGAAATCATCGTCCCGGCCAAAGCTTTCGATCACCTGCCTCCATCGCCCGGCTACCCAAAGTTTCTCCTGCCGCGCCGAGCCGGGATGCAAGACAACGTACGGCCGTTTGACGTTCCAATTGCGCAGTAGCGCATCGGCTTTTTCCTGTGCGGACTGAGGCAACTGCAGATTCAAAGAACAGGAAGCGTCCCGGATTCCGAGTGGTTCAAGCAAGGCCAGGTTGTAATCGATTGTGTGCAGGTCCCGCATGCGGACGTCAACGAAATCGGAGTAGATCCGGGCGCGACTCTTCGATTGATCGCGCACCCGGTACGACACGATGCGTTTCCCGGCTTTGGACAGGAAAGCCAGAAATGCCGAGCGATCGTTTCGTGTGAAATCGATGCAGTAATCAAACCTTCTGCCTGCGACGCCGAGAAAAGCGGTGAGGTCTCGCAGGTTACGTCGTGCCATCAAAACGCGATCGACCCCTGAAATAGCCGGGAGCAGGTCGGCGCATTCGCTGGAAACGACCATCGTCATTTCCGCGTCTGGAAAGCGTTGGCGCAAAGCCGCGACTGCAGGAGTTGTCAAAATTAAATCGCCGATTCGCTTGAGTTGCAGGAGAAGAATTTTCATCCTCGTTTCATTTGTAGCGGCTTCTATGAGCGCTGAAGTTGAATGATCGGCGGTCAGAGATCGCCGCTACAGCGACCATCATCGTGCCATTCGCATGGCCATTTCGTATGCGCCGAGTAACCGCGTTCTGAAATGGTCCCACGTAAAATTTTCCACTACGCGACGTCTCGCCGCGCTGCCCATTTGCTCGACAATTTCAGGATGGCGATGCAGGTGCTTCAGAGCGGCCGCGATCGCGTCGACATTACCTGGTCGCACAATAATTCCTTCCACGCCGTCGCGCACCACATCGCCTGCCTCGCGCGTGGTGATTTGGGGCAGCGCGCACGCCGCTGCTTCGTACGTCACTTTGGCGCTGCCCTCCCATTGCGACGGAAAAACATGTACCGTGCCCTGACTAAGATAATTCTCCAGATCGCACACGAACCCCACAATCCGGATGTTATCGCGCCAGAATTGTTTGAGAAAGGGCTTTGCTTCGTCGTGCACGTGGCCAACCAACCAGAGTTCCGAATCAGGCAGATTGAGGCGATGCCATGCCTCAAGCACGTGTTGGATGCCTTTGCGCTTGATCAATGCGCCTGAAAAAATAGCTCGAAATCTTGTCGGCCGAACTCCCGGCCTGAACCGCTCGACGTCGACGCCACGAGGCAGGTAAAAAAGTTTTTCCTCCGGGAAGCCGCGTACCCGAAACGTGTTAGCCGCCTTCTCCGATAAGACCAGCAGGAGGTCCGCGAGTTGATATTCTTCTATGAAACGCCTTCGGTGGAGCAAAAGTCTGGCTTTCCAAGTTGGAACCCCCGGAGTCTTGCTGGCCGGTTCAGTCTTTGGCCAATCCGCTTTTTTTTTGCCACCGTCACGGTGCCAGGTCGGTATCTCAACGATCGAGGGAATGCCACGTTGTTTTGCTACCTGCAGCGACCGCAAACAGTCGCCCGACCAGCTGTGAAACAAATCGTAGCGACCGGTGGCCAGGTGACGGGACGCAATCCAATCAAGATACTTTTTTTTCGCTCCGTAGTAGTAGGGCCGGTCGAAAAATGAGATGAGACGAACCGGATGCCAGCGCAAAGAATGAATGAATGAAGCAGGAATTTCCTTCTGCCTGTTATCATATGCAATCGCCTTACCCAGGAACCCTCCGCGATGCGAGGCGCGCAGGGTCTCAAATGCATCCGTGTCCAGGCCGGATCCGCCGATGCGGGCAAAAATGGAATAGAGCAAATGCCTGGGTAAAGTACGCTCTGCGGCCGACGCGGAACGCGGCGGCGGAGCGTTTAGGGTTTCACCCGGCATCGGCTTACAACTATTCTGGTGAACGTGAGGCGTGTAAAGTGGGCTGTTGTTATGTCGAGCTGCGTCAAGACATGTTTTGATTTTTGGCCGGGTGATAGCGCCTGTTTGAAGATCGAGAGACTTCTCCACTACGCGGCGCTCCGGGCGAAATGACAAGGGGCATGACGAAAAATCTCAGCATCGTCTTTGTTCGGCGCGGTTATTCGCCGACTGGCGGGGCGGAGGCGTACCTGAAACGTCTCGCGCGAGGGGTCATCGACGCCGGGAACGACGTGCGGCTTGTTGCAACTGACGACTGGCCGGACGGCGAATGGTCTTTTGGACCGATCACGCGCCTGCATGCTAAATCGCCGATTGGATTTGCCACGGAGTTGGAACGAATGCGCGGCGGATTTCACCGCGATGTACTATTCAGTCTCGAGCGCGTCTGGAGTTGCGACGTTTATCGGGCTGGCGACGGAGTCCATCGCGCCTGGCTTGATCGCAAAAGAAAGTTCGAGCTTCCCCTGAAACAATTTGTCCGGAGTCTCAGTTCAAAGCATCGCGATCTGTTGCGCTTGGAAAAATCGCTTTTTTCGGACGGCGCCACGCGCGTGATCGCCGCTTCACAAATGGTCAAAGACGAAATCGTCAGTCTTTATCGCTATCCAGCAGACAAGATCGACATCGTTCGTAATGGCGTTCCAGTAGCGAAATTCCGCGTCGATGGGCAACTTCGTGAAAAAGCGCGCGCACGTTTAAAACTAAAGCCAGACCAAACCGCACTGTTGTTTGCCGGTTCTGGCTGGGCCCGCAAGGGCCTGCTTTTTGCAATCGAAGCAATGGCGTTGTGCAAGGACCACAAGATGCGGCTGCTGGTTGCGGGTCGTGGAAATGCGAGGTCCTACAAGACGAAAGGCCTGCGCTTTTGGCGCGAAGAACCAGTGCAATTTCTGGGCGAAGTTGCAGACATGCCGGGCGTTTACGCCGCTGCGGACATTTTCATTTTGCCTACGATTTACGACCCGTTTTCCAATGCCTGTCTGGAAGCGCTCGCCTGCGGTTTGCCGGTGATTACCACGCGTTCGAACGGTTTTAGCGAAATCATTGAGAACGGTGTGCACGGATCGATTGTCGATCACCCGGGCGATCTTCTCGCTTTGCGCGATGCCATTCGACAGTGGTCCGATCCTTTGCGTCGCTCCGCAGCGAGATCCACAAACCTCGAGCGCGCCGCGCATTTCGATATTTCGAAGAACATTAATGAGACACTCACAATTCTAGATCGCGTGGCTTAGGAGACTGCTGAAATACTGGAACGGGTCGCGCGTAGGTGCAGAAGGGGCGTATGGCAAGGAGGGAGTGAGGCGCATCTCTTTTAGCGGGCTGTAACGAACGAGCGACGCCGCCAGACGCCCCTTCTGAATCGCGCCCGAAGGGTTGTGTCGCTTTTGGTGCTGGCCGCCGTTGCTCACTTGACCGAGATCACTGTGGATATCGGCGCTGCGCTCGCGCCTTGGCCAGCGCCAAAATCGACACAACGCGGGCCCATTCCAGTATCTCAACAGTCTCCTAGACAAGAAATGGAATGATGCGCTTTACTCTGAGCTGGTATGCGGCGTATTTGTTCGGGAATTGTTTTAGCATCAAGTCTTCTTCGCGTTTGAGTTTCAGCCAGAAACTCGCGAACGCGAGCAACAAGCCCAGGAATCCGCCGAGATACCCAATGACGATGGCGGTGCCGGCAAACATGCCAAGCATTCCTGTGTAAATCGGATGGCGCACAATTCGGTAAGGTCCGCGCTCAATTAGCTCGTGTTCTTCCTTCAACGTGACCACGCCACTCCAGTTTCGTCCGAGTATCACTCTTGCCCAAATGGCGAACACCAAGCCGCAAATGCACAGGCAGGCGCCACTCCACGCGATTGATTTTGTATGCGGAATGACAAGCCAATCGAGCGGCGGTGGAAAAATGTCCGATCTGATTACTAAAAAATAAGCGATCGCAAGCAGTATCCAGTAGCGCGCCCGCTCGGCTGCACTTTCCCGATAAATTGTGCGCTTGGTAGAGGTCGCCGCGAGCAGCCAAACCATGGCGAAGATCATCCAGCAGATCCGAACGATTCCGATGGCCGACGAGTATGCGGGGATCTCCATCGTTTGTTCGCTGGAGAAATACTCTGTGCCGCGCGATTTCAGTCAAAGACCGACTCAGGTCGCAGCCAGCGCGGCGTCTGTGTCCGGGAAAATCTGAAACACCTGGTCCAGCCGCGAGATTTCGAAAATTGAGCGCACGGTTTCCTGCAAACCGGCCAGCCGAAATTTTCCGCCGTAGGCTTCTACCTTTTGCATCGCCTGAATCAGAGCTGCCAGGCCCGCGCTGTCAATGTAGCTTACGTCCGAAAGATCTATCACCATCCGTTCCGGTTTTCTCTCGATCATTGCGTTCAGCGACGCCGTGACTGTGGGCGAAACGTGGAGATCAATTTCACCTTTGAGCGGCAACACATTGGGACGCTCTCGATGCGGCTTTGGAGCAGGCGGGGGCGCGTTCTTTTTTTTCATTCAATCCTTCAATCGTCAATGAATTACCATCCGAGCGTATCGATTATGGCTTCCACATTCGAAAGATCATCGATCAGAAAATCTGGTTGGTACGTTGCAAGTTGATCACGACTCCAGGTACCAGTCGCCACGGCAACCGTCCGCGCGCCCAAAGCTCTGCCGCAGGCAATATCGCGCGGCGTATCGCCAATGACATCGATCTCGGACGCCGAAAATTCGCGGCCATGCCTCTCCTTCGCGCGCGCGCGGGCGAACGGTCCGAGCCGGTTGCGGTCCCGGTGATCGTCGGCAAACGCGCCAAATTCAAAAAAGTGCCAGACACCGTAGTGTTCAAGCTTTAGCTGCGCACCTCGAGAAACATTGCCGGTGAGCAGGGCCAACACGACATGTGGCCGCGACTTGAGCCGGTGAAGCAATTCAAGCACCCCTGGAAGCAACGCGCCCTCGCGACGAGGTAATTCCATGGAAAGAAAATGCACATAGCTGTCCAGAAACGCGCTTACGTTTTCGTTCGTCACGGGAATCTTATGCTTGTTCAATATGCTAACGACGATGCCCGAATCGGTCATGCCGGACACTTCGATATCATGCAAATCGTCATCAATACCAAAGCGCTCCTTGAACGCCGCTCTAAGCGCATGAACACCTGCACCGCCGGAGTGGATCAACGTCCCGTCGATATCGAAAAGCAAAAGGCGCTTTTGCGTCGCGGATTGGTCCGATCCGGGTTGATTGTCGACTGCAGAATCAGTTTGCATTTCTATAGCAGTGTTTCCATGAGCCTCGTTAAAAAATCGGCACAACTTCGCATACCGTCCATTTCAAAATCGCGAGTTCGCAGTCTCGTTGTATTGTCGGCAGTGGCCCGGGGTTGGCTACCGTTTAAGAACCTGGCGCATGCATCATCAACACCGCGATCATACTTCCCAGAAACACGAGTGCCACGATTGCCAGACCGATAAGCATTGCGTTACGAACCGGGTCGCTCTGTTGCTTTTGGCGTCGGAACGGCGAAACATTGGCAAAATCCGCTGGCACCGCGCTCAATTCTGCCGGCGTGGCTTTGATTTCCTCCAGCTGAGGCAGTGGACGCGATCCGCTCGCGTCCGATTCATAGCGGGCTTCGGCGGCACCAAATCGAATCCGATCGTCAAACCGTAACAATGTTTCGGTGACCGGCTTGCCATTTACTTGCGTGCCATTGGTTGAACCGAGATCTTTCAAACGGTAAGTTTCGCTGGCCACCTGCAACTGCGCGTGACGCGCCGAGACTGAAGGATTGTTAAGGACGATCATGTTGTCCGGACCGCGTCCAATTGTGACTAGGTCGTCTACAAGTTCATACGTCGTACCGCCGATAATGAGCTTTGGCATCTCGGCGGTAGTTTAGCCAAACACTCGGCGGTTGGTCGAGAGATTCCTTCCGGTCTCGACCGACGAATTGACGATGATTGTTCCGCGCATTACGCTCGGATTCGCTTGCTATAACCCCTAGGTTTATTTGTTCAGACCGAAGCAGCACGCGGGAAGTAGAAGGAGTAAAGCCATGGCGACGTACATCAGTTTGGTGCAATTCACTGACAAAGGTATCCGGGATGCAAAAGAGACGACCCAGCGGATAGCCGATTGGGCCTCCAAAGTGCAGTCCATGGGAGTGAGCATCAAAGATATGTATTGGACGCTTGGTCAATACGATCAAGTGTGCATCTTCAACGCCCCAGACGACGAGACGGCTGCGAGCGTGTTACTCGCTGCGGACATGCGGGGCAACATTCGCACGCAGACATTGCGTGCTTTCACGGCCACAGAGATGCAGAAGATCCTGGCGAAGATGCCCTGATCAGGTTGAGACTGGTCCTGGAATTGCGGGACGCCGAAAATCCTACGAGTCGACCAGGTCGGAGCTCTATATCGACGCTGTTGAGTAAAAGTGAGTTCTGGCTTTACGTCGTCATCATTCAGCTAACGCCTAACGCGGAGTCGGGCGAGGGTGTGGATTCGGCGGAGGCCTTGGCGTAACTCTAGGCGTAGGAGTGGGTGATGGGGTAGTGCCAGCTTGCGCGCAGTATCTTCCGCCGGTGTTCAAGTTAGAGCCTCCCCACACGATCATTTCATGGCCCGTCCAAACTGCCGTTTGGCCAAATCGGGCGTCGGGCACGTTGGTGAGACTTGTAGCTGTCCAATTGTCAGTGACCGGATTGTATCGACCGCCCGTGTTGAATGGGACATAGATAAAGTTGGGATCAAGGGAAGCCCCTCCCCAGATGATCATTTCGTCGCCAGTCCAAACTGCAGTGTGGTCAAATCGGCCATCAGGGGTGTTGGTCGTGTTGGTAGCTACCCAGCTGTTTGTCGTGGGACTGTATCTTCCTCCGTTATTAAAAAGTGTCGGCCACCCTCCCCAGACGATCATCTCAGCATTGGTCCACACTACCGGTGATTCGATCGGCCGTCAGGCGCGTTAGTCGTCTCAGTGGCCGTCCAACTGTTTGTGGCAGGATTATACCTCCCGCCAGTATTCAAGTAGGCCTGAGAGTTAAAGTTGAAACCTCCCCACACAATCATTTCACTGCCAGTCCACACAGCGGTATGTGCTTCTCGCGCGATGGGCGCGCCGGTGGTGCTGACGACTGTCCAGGAGTTCGTTACGGGATCGTATAGGCCGCCGCTGTTCAAGTCATCGAATCCATCATAACCGCCCCAGGCGATCATTTCAGATCCGGTCCAGATTGCGGTATGATAGTCCCTTGCGATCGGCGCGTTCGTGAGATTGGTGGGTGTCCAATTATCGATGGTGGGATTATATCTGCCGCCACTGTTTAAATACTGATAGCCGTTATCGTAGAAAGAACCACCCCAAACAATCATTTCGCTACCTGTCCACACCGCCGTGTGGTTAAATCTGCGAGTGGGTGGGTCGACCATACTAGTAGCTGTCCATGTATCCAACGAGGGGTTATATCGGCTGCCAGTATTGAAGTAATTAAAGTTACTGGCGCCGCCCCAGACAATCAGTTCGTTTCCGGTCCACACCGCTGTGTGAGAGGTTCGGCCTTGAGGGGCATTGTAAGTGTTGGTGCTCGTCCAACCGTCACTGTTTGGATTGTATCTTCCACCGGTATTAGCATCGCCTGACTCATCGGGACCACCCCAGATGATCATTTCACTGCCCGTCCATATTGCAGTGGGCGAGCCTCGGGCAGTGGGAGCACCCGTAGTGCTGGTAGCTGTCCAGCCATTTGTGTCAGGATCATAGGTTCCGCCGGTGTTGGTAATAGTGACCACATCAAATCCGCCCCAGACAATCATTGCGCTCCCTGTCCACACCGCCGCGTGACCTGATCGGGCAGTCGGCGCGTTGTTGGTATTAGTAGCCGTCCAGTTATTGGCGCCAGGATTATATCTTCCGCCAGTGTTTAATTGTTGGCTGTTGTCGACGTCGTATCCACCCCAGACGATCATTTCACTTCCGGTCCACACTGCTGTGTGTCCGTATCGGCCGCCGGGAACATTGCTTGTGCTCGTACCCGTCCAACTGTTCGCACTTGGATTGTATCTGGCACCGGTGTTGAAACTGGTGAAGTCATTAGTTCCACCCCAGACGATCATTTCGCTTCCAGTCCACACTGCTGTGGAACCGTATCGAGCAGTAGGCGCATTGACGGTGCTGGTAGCACTCCAGCGATTTGTGTTTGGATTGTACCTGCCGCCAGTATTTAAGTAATCGGCACCTGTGCCGCCCCATATGATCATTTCACTTCCAGTCCACACTGCCGCGTGCTCGTACCGAATAGTAGGCGCGTTGGTCCTGCTGGTCGCGGTCCAGGTGTCGGTGTTGGGATCGTATCTGCCGCCGGTGTTCACGACGTTAAATGGCCCGTCAAGGCCGCCCCATATGATCATTTCGCCCCCTGTCCACACTGCTGTGTGACCAACTCGTCCGGTGGGCGCGTGGGTGGTGCTCGTAGTTGTCCAAGTATCGATGCTGGGATTGTACCTTGCGCCTGTATTTCGAAAGAAAGGGAATGGATAGTTGCCGTATCCTCCGCCCCAGATGATCATTTCGCTGCCGGTCCATACTGCCGTGTGACCATATCGGCCATCGGGTGGAGCAGCAGTAACCGTCCAGCTATTGTCGATGCAAGCAGCTCCATCCGATTCTTCGGGAAGTGTGTAATTAGCGGTGGGCGCCGACATTGCTGTTGAAGCTTTGCTTTGTGCTCTATCTAGCCATAACTCCAAGGGTTCCTTCCTCCATACAACCGTGGCTAATCGCAAGCGCTCTTGCGTTGCCTCGATCACTGCCATCGCGTAGCAACCATCGTCACCTTCTTGCAGCGGGCTCAGTTTCCCTATAGGGAGCGTTTGGTAAAGCGGGACCGACGGGCTCGCTGGTCGGAAAGAACGGCGCCGCCATCCATCCCTATTTGTCAACTGGTTCAGTGCTCTATGGAATATGACCGCGAGTTTTTGCACGGTTTGGTCCCATTCGCTGCTGTTAAGCCTCACACCGCATCCGGCGGCATGGTCAGCTTCGGCTTTGGCGTTGTCGCCTTGGATCAACTCGATTTCGCTATATTTGCCGCCGAGTTGTTTCATTTGCTCAACCGTGGGATGGGCTTGGAGATCCACCTCAGCGCGCTGCTTTAGTTGTCCGTGAATTCGTTGGTCGTAGGCATACCAGTTTGTTATCAAACGCTCCGCGAGTGCGGGCCTTGCCAAACATTCGGCAATAACAAACGGGTCGTTTCCGAGTGCTTCAAAGAGTTCGCGTAACACCTCCGGCTGCTTTGTTTGTTGCGCCATGCGATCCATCTCAGCTTGCAATTGCTCGGCCGTGATTGGTCGGCGCCAGTAATCAGCCAAAGCTTGGGATTTGTGCACATAATCGACGACTTTCTTTTCCAGTTGGGCCTGAGACATTATCGCATCCAGCGATGGCTTTGGATCAGGGCGTTCTTTTGGCCAAACGCGATGCCGCCAGTAAACTTCCTCAATGGTTCGCTGAAATGATACACGCTCTTCAAACGTCAGCGTTCTTTGGGAAGCCTTCGGCACATCGGTGCGGAAGAAAGCCAGTAGTGTGCCCGCGATCATCGAACATGCTGCTGTCATGCAAAAAATGATGACTGTTAACGCGCGTCGGCTAGGGAAGGCCGAGCGAGGTGTCGATTTCTCTTGCACTGTCAAGTTCCGGCGGCAGTCGAGGGAGTCGCGATTGTCGTTGTGACAACGAGGATGTGTCAAACTCTTTCGCTAGTCACCGAATCGAGGGCCTCTAGGAAAGACGACCCCGCATTTTAATCTGGGCGCTCTTTTTTAGAGTTGCGCTGCCTCCCAACTCGTTCGTTTGGAATCATTGCCTTACGTGCAGTCCGTCCTCAATCATCCCATTGCGTACCTTTGCGAGACAATGGTTTTCGATGACAAGTGCGGGGCCAAACCATTGCGAGTGATCTTTGGCGTGTTGCCTCACCCACTCGCTCGCACGCTGGGTGAGCGGCCTAACGAGCGCAAGCGTGCCTTGTGGCAGAATCCAGATATCCGTTTTGCGAGTGGAGCGGTTCATTGCCTATCGTTTTTTTTCGCAAATCGGGGGATCCGCCTTAATCGGAAATAACGGGCGTAAAACCGCGAATGCGTCACATAAACACGCAACGGAAACGACCAGAAGTACTATTACACACTTCACTTCAATTCGGTTTCATCATCCTTCTCCGGAAATCGAGGAGCAAAGTTCCTGAAGATGCTCCAAAAAATGGGGCCGATGCATCAGGAGCGCTGATCGTTGCCAGTTTGGCCGTAGTCACGACTGTTTGTGGAACGACCTGCGAAAATTCCCGCCAAAGTGAGATTGGGATATTTTCAATAATCTAGAGATTCCTCCCAGCCTTCGCATAAAGCTATGGCGAGGCAAGCGACTTTGCTCGGAATGACAGGACCTGTAGTCGATTGACCGCGCGCGGCCACGCTCGCATAGTGCCCACTTCCATGGCAATTGAGTTTACGCGCAACTTCTGCATTATCGCGCACATCGATCACGGCAAAACGACTTTGTCGGACCGATTGCTCGAACGCACGGGCACGATCCAGGAACGGGAAAAGCAGGATCAGCTCCTTGACTCAATGGACTTGGAACGAGAGCGGGGGATCACTATCAAAGCGCATCCCGTTACCATGCGTTATACGAGCAAGTCAGGCCAAAGTTACCGGCTGAACCTGCTCGACACTCCCGGCCACGTCGATTTTAGCTATGAAGTTTCGCGCAGTCTTGCTGCATGCGAAGGCGCGCTGCTGGTTGTCGATGCGGCGCAGGGGGTCGAGGCCCAAACGGTGGCAAACGTTCATCTCGCTCATAAGCAAGGGCTCGCAATTGTCCCCATCATCAACAAGATCGATCTCCCCAACGCTGATGTGGCTTCGGTGCATCGTCAGTTGGAAGAAATTCTTGCCATCCCTGCGGAGGAAGCAATCGAAGCAAGCGCGAAGATGGGCACTGGGATCGATGAAATTCTCGAGGCAATCGTGAAACGCATTCCGCAGCCGCGAGCGCCGGCAGATCAGACGCTGCGCGCGCTTGTTTTTGATTCAGTATTTGATGTTTATCGCGGCGTGGTCGGCTATGTGCGCGTCGTTTCCGGAACAATGGAAGCGAATCATGCGATCACGCTGATGAGTAATAACGCGCGCTATGAGATCAAGGAAGTGGGTGTGTTTACGCCGAAGATGCTTCTGCAGGAAACACTGAATCCCGGCGACGTCGGTTATTTCATTGCGAACATCAAATCGACCGCGGACATGAAGATCGGCGATACCATTACCGATCAGCGCCATCCTGCTCGCGAAGCGCTTCCGGGCTTTCAGGAAATTCATCCCATGGTGTTCAGCGGGATCTATCCCATCAACACTGGCGACTTCGAACATTTGAAGACCGCCATCGCGAAGCTGCGTCTGAATGATGCTGCGTTCGTCTATCAACCGGAAAGTTCCGTTGCGCTCGGCTTTGGATTTCGCTGCGGATTTCTGGGGCTACTTCACATGGAAATCATCCAGGAACGGCTCCGGCGAGAGTATGACATGGACATCATCGCGACCAGCCCCAGCGTGGTGTATGAAGTGATCAACACGCGCGGAGAAAAATTGTTGATTGATAACCCCGCTCACCTGCCTAATCCGAGCATGATCCAGGAAATTCGGGAGCCGATTGTAAGGGCCTATGTTCTTTGCCCGAATGAAAATATCGGTGACATCCTGCAGTTGATTCTGGAGAAACGCGGCCAGATGCAGCGTACTGAGTCGCTCGATACGCGTCGGGTGATGTTACATTGCGAATTGCCGCTCAACGAAATTCTCGTCGATTTTAACGACAAAATTAAGAGCATCACGCGCGGCTATGGCTCGATGGATTACGAGCACGCCGGTTATCGCGCTGCGAAATTGGTAAAACTGGACCTGCTGGTTAATGGCGAGCCGGTCGATGCGTTTTCGACAATCGTGCACAAAGATCGCGCTGAGGCACGGGGGCGTCAGCTCGCCGCCAAATTAAAGGAAGTCATCCCGCGACAGCTCTATCAGGTGGCCATTCAGGCTGCTATTGGCGGGAAAATTATTGCGCGTGAGAGCGTTTCGGCATTGCGAAAAAACGTAACCGCGAAATGCTACGGCGGCGACATCACGCGCAAGCGCAAGCTACTGGAGAAACAAAAGGAAGGAAAAAAACGGATGAAAAGCATCGGGAAAATCAACATTCCTCAGGAGGCATTTATAGAGGTGCTCAAAGCGCAATGACGAATGCTGAACGCCGAACGAATATCGAATGATGAAGCCCGAAGGCTGACTGGTCTAGACAGCGCTAGTTCGTTTCGTCATTCTGGCTTCGTCATTTTCTAGGTCATGTTTACATCGCGCCAAGTGAAACATAGCCGCCTGCTTCTGCGGCATGCCCGGAAATATCTGCGTTACAAGGACGATCAGCTTGGTGACGCGGACCGGGAACAGATCGTTGCCGGTATGAAGGATCTCCGCGAAGCGTTACGTCAGAGAGATCGCGAGAGAATTCACAGCACAGCGGATGCGCTTGATAAGACGCTTCACAGGCTAACGCCGGTGACCTGGGAATCGCATTGGAGGGAGAACTGCGAGGTGATCCTGGTGGCCATCGTTGTGGCGGTGGGTATCCGCTCCTATTTCTTGCAGCCGTTCAAGATTCCTACCGGTTCGATGCAGCCGACCTTGAACGGAATCATTGGCTATCCGAGCGCAGTGCCAGCTCCAAACATTGTTCGGCAGATTGGTGAGTTCATCGTTCGAGGTCGCAACTACATTAATGTCGTATCGCGCGAGGATGATCAACTCCTTGAAATCCAGCCAAAGAAAATGTTCTTTTTCTTCACCTTTTCGCAGCTGATTTTCCAGCGGCAAAAATATCTGGTCTACGCGCCGCCCGAGATCCTCAGCCATGATTTCAATGTTTTCCCGGGCCGCATTTACCGTCGCGGCGACATTATTGCCAGAGGCGCAATCGATACGGGCGACCAGGTATTTGTTGATAAGTTCAGTTACAACTTTATCAAGCCGCATCGGGGCGACGTTTTTGTCTTCCGGACAAACCATATTCAAGGCATTCCTGACCAGAGTCAGTTTTATATTAAGCGACTGGCCGGTCTGCCAGGTGACACGTTGCGAATTGATCCGCCGTTCCTCTTTGTGAATGGCAGGAAAGCCGAGGGTTACGGTTTCGCGAGAGTCATGTCAGCCAAGCCTCCCTATCGCGGCTATGCTCCGGGCCACGAATATCTGTCGAAACCAGATCGGACGTTTACCGTGCCGCAGCGTGGCTACTTCGCTCTGGGTGACAACAGTTACAACAGCTATGATAGCCGCTACTGGGGAGCAGTGCCCGAAGCAAACCTCGTGGGCCGTGGCCTGTTAGTGTATTGGCCGTTTTATCCGCACTGGGGACTGATTCGTTAGATGATCTTGCAATCGGCAGGGATGGAACGCCGGGCCGTCCGTTCATGTTCGGCCCGCCCAGCGATCGCGCCCTACCACGATATTGTTTCCTAATATGTGGCGACACTTGCCGCGCCTGTATCCATTACTTGGACTTTGCGGCGGCTACGCAATCGTGATGGTGTTTAATCCGGTGCGGCGCGCGCTCGCGGACGGTTTTCGTTGCATCCGGCGCTATAAACGCATCTGGATTACCTTTGCATTGCTTGGGTTTGGCTATTTCTTTTTTCAGTTCGTCACTTTCACTCCGATCCGAAACTGGGCCGATCTTGATTTAAACCAGATCATTTCGTTGCCCCGCTGGTATTGGCCGCGATTTTTAGATGTCTGGCGCGAAACGCCGTTGCCCGCTCTGGAGGGAGTTGCAGGACTTTTCGACAACGCGACAACGACTTACCCGCTTTCAGTCGTGGCAGCTGTGTTCATGATAGCTAATTGGCATGGGTTGCACGGTGCATTGCTTCGGGCGCTGTGGAAGCGTTATGGTTTCTGGGGCCACCTTACTTACATAATTCTGTTGCTGAGTGCAGTGGCATCGCTCTTGAAACCAATCGTGTTCTGGCGATTACCCGAGTGGACTGGTTTGGTTTCGGCCGCCGGGCTGCTGCGGATCTCGGCGACGGTCGACGCTACAGCATTCATTTTCGAATACCTCCTAGGTGTCTATATCCAAGTGTATCTCATTACGGTCTGCCTGGCCTGGATAAAGGGTGTTAGCTTCGAAGAAGGGGAGCTGTTTCGCTTCGCCATGCGCCGCTTTAGTTATGTCTTGGAATGGGCCGGGATTGTTGTCGCCGTGAGCATGCTAATTGTCCGGTTGCCCCTTTTGCTTGCTTATTTCACGAACATTCCCGGTGTCCTTGATTATCTGCCAATTGCAAGGCTGCTGATGAGCATTTTGATCATCGCCTTTTGTTCGGTGCAAATTTCCCTAACGCTACACAATGAAACCGTGATCGACGCGATCCGCGCCCACTGGCTGTTTATCCGGAAAAACGCAGATCGGCTCGGGTGGTTTTTGATCATCTGCGGCATCCATTTTTTCCTCATCATGGTATGTGATGCCATTGTTCGCAGCGCGATCGCAGATCGATTGGGCGCTCTGTTCCTTTGGAAATTCACTTTTGCTTTTCTTCGAGGAGTGATCACTGGCTGGCTTTTGGCCTCGTGGGTCTGTTTATTTCGTCAGTGTGAAACCGGCCGTATTGGTACGGAGAAATGGATTCAGTATTAAGAAACCGGTGTTTGGAATGGCAAATTTGAATGCGGCGACGATTACTCGCCAGAGCAAATCGAATCTCGCACTCGCATTCATTTCATTAGGGCGCGAGCGGAAACGGGACATGACCGTTTTCTATGCCTTCTGTCGCGTCATCGATGATATCGCTGATTCCTCGGGGTTAAGTGCAGTGGAAAAGCGAGTCCGCTTGGCGCACTGGCGCCAGATGATTCGCATACAGACACCCGGCGAGCCGTCCGTTGCTGGCGACGTAAGACAGTTAATCACCAAATATTCCCTGCCGCTCGACATGCTCGAGGAAATTATTGCCGGAGTGGAAATGGATTTGAATACGCTACGATATCCCACTTTCGAACAGCTCCGCGTTTATTGCTATCGAGTGGCCAGTGCCGTAGGCCTCGTAAGCATTGAGATTTTTGGCTATCGCAATCCGCGTTGCAAAGAATATGCGATCGAGCTGGGGCTGGCTTTGCAAATGACTAATATCATCCGCGACGTCGGGAAAGACATGCAGAATGGTCGAATCTATCTTCCGCAGGAAGATCTGGCTCGGTTCCATTATTCGGAAACCGACCTCACGCACCGGCAGCACAATGAGCATTTTGTTCAGTTAATGGAATTCCAGGCGAGGCGGGCGCGCCAATTTTTCGCCAGCGCGGAAGCGGCTTTGCCTGCCGAAGACCGGAAGGCCATGGCGCCGGCGGAGATTATGGCGTCAGTTTATCGTGGCCTGCTCCGACGAATTGAGCTGGACAAGTTTCGTATCTTCGAAAAAGATTATCACTTAACCAAAATGGAGAAGGCAGGTCGAATCGCCGCGCAACTTTTCAAATCTTTTTTGAATGCGCCCCGCCGGACATCCGTCTGATTTCTTCATTGCGAACCTTACTAATGAATATGAAAGCAAATTGTCTGAAAATTAGCGCAGTGGTTGTGGTTAGCCTTTTTGTGGTCGGCTCCGCCCTTCAAGGTCAAATGTCTGGCAGGGATCCGGTTGATTCCCGAACGAGCCACCCGGTGATGACAGCGACAGCGATCACTCAAGCAGATGCTGAGAAGAAATACCCGGCACCAAAGGGAGGCCAGTATCCGCGTGGGAACCGAAACCCGCATGACCCTTCAGGATATGTCACCAGCCCATATCCACCATACCAACAGTATGATTGCTCGAAAGTTGCGCATGGCGGCCTGGTCGTGGACGTACGCGCAAAGCACGTATTCATATACCCGTAGCACCGGGTCGGTCAGACAGCGCTATCCTTGGACTGTCCCCGCAACATAGGGGGGCGTATGCAGTTTAATTGCGCGAACGGTTTTGCGTCATGAAAAAGGAAATTGTTGTAATTACGTCGGGCATTATTCTGTTTATCCTCGCTTCGTGCGACACGCCGGTTGGTCAGGGCGCGGGATGGGGTGCTGCGACTGGGGCGATCATCGGTGGCGCGGCAACTGGTAACGTTCGGGCTGCATCTATTGGCGCGGCCGCAGGTGCAGCAGCAGGCGCATTAACCGGGTCAATGATTCAGGAGAATCAAGCTGCGCGTTATGGTCCTCCGCCGCCGGGTGGCTGTCCATATGCGCGGTGGACCGGAACGCCAGGGTTTTACTACAGTCCCTACACAGGACGCGTTTACAATCTGCGGGGAGTCCCGCCTGGTGGGCTCACACGTGACGTCGACACTGGCCAGCTTTTTCGCAAACCGTAACTGCCCTCGAAAAGATTACATCAGCGTGCTTGCGCCTGGAGGGCATCCACTCGCGCTCGCACTTCAGCGGTCATCTTCAACAATTCCGGCCATTGACGAAGGTAGTTTTCGCCGGGTAACTTGCGCGTCGCGTCGAATCCCATGTGCGAGCCGATGTTCTGCTCGCTTGGGGCGTGATCGAGCGAGTCGCTTGGGTTTCTGATAACGGTGGTATCGCGAGCGGGATCGGTGTTGGCGCACAGTCGGAAAAGGACCTCGCTCGTGTTGTGGACGTCGCAATCTTCATCTACGGCCACGATGTATTTGCTGAACATCATCTGGCCCATGCCCCATAGGCCGTGCATCACCTTGAACGCTTGATAAGGGTACTGTTTCCGGATGCTGACGAAGACCAGGTTGTGGAAAACGCCTTCGGGCGGCAGCGCCATGTCCACAATCTCCGGGAAATTCATTTTGAATACAGGTAGCAAGATGCGCAGGCATGCGTTCCCGATGTAATAATCCTCCATCGGCGGGATACCGACTATTGTTGTCGGATAAACCGCGTCACGTCGGTGTGTAATTGCCGTTAAATGAAACACCGGGTAATCCTCGATCGCGGTATAAAAACCGGTGTGATCGCCAAAGGGACCCTCCGGACGCATCTCTCCAGGTTGCACATAACCTTCCAAAACAAAATCAACGTCTGCCGGCACCTCGAGATTGATTGTTTTGCAGCGAACGAGCTCAATGGATTTTCTTCGCAAAAAACCGGCGAACAGGAGCTCGTCCAATCCATCCGGCAAAGGCGCAGTTGCCGCGAAAGTATATACAGGGTCACCACCCAGCGTCACCGCGACGGGCATGCGCTCACGGCGCTCGTAATAACGTTTGCCATGGCGCGCGCCGACTTTGTGAAGTTGCCAGTGCATTGCAGTTGTGTGCTGGTCGTAAACTTGCATCCTGTAAATACCGACGTTTCGGGCGCCAGTTTCGGGATCGCGCGTATGGACATTAGGTAGCGTGATGAAACGCCCGCCATCCTTAGGCCAGCACCTCAGGATGGGTAGATCGCGCAGCGAAAATCGGTCGCTCTCTCCTAGCTTGTGCATTACCTCCTGGCAGGGTGCTTCACGCACAGATTTTGGACGCGCATGCAACAGATGAATCCCCTGTTTTAGTAGGTTCCACCCCTCGCGCAGGTCGGAAGGCGGTTTCGCCTTGAGTATCAATTGAATTTCGCGGGCGACATCTTCAATGTCTGCCACCTGTAGGGCGAGCGCCATGCGGCGGCTCGATCCCATTGTGTTAATCGCGACGGGGAATTCTGATTTCTTTCCATCGACAATCGAGTGCTCGAAAAGCAGCGCTTTTCCGCCGTCCGGCGATTTCATTTCGCGATCTGCCCATTCTGCGACGAGGAGGTCGGTATCGACCGGAACATCAATACGCTTCAGTTCGCCCGCTTGCTCGAGGGCGTCGAGGAAGTTTCGAAAGGAGCGGTAAGCCATTGCTGAGCCGTGCCGCTAAACTGATTCGTTTGGGAACAGAATGCGAACGAAATTGTTCACCAGCCTAATGGCGGTGGCGGCGGCAAATGCCGGAAGAAAACAACTCTGCCGTCGGCAAAAGTGGCTCCTTTGGACGGATAGGGGAATTTTGGGGGGATGTATGACCAATCGAATGGCCCGTAATAGTAAGGCCCGCCATAGCTGGGAGGCGTGTCGTAACGCAGATAAACCCACGTCTCCGTGGGACGACCATGGCCGTAGCCTGGGATTTTTTGCTCGGGCGTACCCCAAGCGAGCCACACCGCATCCATGGTCATTCCCACGCGAATACGTCCTTGACTCACTAACGTCTGGTCCTGCTGAGAGAGACCTTGGTAAACGTCGGGGTGTTGGGAAATGCGCGACCCAGGCGTTCCACAGGCGGTGAGAAACAACGCGGCCACTGCGATCCCGACTGTCGCAAAGCGTTTCAATTCGTTTTCCTGAATCTCGATAAGAACGCGAAGATACCGGTAAGACATTAGTTAAGCGTGCCGCAAATGGTGATTTGTTCCGGCGGTAGAATGTTGCAGCCTCGTTGTTACCTCTAGTATCCCTGCAGATATTGGAAGGACATAACCCTACCGCCAACGAAAGTTACAACCTTTCCAGGATAAGGAATGCTCGCCGGGATGTACGACCAGTAGAAAGGATCGTAGAACGGGCTGCCAAAAAATACGAATGTCCGGCCCCCGTGGTGATGCATACTTCCGCCTCCCACGGCGCCACCGCCGCGTCCTCCCGCAGCGGCGACGCTGGTGTAGCCCAAGCTAAAGCCTGGCCCGGAACCATCAGCAGCCCAGGGGCCCCAAGGTCCCCAGGGACCAGGCCCATAGTACGGATAGTATGGGTAGGTCGCGTAATAAATGTAAATCCAGGTCTCCGTCGGGCGGCCCGCCATGTTGCCCACAACTTTTTGATCAGGTGAACCCCACGCCAGCCACACTGCATTTCGCGACATGCCGTAGCGAATTTGCCCCTGGCTTACCAGTGCCTGGTCACGGGGCGATAGACTTTGGTAAAGATCAGGATGGTCGGAAATTCGGGTCTGGGGTGTTGAACAACTGGTGAGAATCAAGGCACCAAGTGCCGATGCGCCAAGGAAAAATCGACGCCGCATAATGCGGGAAGAATCATAGCGCCGCAGAATTGCGAGTCAAACCATGCGGATTCTTGATTCAACACAACCTGCCGGTAACGTTCGACTGCATGCAAGATCACTACGGTCATCGCATTTCGTACCTGCGCGTCTCGATCACTGATCGTTGCAACGAGCGTTGCACTTATTGCATGCCGCAGGAACTACAGGAGTGGTTGCCGCGCGAAGAAATCCTGACCTTTGAAGAAACACTGCGGCTGGTTCGCATTGCGGCCGAGTTGGGCGTTTCGAAAGTACGCATTACCGGAGGTGAGCCGCTGACGCGCCGTGACGTTGTTGATTTCATCAGGCGAATTCCTGAAATCCCCGGCATTGAAAGCATCGGTCTTTCCACAAACGGAACGTTGCTCGCGCGCGAGATTGCTCCAGGAAAACCAATGACCAGCGCTTTATTCGCAGCCGGTGTGGAATCGATTAACATTTCACTCGATACGTTAGATCGCGAAGTCTATTCGCGGATTACGGGGCGCGATTTCCTCGAACACGTTCTCCGTGGAATCGACGCAGCTATCGCTGCAGGTTTCGAGCAGATTAAACTGAACACCGTGCTGATGCGCGGCCGGAATGAGGACCAGCTGATTCCTCTGATACAATTCGCAGCGTCGCGTAATCTGATTCTTCGATTCATTGAGATGATGCCCGTAAGCACAACCGAGGTGCTCGACGATCACAACTTCATGCCTGTGCGTGAGGCCCGGAGATTAATCGAATCGCATTACGGCGCCTTGATTCCTGAAGCTGAGTTTCGAACGAATGGCCCGGCGATGTATTACCAAATCCCCGGGCGCCAGCAGCGTATTGGCTTCATAGGAGCAATGACGAATCTTCATTTCTGCGAAAGCTGCAACAAGCTGCGTCTTACATGCGACGGCAAATTGCGTCCCTGCCTGGGCAGCTATCTGGAGTTCGACATCATGACACCGTTGCGGGCTGGTGCTGGCGACGCAGACTTAAAACAGTTTCTGTTGGACGTTGTCGATCGAAAACCGGAGCAGCACGACTTTCGAAATAACTATCAGCCGAATCGCAGGATGATCGCTATCGGCGGCTAACAAATGCAGCGATTCACTCACATTAGCGATGATGGCCGGGCGCAAATGGTCGATGTATCGACCAAGCCTATGAGCAAGCGGAGAGCAATCGCGAGTGGAAAGATTCGCCTCGAGCAGGCAACACTTGAACTGATTGCGAAGGATCAAATTGCAAAAGGGAACGTCTTCGTGACTGCGCGCATCGCTGGTATTCAGGCTGCAAAACAGACAGCGCAATTGATTCCACTTTGTCACACGCTGCCCTTAGGGGACGTTAAGATCGGCATTGCTACTTCGGACCATGGAGCAGAAGTGAATTGCACTGCGCAAACCGTCGCACAGACGGGAGTGGAAATGGAAGCACTGGTTGGCGCGACCGTGGCGTTACTGACGATTTATGACATGTGCAAGGCGGTGGACAAAAAGATGCAGATTTTTGATGTCCGGCTAATCAGCAAGAGCAAGCATGATGTCTGAGCTGGCAAATTTTTCATTCCCATCGCAAGTCAGCGGTCAAGATGACAGCGCCGTGATGTTTGCTGATTGTTAGGGCATGCAAATACAAGTTGGCATCATCACAATTTCGGATCGCGCCAGCGCAGGAGATTATGAAGATCTGGGCGGACCTGCCCTGAAAGAAGCGGCACGAAAGGCGGGATGGCAAGTCTTGTCTGAAGCGATTGTTCCCGACGACGCGGAACGGATTCAGCATGCGATTCGCTCGTTTTCGCAGCAAGGCTGTGGCTTGATCCTGACAACCGGGGGCACGGGTGTTGGACCGCGAGATGTCACCCCAGAAGCAGTTCGTGCAATCATGCGTGTTGAGTTGCCTGGCTTTGGTGAAGTGATGCGAGCGGAATCGATGAAGATCACGCCTAATTCCATTTTGTCGCGCAGCCTTGCAGCGATTGTGGATCTTTCGCTCGTGATCGCCCTTCCGGGAAAGCCCAGCGGCGCTGTGGAATGTCTCGGATTTGTCCAGGGTGCAATTCCGCATGGAGTGGCCTTGGCGCAACACGCGCCTACCTCCTGCTAAGCATTGACGGCTTTAAGCAGTCAATGTTTCTGCAACCCCTTTCGATCAGTCAGGCCAAATCAGCAACCGCATCAACTGCCGTCCGTAGTCGGTGAGATGCGCATTTGCGCCATGCCCGGAAACTATGTCCCTGGTAAGATGAGAATAATCGACCGAACTTTTTTTGACATAACTCAGTTCGGGCTGGCTCGCGCTCTTGTCGCTCGATTCTATTCTCAGCGGGACACCGGACTGTGCAAACGAGACTTCCCAAGAGGATTTTTGGTTTCGGTTCTCGGTGGCGCGCATCCATGGATAAGATGTCGGCAGCTCAAAGTGTCGTGATTTTGGAAGAGTCACTTTATAGAAGGTCTCTTCGCGACTGAGGAATTCAGGAATTGTCAGTTTGGGATTCTTGCGCAACGCAAGATAGAGCCGCGCGATATCGAGGCCGATGAGGTTCATCCCATTGTAAATGCCGTTGTGATTGGGATCATTTCTAAAGAATGTGTTGTACCAGCCCTCGAATTGATCACTGAACATCAAGTTCAATTCCAGGTGGAGGTGCGCGCGTTCCCGGTTCAGCCCTGTTCCTGTGTACCCCATCACAGCGATGGGCTGCCCGCGCTTCACCGCGTCCCCTGGTTGAACTGTAATCGAGCTCAGGTGTCCGTACAAGCTATAGTAATTTGAGCCGCCCCAGCGGTGTTCGATGACGATGTATCTGCCGTAGTTGGAGTAACCAGCCACGGAGTTGGCGTGCACTATTTTCCCGTCGGCGATGGCGTGTACTACGTCGAGTGGCTCACCGTGAGCGTCGCGGTGAACAGAACGAATGTCGATCCCTTCATGAAAACGGGTGTAAACGACGCCACCTGCTGTGTCCGTTGGATCACGCACAAAACCGTATTGGCCGCCTTCCCACGGCGTGGATTTCACGCCCTTGTAGTTGCGCTCGATGTATTGGTAGAATGCGGCCCCGTCGCCTGCAAACAGGGCGTCATTGTCCGTTGGCAGGGCGAGATCGAGAACCTGGCTGTGTCCCACCGTTTTGGAACAAATTAAAGCGAGCATGAAAAACGTCACTGTTAAGAGTCGATTCATATGGCAGAGGGGACGCTGGTTAGTTCCTAGTAGTGTGTCCGCGTTTCCGTTGTCCTATGACGCGCCAGTCCTTCTTCATCAATTCAATGTCCCCCATGGTCAGGCCCGAAGGGACGTAGACTTTTCCATCGGAAACGCGGCGATCGATTTCGAGTTCGGTGATTGGCCGGCCATTAATGAACACAAAAAGTAAGCTGCCTCTGCGTTCAATGCTCAACGCGTCGAGCGCGACTCTTCCGTGTTCGTCGAGTTGGAATAATGCACCATAAGTTCCATTCGTGGCCGGATAAGGATAAAATGCGACGACGTCGTTCTCCGAAATTCGCGGAATCTTTTCGATTGCGACATCCTTCCCCGATACGCGGGCACGAACAGATGTCGCGAACACGTCTGTATCCTTGGGGTTTGCTTGTGCGTGCAAACGGAACGTGCAATGTCGTTGCTTTGCCATGCCTTCGGCCATGGTAAGAACGAGGCAAAACGCGAATGCACAGAGAGTTCTCATGTAGATTGGATAAAGGGTTTGACAGGGTTTTTGCAACCTCGAAAGCTTTCGGGTCTGTTTAATCTATCCATGAAGCGCCGCGCAGTTCTGTACCTTCTGATATTTTGCGCTATCGGGAGCGTGTTTGCTCAGGACGCGGCGCCTACGCCGACACCCGCACGCAGGCGCGGTTGGCTGGGGCGACTTCTCCATCCGTTTTCTCCAGACACAGTTCCCCAATACAAGGATGCCAGGCTTCGCGGGCTTACGGTCGATCTGCAGATCGCGCCGCAGACCATCAAGCTGTCCGAAGTCCGCCAGCTCGGGATAAAATTGACGCTGGCGAACGTATCGAAACGCCCCGTGACGCTCGACTTCCCGACAAACCAACGGATTGAAATTTATCTTATGAATTCTGAAGGCACGATCCTCACCAGGTGGTCGGACAATCACGCGATCGCAGAAAAACCTGCCACGATTCTAATTAATCCGCAGGAGCGGATCGAGTATAACGAAACGATCGCAACGCGCGATCTGACACCGAACAAGGTATTCATCGCCGAGGTCTTCTTCCCTCAGTACCCGGAGTTGCGTGTGCGGCAAAAATTCCTGGCTGTGCCGTGAAGCGGTTGTTAGTCGATTGGCGATAGTTGATAGAATTAGATCATGGCTATCGGTCAACTATTAACCGGAGACTATCGCCTTTTCTCCGATTACCACACGCACCCACAGGGACATAGGGTGCAGCCTTACACGCCATCGCTTCTCCAGCCTTGGACGGATTCTGCGCGAAAGTCCGGCTTAACCGACATTGCATTTACCGATCATGATCGGTATCACGCCGGAATTGACTTTCACGAAATCGATCGTTTGCGGGAGGCAAATCCCGATCTGAGAATCCGCGCGGGCATTGAGCTCGATAACGATCCCATTCATTCAGCAGCTGGCCGAGAATGGATTGAGAAGCATTGGGACAGACTCGATTTTGTTCTGGGTTCCGTTCACTTTCTTGATCGGGACGATCAAATGTTCGACAGCGTTCCAAATGGCGCGGCGCAATTCGCAGGCCGGGACGTCGACGCGATTTACGCCGATTATTTTCGCCGTGTTCGAGAGATGGCGGCAACCGGACTAATCGATTGTCTGGCGCACGTTGATCTTATCAAAATTCATGGCCATCGGCCTGGTGCGGAGATTGGCGCCATCGTCAATGAGACGCTCGATTTTGTTCGGAACCGGAATCTGGCAATCGAACTTTCCACTGCCGGCTGGCGCAAGCCGGTGAACGAACTTTATCCAGACGATCGGGTCATTGAATTGGCAATAGAGAAGGGGATTCCTTTTACAATTGCCTCCGACGCTCACTCGCACGCGCAACTGGGCGAAAACTACGCAAGGCTCGCTCAAAAGATGGCTAGCTTTGGCGTTTCCCAGATCTGCATTTACGAAAAGCACCAGCGGATCGTACGCGCTGTCTGTTCCGGGTCGCTATAACTGAAGATCGAGTTGCGACCGATTCTGTGTCGAGTTAGCCTGTTCCGTTTCCGAAGGCAGGAGTACCTCAAGGCCCAAACGTTGGGCAAGGCGCTGACAAGTTTCAGGCGCAAATCCTTCGAAATGGTTGCTAACGAATACCCAGACATTACGCACTTCGGAAAGATGCCGCTCAACCTTGAGCGACCAGCTTTCAAGTGCCGCTTCGCGCTTCCATAGAAGCTTTTTGTAACGATGGACGTGTCCCCCGTCGACGTCGTATTTGGTTGTGTAATCGCCCAGCAGACGCAGATAGAGAAAGTCGGACGTCCGTGGCAGGAATTCAAAAGGTGCAAGATTTCGTTCATTGAGTGGGGTGGTGTCCGCCCAGACCCAGCAAATGCGATGCTTCTCCAAAAGCCGGATGAACTGTGGTCGATGCCATCCGGCATGACGAAATTCAATCGCGAAACGGAAATCCCGCGGCAGTTGCGCGAGAAAGTTGCGCAGCGCAAGTCTGCCATCCTTTGGCGCGAAGGAAGGAGGAAGCTGGACGAGGATAACGTCGAGTTTTGGACCAAGCGGCTCGATGGCACGGAGAAATGCGTTTAGCTCGTCTTTGCAATTGTGCAGGCGGGAAGTATGGGTGATCTGTCGTGGAAGCTTACAGGTGAAGCGGAAATCAGCCGGGGTCATCTGCACCCAACGGCGAACACTGTTTTCCGGCGGAACAGCATGAAAAGTTGAATCAACTTCAACTGCCCTGAAATAGTTGGTATAAAATTCCAACCAGCGACCCTCTGGCAAGTCCGGGGGGTAGAAAACGCCTCGCCAGTCTTCAAAGCTCCAAGCGCACGAGCCAATACGTATCTTTTGCTGAGCGGTCAGATTCAAAACGAGAATGGCAAAGTTAGCCAGCCTTGTGTCCCTGAAAAGGGTTTCACCTCTTGAAATATGGGAATATTCCAGCAACGCGCTGGAGGCGCCAAAACTTGACTGAGCGCATAAGTCAACTACCCTGCCACACCCATGCAATTCGCTATCCGTGTGCTTTTGATTTTCGCGATTGTTGCAATTCTCTTGCCCGAGTCCGGCAGCGCCTCCGTTGTCTTTAAACCCGGTAAGAAACCCGAGTACGTAGGTCCGGGCGGAGAAGAAGAAGAACTGAACGGCGATGCTACGGAGTTATACAGGATTGGCGAGACTGCCGAAAAGGACGGCAATACCAAGCGCGCGGTGCGAGCCTACAAAAGTCTCGTGAAACGCCACCCCAAAGACAAGCTGGCCCCGTTTGCGCTTTATCGTGCCGGTCAATTACAGGAGCAAGAGCACAACTTCTTTTCTGCAGCGGAGTCATTTTCCCAATTAGTGGAAAAATATCCCGGCAGTCTGCACTTTGAAGAAGCAATAGAAGCGCAGTTTCGAATCGGGGAAATTTATCTCAACGGGAAAAAGTTGAAGTTCCTTGGCATTCCGGTCGCATCGGCGTTGGATCGGGCGGTGACTGTTTTCGCTAACGTCGTCCGCACCGCGCCGTACGGAAAGTACACTGCCCGGGCGCAGTTTGATATTGGTCTCGCTCGCGAGAAACAAGGTGCTAACGATGCGGCCATCCAGGCGTACCAGGCGGTCGTCGACAAGTTCCCCAACGAGCCTGTCGCAGTGGATGCCCAATACCAGATCGGCTACATCTGGTTCAACGCTGCGCAGCTAGGTACAAAGGACGCTGCTGCTGCTGCGAATGCAAAGACTGCGTTCGAAGACTTCCTCTTTCACTATCCTAAAAGCGAAAAAGCAGCGCAGGCGCGCGCCAATCTTGAGATTCTTGAGCACAAGCAAACTGCCAACTCGTACAAAGTCGCGAAATTTTACGATAAGCAGAAATATTATCGCGCTGCGGTTATTTACTATAACGAAGTGATTCGCCAGCAGCCTGGTTCTCAGGAGAGCAATGAGGCCAAAAAACGGATTGATCAGCTGCGCGCGAAATTTGGAGATGCAGCCCTTCAACCGGCGCTTCCCGTGGCCCAAGCCAGCAAGAAGAAGAGCGACATGCACGGTGCTCGAACTGCCGCAACCGGTTCAGAGAAACCAGGCGCGGCGAACAATCAAGCGCCGTTGCCCGCATCAGAAGGTGATAATTCGCTTCCGCCTCCAGCCTCCCTTGCGCCTGATACTACTACTGCGCCTGATCCTTTACTGGCTCCGCCGAGCACAAGCACGAGCTCCGGTGCGCCGCCAAGTCCGGACGCATCGGCCTCTCCCGGAGCGTCCGCCTCACCGGCGCCTTGAAAGCCCTATTTGCGACGCTAGTCTGCTTTCTCCTGGGTGGTTGCCTTGGCTATCACGTCGGTCCGGTAAAGCCCTATTATCTGCGTGATGTTCATACCATTGCAGTGCCGACATTTAAGAATCGTACTCTCGTACCGCGGATCGAAGTGTTGGTTACCGACACTGTGATCAAGCAGTTACAACAAGACGGGACGTTTCAGATTACGAATGGCGATAAAGCGGACGCCACCCTGACGGGTGAAGTCTCCCGCATTACCCGGGCACCGGCGCGCTCGGTACGCGGCAATGTACTCGCCACGACCGAATTCAGCCTGGCGCTCGTAGTAAAGTTCTCGCTGACCGGACGCAATGGCGACCAACTGGTACCGCCAAACGATGTGGTTGGAACGACGAGTTTCTTTGTGAGTAGCGACGTGACTAGCGACGAGCGGCAGGCGTTGCCCCTTGCTACTGAGGACCTCGCCACCCGATTGGTTACTCAAATCAGTGAGGGTTGGTGATGACAGATGAAAGGTGAAGAAAAGCTCTGGGCTATCCTCAATGATAAACTCGATACGTTGCGCGCCACAAACCGCCTGCCGCAGGCGATTCGCGTTGCCGAAACAGCGCTTGAAATCGCCAAGCGCGCCTTCCGCGGTACCGAACTTCCTTTGGCGACCAGCTTTGAGAAGTTAGGGCAACTTCTCGACCAAAAGGGAGACCGGGCGGCCGCCAAAGGATATTTGCTCAAGGCGCACTCAATTCTGGAGAAGGTAAAGCCGCCGGATCAACCTGCCATCTACCGCTCCGCGAGGCGGCTTGCGTTTCTGTGCGATAGTCTCGGCCAGTCTGAGGAGGCGGTTAGTTTCTACCAGAAAGCCATAGCCGCAGGTACCGAAATCGAAGACATTCATTATTCGGATCTCGGCACCATGTTAAACAATGTGGCCTTGATTCTGCGTAAGTCAGGGCGACAAAAGGCGGCTGAACCGTGCTACTTGCGCGCTTTACAGATTTACGAGAAACAACTCGGGCCGGACCATTCCGATGTTGCCTCAGTGCTGAATAACCTCGCCGTGTTTTACACCAATGAACGCCGTTTTACCGAGGCAGAAAAAATACACATTCGCGCGCTGACCATCCGCGAGAACTTGGATCCGCCTCCGCTTGCGGACATTGCACAGTCGAAATGCAACCTGGCCGTGGTTTATCATTCACGCGGCGATTACACCAAGGCAGCGGAGCTTTATCAGGCGTCTCTCAAGATTTGGGAGCAGGTAAAGGACAAACCCCTGAAAGATTACGAGATCGTCGTATCCAATTACGCTGATCTTTTGCGCTCCCTTGGTCAGGTACGCAAAGCGCACCAATTGGAAGTTCGCGCACGAAAGAAACGGTCGGGCTGATTTTCGAGTATCACTTACCGTCCTTCTTTGCGGTTGTCTTGGGTTTGACCTTGCAGCATGCTGGCTGGCGCGCATTGTTGGGGCCACTGGTCTTGCTCGCGTGGCGGAATTGGCAGACGCGTACGGCTCAGGACCGTATGGGGAAACCCGTGGAGGTTCGAGTCCTCTCGCGAGCACCCTGCCGACCTTAACTGAAGACAAAAGAGCCGGAGAACCAGCGATCCCAGTCGTCTTCGACGGACTATTTGCGCTTGCCAGCTTTCCTTCTCGCCGCCCAACGAGCCTTCATCAACTGTGAGAGCTTTCTTCGTCCAGCAGGTGTCAGTCCGCCTTTCTTCACCGAAGGAGCTTTTCTTGTTCCTGCCGCCTTTCTCCTTGCTGCCCAGCGGGCCTTCATTAGCTCTGAGAGCTTTCTCCGACCAGCAGCCGTAAGCGCACCTCTTTTCTTTGTAGGCGCTGCTTTCGCCGGGCCCTTTAGTCTCGCCCAGCGGGCCTTGGCCGCTGCTGAAAGCTTGGCTCGGGTCGAAGGCGAAAAGTAACGCCCCGCTTGGGCAATGGAAGCTATGGGTCGGGCAGGCGCACCTCCAAGGATTGAGGAAAGGCGTCTTTCCAGATTATCAATTTGCCGGCGTAATGAAACCGCTTCTTCTAGCGCTTTAACAGATATATCCATGCTCGTGACATAGTCGGGGTTTGCGGTAATAGCAATCGTTTTTTATAACAAACTTTATGCCTAACATTTCTCACACCTGGCTTTCGCACTTAGTTACATCAGTGTGGTAAACAAGAACTGAGCTATCGTAAGATCATCAGTCGACGTTTATCCAGCCTCGCATGATAAAAACCTCTATCACTAAAGATCCCACACGAGTTCGTCAAATGTTTGGTGCTATCGCCAGACGATACGATCTGGCTAATCACACGCTTAGCTGCGGTATCGATTTTTATTGGCGAAAGCGTGCTGCCAACACGGTGGCCACCTGGCGCCCGGGCAAAATTGCTGATCTTGCCACTGGAACAGGAGATTTGGCGATTGCGCTGCAAAAGAAAATCCCGGGCGCGGAAGTGACAGGCGTGGATTTCCTGCCCGAAATGCTGGAGCTGGCACGGAAGAAAGGTGTTTGTAAGACAGTTCTTGCAGACGCCATGAGCCTGCCATTTCCCGATGCTTCGTTTGATTGTATTACTATCGCCTTTGGTTTGCGTAACTTGGAGAATTGGAAAGCCGCGCTTGTTGAGATGTCACGCGTGCTTAGGAGAAATGGTCATCTGTTAGTGCTTGAGTTTTCGCTGCCGAAGAGGTCGATTGTGCGTACAATCTATCGTTTTTACTTGCATCACTGCCTCCCATTACTGGCCTCTTTTTTGACCGGAAAGAAAAGCGCCTACAACTATCTCGGTGACTCAATTGAGGAATTCCCCAGTGGCGCTGCAATGATCGATCTAATCGAGGCGAGCGGGTTTAAGCAGGTGTCGTTTCAGCCGTTGAGTTATGGCATCGCGACGATTTACACCGCGCAGCGCTTGTGGGGGCGAAAGGACTAGGGCGTAACGGCGGGTGTTGGACTTACTGTGGGCGATGATTGTGCCACAACAGGTGCCCTCAAGGTATTCAAATCCGAATTGCTAATCACAAACGTCCCTTCCCGCCCATCCAAATGCGCGCACCAGGTTCCATCACTGGCACGGGCGCCGATGAGCAACTTATGCGACGCCTTGTTGTCGGGCGAAGTTGTAAATGTAAGAGTGAGTTGCGGCTTTTCAAAACCATCCTGAGGCCTGGTTGCTCCGAGCCAGCGCACTGCACGCAAATTTGACAATGTATTGAGCAGTGATTGCACAGTTGTTTCATCGATCTGACCGGTGCCTTTCAGCCCATGCCACTGGTTATTTTCGCCGCGTTCCAGCTCCACATTTTTGTCCGTCGTTATGTTCACACGATGAATTTGGTCAGGTTTAAACTTAAGGACCGGTAATTCCTGCCATTGCAAAGGATCGGTCCAGATCTGCTCCATCAGGTCGCGGCGGACTGCTACCACAAATGGCTCGTCTGTAAGTCGCGCGTAGACGCTGTCGCCGTCTTCCTTTCCAAAGGCGAGTGTAGCAAACGGTTCCTCACCAGCCTTGGTCTCCGCAGTATTTTCCGAGGCGAATGAGCTGAAGGTCAATTGCAAGCGCGGCTTGTCCAGGCCGTATTTCGGCAGATTGGAGGCAACGTCTTCCACGAACTTTGCGACCCGCTCGTTTTGCATTGTCTCAATCAAGCGACGAACCGCACCTGGATCTGCGGGCGCATTGTTTCGGTTGGCGATGGTCCAATTTCCGTCTTTGCGCGCAAGGACGGTCTTACCTTTACCTGGAACGTCGATCGTGATCCGATCGAGTACGTTTGTGTCGACGCGGACCAGGTAATAGTCTCGCAGGTCGGCTGGCTTCGCGCTGAGGAGCTCTTCAACTTTCTTCGGCAATGTGTAAACGGCTCCGCGAGGAGCGAACCGAACGTAAACCTGGTCCTTCTCCTTCTCAGGCACACTGCCGATTTGTAACATTTGACCTTTGTCTTCCTGGCCAAAGAGCTTGCTCGAGTCAGCAATCTCAACCTTTTGGTCTTTCTTTGCTTCCTGGCTAAACAACGTGATTGACCCGCGGGGTTCTGCCAGCCCATAAGGTCGCAAGTCGCCGTGATCATCAGCCACAAATTGTTGAATGCGCGCCGTTGTGATTTGCGCAATCAGGTCGCCGACTTTCTCGTCATCCGCCCGCGCGCGAAGCGGTTTGACGACGTCCCAGTGGTCGCCCTTTTTTTCCAACTCCATTTCGCCGCCAGGTGTCTTTAAAGCAATACGGCGCACTTGCGCCGTGGTTAGGTCCGTTAATTTCTTGTCGCGAAATTCCTCCGCTTTCTTGTCGATGTCTTTTTTAACCGACTGTTTGGCCAGAAACGTCTCCTTGGAATTCTCGAAGCGGACATACATCCTGCCTTCCAATGCAGCATCCTTTCCAAACAGGATTTCGGGTGGTTTGTCAGGCCCTAGTAATTTGAGCTTCAGTTTTGGCCGGTTCAGGCCGTATTCATTCAGTTTGCTCTTATCTGCCTCAAGGTCCTTTGCGGGAATCGTTCCGTCTTTTTGCCAGGTTTCCAAGTCAGACAACAAATTCTCGATCAAACCAGCGTCTGCCTGATCCTTGAATGGCGTTTCAAGTCGCCATTTGTTGTCGCGGCGACGGATCTCGATTTTCTCATCACCATTTTGAATAATGACACCATCGATCTTATTTCGATCGAAATTGACTACATTCTGCGCCTGCCGCTTGGCCTCCTCCGTGCTCGGCCGTTTCATCTCGAAGAACTTCAAGTAAGCGAAAACAGCGAGCACGACGCCGCCCAGGATGAGAGTAGTTCTCCAATTCATACGTCAATCGGCGACATACAGGTGTGTTAGACGCGCCGCTGCCACCAAACCACCGTTCCGATCACCGCGGGAATCAACGGCATGAAAATCAGAACAATCCAGCGCAGGCGAGACAACGCGTCTTCGTTGAGACTAAACGTGAGAGGCTTGGAAACCTTCGGCGCGATACCAATAAGCTGCTCGCGGCTCAGCAGCCAGTTCACGCCGCCAGAAATGAAATCGAGGCCCTGCTGATCTTGCGTAATTGCATTGTCTTGAACGAAGGTCGCATTGCTAACGACTACCAGCCGCGAGGAGTTCAGCTGTACCCGCTCATCGCCGCTGCCACCTTTTTCAATAGCTGCGCCTATTGTTAGTGGCG
>DATBEX010000211.1:0-3400 GCA_036558805.1 Candidatus Udaeobacter sp.
GCAGCGTCGGTGTAACCCGTCTTCATCCCGTTGCAGTACGGTAATCGCCTGAGAAGCTTGTTGGTGTTCTCAAGCTCGCGGGTGCGGCCGTTGGCGAAGCGAAAAACAAGCTGCGGAAGACAAACGATGGAGCGGATTGTCGGATTTGCATAAGCAGCGCGCGCAATCAGCGAGAGGTCGCGCGCCGTGGAATATTGGCCGGGCACGGGCAGACCATTTGGATTCACAAAGTGCGAATGCACAGCTCCAAGTTGCTGCGCACGCCTATTCATGATCTCCGCGAACGCTTCGATACTGCCGGCATTGTCACGGGCCAGGCATCGGGCAACGTCATTAGGACTTTTCACCAGCAGCGCGCGCAGAAGATCGATCCGCTGATAAGTGTCGCCGGCCTTGATATTCAACTTCACCGGCTCAGCGTATGTATCGGTTGGTTGCACCGTGACCTGTCGATCGAGAAAGCCACCCTCAGCCACAACGAGGGCCGTAAGCAACTTTTGCGTGCTCGCTGGCGCCCTGAACTGATCCGGATTTTTCTCATACAAAGTTTTGCCACTATTCGCGTCGACCACGATTACTGAAGCCGCGGTGGTCTTTGGTATTCCCTCTGGGGTGAACTCTGCCGGCGCAGGAATTGTCTCCGGTGTCTCCTTCGACTTGGCGCGTGCCCGGTGTGAGCGGGTATGAGTTGATTTGGATGTTTTTGCCTTGCGAGAAGTCGGTTCGGCGTCAGCGTCCTGTTCGTCGTCGGAGCGATTTGCCTTAGCGAGTTTATCTTTCGCACTAACCGCTTTCGCTTTACGGACAGGACCGGAGACACCAGCGGGCCGAACGGCCTGGGAGTCGGCGGCGTCCTGGCCCCATGCGCTCAGAACTGAAGAGAGTGCGAGAACGCAAAGGAAGCAGATCCAGTTACGCCACAATTTCATCGGTCGGGAAATTAGCGATAAAACTCTTAACGGCGCAAGCGCCGGCTACAAATACGCTGGTCTCGTGCTACGTCTTGGGCGCGTGCTCAATCAATTCGATCTCATAGCCTTCCGGCGCGTCGATGAATGCGATTTTACCAGTGCCAGTTGAATGCGGTCCGTCGGATAATGGATAACCCTTTGCCGCCGCCTCCTTCGCAAACCTATCAAGATTTTCTACTTCAAATGCGAGGTGCGTAAGGTCGGGGCCGACCATTATCGGCCCACTTCCGTCAAATTTACATATCTCAATCTCCTCGTCGCTATGGGGGGCTTTTAAGAACACGAGCTGCGATCCACGGCCGGAAGTGTGCCGCCGAAGCTCCTC
Source organism: Candidatus Udaeobacter sp. (assembly GCA_036558805.1). Classification (GTDB taxonomy): domain Bacteria; phylum Verrucomicrobiota; class Verrucomicrobiia; order Chthoniobacterales; family UBA10450; genus Udaeobacter. Next base: position 1,297 of record DATBEX010000211.1, read on the forward strand.
AAGCCCCAGCACATCCTTGTAAAAAGAAACCGTTTTCTCCAAGTCGTGAACGCGGTAGCGCGTGTGCAGCAATTTCTTGATCATGGCTTAATTTATTGTTGCGACACGTGGATTCAAACACTGCTCTGGACAAAGCTGTTAAAACGGCTTGATTACGCGTCCCGCGGAGCGCACTGGATTTAGGTCTGGCGTTAATGAGAGTCCACTAGCTCGACCCCTCTTTGTTTCATGTCGAGCGAAGCTGAGACATCTCTTGCTGAGGTCTGAAGGTTCCAGAGATTTCTGACTTCACCTCTGGCTTCGCTCGAAATGACAGCGACGCATCTATGAAAAAAATCGGAATTCTTTTTGGCCAGGAACACAGCTTTCCGCCGGCGTTTGTCGAGCGGGTGAATCAGAAAACGGGCGGCAAAGATATCGTCGCTGAATTTGTCAGAATCGACAAGGTGATCCAGGGAGAGCCATGCGGCTACGACGTGGTGATCGATCGCATTTCACAAGACGTACCGTTTTATCGCGCCTGGCTCAAAAATTCGGCGCTCACCGGTACCGCGGTTGTAAATAATCCCTTCTGGTGGAGTGCCGACGAAAAATTCTTCAACAACGCGCTGGCGACAAAGATCGGCGTCGCTGTGCCGCGAACGGTGTTGCTTCCATCGAATCAGCCTCCCGCCGACACCAACGATAAATCGTTTCGCAATCTCGAATACCCACTGAATTGGGAAGCGATTTTTAGTTACGTCGGCTGGCCTGCGTTCTTCAAGCCGTTCGCAGGCGGCGGTTGGAAGAACGTTTATCGACTGCACAATCCGGACGAATTTTTTCGCGCTTACAATGATACCGGCCAGCTGGTGATGATGCTTCAAGAGGAAATAAAGTTTGAAATGTATTTCCGTTGTTACTCGATTGATCAGCGGCACGTGCGCATCATGCCGTACGAGCCGCGCCATCCGTATCACCTGCGGTATCAGACTGAATGGCAGGCGCCGAAGGAGATCCTGCAGAAAGTTGAGCAAGGGGTTCTGCGTTTGAATCAATTTCTTGGCTACGATTTAAACACGGTAGAGTTCGCCGTGCGCGACGGTGTGCCGCTCGCGATCGACTTTTGTAACCCCGCGCCTGACGCTGAAGCAGCGTCGGTAGGCCAGGCAAATTTTGAGTGGGTGGTCGAAGCCGTTTCGGAAATGGCGATCCGCAAAGCGCGCGAACAAGTTCCCGGCCGTGATAACTTGAGCTGGGGCAATTTTCTGCAAGCGGCGGTGACAAGGCGCTCGCTCAGCGATCTTGCCTAGGGCGGACAACCGTCTTCGTTTCGGCATCCGACTCGGGGAACACCACCAGAGATCCGAGCGACACTGGATGACAGCGCATTGTTTTTGGCGGAGATTGGCCGCCCCTCCATGAGCGCAAAGGACCACACATTTACCCTCGGCATCGAAGAAGAGTTCGCCATCATCGATCCCGAAACACGCGAACTGCGCTCGCATATCCACGAGATTCTCGAAGGCGGAAAAATCCTCCTCAAGGAACAGATCAAGCCCGAAATGCATCAATCGGTTGTGGAATTGGGCACGGAGGTTTGCGATTCCATCGACTGTGCGCGTGACCATGTAATCGAGTTGCGCAGCAGACTCGCGCAGCTCGCAGGCCGCAGCGGATTAAAGATCGCTTCAGTGGGGACCCATCCCTTTTCGCATTGGCGTGACCAACACATCACTGAGGGTGACCGTTACAAGCAAATCATCGAAGACATGCAGTTGCTGGCGCGGGCCAACCTGATTTTCGGTCTGCACGTCCATGTTGGCATTCCCAATCGCGAGATGGCTATTCACGTAATGAATCAGGCACGCTATTTTTTGCCCCACATTTACGCGCTCTCGGTCAACTCGCCATTTTGGGTGGGTCATGACACCGGGCTGAAAGGTTATCGTCTTAAAGTGTTCGAGCGATTTCCGCGGACAGGAATTCCAGATTCGTTTGAATCGCTCTCTGAATACGAAGACTACTGCAAGCTGCTCGTCAAAACCGGTTGCATCGACAACGCAAAAAAAATCTGGTGGGACATTCGGCTGCACCCGTTCTTTGATACACTGGAGGTGCGCGT
>DATBEX010000212.1:0-2958 GCA_036558805.1 Candidatus Udaeobacter sp.
CTCGCGATAGCGCTGGCGCAGACGCGAAAGCCACGTGCGCAGCGTGGCGATTGGCACACCGAGTCGAACTGCGGCTTCTTCCTGATTCAGCGGTCTGACGCTACCGCCGGCGACAAACGGTCTTAGTTCTTCAAGCCATTCGGCTTTGCCTTCTGTCATAAATGCGCTTTGCAAATTTTGCCACGCCCGGGAAACGATCGTCGATGCCCAGACAAGATCATAGCAACCGGCATCGCTAAGATGCGCCGTCGCCAACATCGCTGCTTCAGCTTCTGGAAGATGTTCCTCGATCGAGACAATCTGACGGCCGCCGCCTCTCTTTAGCGCTCGGGCGTGGTCGTATTCGTTGAACAGGAAATTCTGGAGCGAAGTTAGCAGGAACGTGCGAAGCCGGCCCTTTTGCTGGTCCGCGCGGGTCAGAGTGTGCTGCTCAAGCAGATGAGCGAAGAAACCCTGGACCAAATCCTGTGCGTCAGCCGACGAGAAACCGCGGTGGCGAAGAAAACTGTAAAGCGGTGGCCAATAGGCTTCGCAAAACCCGGAAAGAGCCTCGCGCGCTAAGTCCTCTGATTCAGTCTCTCGCGCACGCAAAACGACAGTCCAATGCGTCGTTTGAAACGAAGCACCGCCCTCCTGTAGCGTTCCCGGGATTGCTTTCGTTCAGGCAGGGTCGCTTACCAAATCTGATTTTGCGAGAAAAATCGCGATCCGTGCCTTCTCCGGTCGGGGAAACCACGGCGAAATAGTGCCGTGGCTACACAATCAATATTGGGCAAAAAGCTGGCCTTTGACGCTCACGCTTCGATCCGCCAAAGAAATCTCGGATCCCTGGTTGAGTCCGGCGGTTCGATGTTCGCTTCCTTCCTGGGCAATAGCGCCCACACCCAATGCTGCGAAAGCTATCGCGACGGCCGCTGCCACTTTCGCTTCGACGGAAAGCGTCATGTATTCTGAACCTGATTGTTCAGCAGCAGTTCCCTCCAGCCGCCACCGAAATTGAAATAAGCCATGTTATGCACAAGAAACATGTCATGGTTGCGGCGGGGGGCGCTGGTGAGTGATCGTAAAGCGCGGCGGAGTCGTTCAAACAGTGTGGGGTCCTTCATAATCGTTTAAATAGCTGACGGGTTGGCCTCGGCACGCTCCGAATTGGAGCAACCTGCAAAAATGCGAACAAACGAGGATTGCAATCTTTGAGAAAGCTGGCCTGCGCGCTTTCCCCAATAATCGAACCAGCTTAGCGACGCATCGGCGAAGAGCTCGGTGCGCACAATTTCCGGGCAGACATTTAATGTTTTACAAACGTTCTCGAACGAATAGGGCCAGGAAAAATCATTTGCAGTGACCCAATCATGGGCATCAGCATACAGTTCGCGCCTGACACCCCTACTCGCCGAACGGAACCGGCGCAGATCATGGGCTGCCTGTTTCAAGACGCCGAGGGCGAGTTCTTTCTCTGGAGCGACTGCGGACGGTTGGGGGGCAGAAACGGAGAAATGCCCGCTGCGGGCGTTATCCGATTTCGCATTTAGAAATGCGTCCAATGACTCACGCGATATTCGCGAAGTGGGTTGTTTTCCGTTATTTTCGACCTCGGCACCGGTCGGAAATAGCAAAAACGGACCAGTGTAACCGGTCTTACTAAGTGGATCTTCTACGAGGAGGTTCATGTCAGTTTCGGTTGGTTGACTCGATTGGGTTCTCCTTTTCTAAAGATTTTTGGAGGCGACATTTCAAAAAATCTTAATTTTTTTTGGACACCAACCGTCGAGCCGCGGTGGGGCGAAGCAGATTGGATTTCTGGGGCTGAGGATCGCGGCCATTACAACTTAAGAGAGAGACGCGAACCACCCGTTCGAGCGTGTCGTTCCGGTTTGCTTGTCTGCTACGCAGCGTAAACTGTTTCAAATGACTGACGAGCAACAAGAAGAACAGTTCTATCGCGATACGGAAAGTGTCGCCTTTCCGAAACTGAATGATAACCAGCTTTCCCTCCTCGAGTCTCTGGGTAAACGACGCGTGGTAAATCGCGGTGAGCTCGTCTATAAAGCCGGGCAACGCGATGTCGGCTTAACAATCGTGTTGCGTGGTGAAATCGACGCCTATGAGACAAGGGATGGCACCGAACAGATTCTCGCGACGGCACGGGAGCGGGATTTCATCGGCGACGTTGCGATGTTGCAAGGCACGTCCACACTGGCATCGGCGCGCGTGACGTCGGCAGATGCCGAAATCCTTCATATTCCGGCGATCGAACTTCGTCGCGCTTTGGCAGAGGTCCCCGCAGTGAGCAGAACGATTGTCGATGCATTGATCATGCGGCGGCGCAGGCTCAGTCGGGACCGCGATTTCGCAGGAATGCGCGTTCTGGCCCAGCGTGATGAGCCGTTGGGACACAGGCTCGACGATTTCCTGGATAAGAATCACATTCCGCATCGTCTGATCGAATTGGACAGTGATCAGGGAAAAGCACTAAGCGAACGGTTTCACCTGACAACACGCGATTTGCCGGTGCTCATCACTCCGACCGGCGCTCGCTTGCGTCAGCCCTCGTTGCGCGAGGTAGCGCGGGAAGCTGGGCTGCTCCGCTCGCTAGCCGACGAAAATGAAAGCGAGGTCCTGTCGGATCTTACAATTGTTGGTGCCGGACCAGCCGGTTTGGCAGCTGCGGTATATGCCGCTTCCGAAGGATTGAAGACGGTTGTTTTAGAAAGTTATGCCCCCGGAGGCCAAGCCGGTTCATCCTCGTTGATTGAAAACTTCTTCGGATTCCCAACCGGCGTTGGTGGCGGCGAATTAACCTGGCTCGCTCAGCTCCAGGCTTACCGATTCGGCGCGAAATTTACTACACCGTCCCTGGTTCTTTCGCTTCGCTACAACGAAAAAGACGAATACCGCGCCTGTCTTGAGATCGAAGGTTGCCCGGCCGTTCTTCGAGCAAAAACCGTTCTGATTGCA
>DATBEX010000213.1:0-16546 GCA_036558805.1 Candidatus Udaeobacter sp.
CCTTCGGGGCTTGCGCGAAATTCTAATCGGCAAACTTTCAAAGCGCGGAGTGGATTTGCGCAATATCGAACAGGACGAGGCTGCCGTCTCATCGGTCGGTCATGCCCGGCAGGACCTAAAGATTCAGCAGGGCCTCGAAGGCAACAAGGCCAAAGAGATTATTCAGGCGATCAAGTCGCAGGGGTTCAAGGTGCAAAGCCAGCTGCAGGACCGACAAATCAGGATCACCGGAAAAAAGAAAGACGATTTGCAGGCAGTGATTCAATTCGTCCGCAGCCGGGACTTTGGTGTTGCGACAAATTTCAAAAACTTCCGAGACTGAGCTCCGCAGGGAATTTGCTGTCCGAAGGGCGCCGGGGACATTCTGAAGCGTTACGCCGCCCACAACACGGCGGCCGCAGTCACCCGCCCTGCACGGGCGGCATGATCGAAATTTCGTCTCCGGGTTTGAGTTTGTGGTTCCGATCCACAAATTCCACGCCTGCCCCAATCAACATGCTCTTGTCATGGGGACGAAGCTTTGGTTTTTGCGCGTAAATTTGGTCGAGCAAGTCGCGGATAGTCGAATCTTCGGCAAGATCGACGTCCATTTCATCGCTTCCTACTAAATCGCGCAATTGCGCATAAAACCGTGCTCGTACTTTCATTTGTCCGGTTGTTCGAGCAACTCTTTCCTCAACACGCCAACATAGGAAAGATTGCGATAGCGTCCCCTAAAATCGAGTCCGTAACCGACAACAAATTCATCTTCAATTTCAAACCCAACATAATCTGCAAAAACCTCCCGGGAGCGCTGTTTCTTTTTGCTCAAGAGCACGCACATCCGAATGCTACGTGGTCTGACTGTTTCCAAAGTTTCGCGAACGGCTGTGAGCGTATGACCACTATCCAGAATATCATCCAGAATCAAAACGTCTCGACCGACGACATCGGGGAGGAGAATCCGTTCGTCACCGGACGGACTCACTGTGCCGGGATTGAAAATAACCTCGCCGCTGGATTGCGTGTTTCCGTGATAACTCGCCACACTCAGGCACTCCAGCTTTAGAGGAAGAGGGATTCGGCGAAGCAGGTCGGCAACGAACATCAGGCTCCCGTGCAAGACGGCGATCACAGTCAGGTCGCGGTCACGATAGTCATTGGAAATTAGCGCGGCGAGGTCATCCAGGCGCCGGTGAATGGCCGGTTCATCAAACAACACGCGTTCCAGATCACCTCTCATTGCGGTTATTAGGCCATCAGCTGACGCGGAGATCAATGTGCTATAAACAGCGATGCCATTCGCGCCGTCTGTCCTATGCTTGTCATGGCCGAGTAAAGTCGAGACATCTCAGTTGCTGGATCGACAATGATCGAATCGGAGATTCCTCAACTTCCGGCGGAATGACATAATACGACGTTGAAGCTTTGCCCATGAGGATCCGCCACGATCGAATTGAAATTCGCACGAACGGCAAGGGGCTCTACGAAATCACGGATGAAGTGCAGTCGAAAATCGATCGATGCGGCATCCGAAACGGGACGGCGACAGCCTTTGTCCAGCATACCAGTTGCAGCATGGTCATCATGGAAAATGCAGATCCGACTGCGCGACGCGATCTGGAGGAATTTTTCGACCGCCTGGTACCGGAAGACGCGGATTATTTTCAGCACAGGTCCGAAGGCAGTGACGACATGCCGTCACACATTCGAATGGTTTTAACGCGCACCAGCGAGACCGTGCCGATTGTTAATGGTGAAATGCAGCTTGGCACCTGGCAGGGTATCTTCCTGTTCGAACATCGTCGTGCGACGAATCGACGGAAAATCTCGGTGACGATTGTTGGTGAATAGATAGGATGCCCCTCGGTGCCAGGGCAGACATGACTGAAAGCCAGGCACGCAAGAAGCGGCGCTGCACCGTCCCGAAATTTTCCAGGACAGCGCAGCACACGGTTCCCAGCGGTCCATCGTGACCGCAAATCATGGCTTAATCATCATTTGAGCTGCTTTGGATTGGCCCAGCACATATCCGGGACCAGGTTCCAGCTTAATCACAACGCTAAGCGCCTGACGGCTCGCCCTGGTATCAGGCAAGGTTTGCACCAGGATTACTCCGTAGCCGGATTTATCGATGAACGTAGGGGAGACAAGCGCGACGTAGTCAACTCCGGCGCCAGCCGTGCCGCCGACAGAGAAGTTTACGTAAGTCGGACCGAACATGAGTGGAGGATTCATGTTCACGACGAATGCACCCGTTTTTCCCCGCGTCACATCTCCAGTACTATGGATAGTGACAAGCGGGAGTTTGTCCTCCTCGCCACGCACTGGCGTAATGGCACTTCCAATCACCAGTATCAAGCCAAGGCTAAGAAGAGCTTTGCTGAGGATCTTTGTTCTCATTTGCTTATTTTCCTTCATTGTTTTGGCCTTTCGTGACTTCTCGTTATTAAGTTTGTCATTTCTGGCCTTTCACCTGAGGTATGCGTAAAAGCCGGCGGGAGGTTATGCAGAAAGTTGCTGGTCTCGTCCGCGTGCTTTTCACTGCGGCCTGGACCGCCTATGTACCGCCCTTGTTCTAACAGATGTCCGACTTAGCGACGTTCGCTACCGGTAGTCACTTGAGTTGACCTGATCAGCATCGGCTCCCCCATGTTACGGATTATTCCGAATAGACGAGCTGAACACGAGCTTGATTGGCTCTGCCTAACCGTTTGCACGATGCCGGTTGAGATTAGCAACAATTCATGGCTACCTGTAACACCGCGGAGACGACGTTTAAAATACGATGTGAGGCCGTAACAGAGTGGGAGCTCCACTTCAGTTTCACCCGAACCGCCACAATCGGTTCTCCTTTCACGGGTGGCGCCACTTCATCTTCCACCGCTATAGGAACTCCGTTTACGGCCTCAAGGGTCCTCTTAAAGAGGTACTGCGGGAAATGCGGCGCGATGTAACGAGGAAACTTTTGATCTTTCACCGACTAATTTCATTGTTTTGGCTTTGTGTGAGCGGTTCCTTTTTTTGCCGCCTTCGCCGACGTTACGAGGTGCCAAGCAGAACTCATTTCTGGCCTTTCAGCTGTGATAATGCGTAAAAACTGGCTCGAGGTTGCGCGGGAAGTTTACTAAAAAGCAGGGGCGGTTACTTGAACCGCCCCTGGACGATTAGGTTAATCGCCGTATCCACTCTAACTCCTCATTCACAACGGTATTTGCTGGAAGATGAGAGATGTAAAGCTCTCATCCAGGGCATCTGCGAAAGCAAACATGCTTCGTCCTCCCTGTTGCGTGAACTTATAGATAGCGTTGGGCGTGCTAGGGCCTATGTCGCTCGTGTCGCCCGCATCCACCACAAATAGGTTGCCCGCGCTATCACAGGCAAGACTCTGTGCACTGCCCGGGACCGAGCCAAAGGTCGTGCGAGGATACCGCCGCAAAACTCCAGACGGATTGTATTTGTAGATATTGCCACCCAAATCGGCCATAAATAGGTTGCCCAGGCTGTTAAAAGCCAGATCCGCCGGGCGGTCGGATGGATCCAACACGGCAAAGGTAGTCCGCGATCCGTCCGACTTGTACTGATAGATGTGGCCTTCATAGACGTTACCTATGCGGTTATCCGCCACGAACAGGTTGCCGGCGCTGTCAAATGCCATCCCTACAGGGTGGTACAATCCCGAGGCGAAGGTGGCTCGCAATCCGTTCGGCTTGTATCTATAGATGATGCCCTGATCGTAATCAGCCGCAAACAGGTTGCCTGCCTTATCAACCGCGAGGTATGAAGGGTAACTCACCCTGGACGCGAAGATGGTTATCGTTCCGTTTGGCGTGATTTTGAAGATTGCGGCATCGCTGCGGACCCCTCCGGCGCCGTTGTCCAGGATCACATAATCCACGACAAACAGGTTGCCGCCGCCGTCAAAAGCCATATCCCCGGGCTTATATAGTCCGGAGGCAAAGATGCTTTGCCGGCCATCCCAGGTGAATTTAGAGATCTCGCCGCCGCCGGCACCTCTTCCCGACACAAACAGATTTTGCGCGGACGCGCCGGAGCAGATCAGGATTACCGCCCCGAAATACGCTACCTTGCTGAATAACTGTCTAGCCGAGCTGATGGCAGACTTAAATTTGGTTTCTGTCAGTTTGGTTTTCATAATTGGTCCTCTGTTCTTATTTTGTTGGTTATTTGGCCTTTCACAGAGGTAGTGCGTAAGAGCAGGCAGGAGGTTACGCGGAAAGTTTCGTGACGGTTGCGAACACCCGTAGCCGCGGTCGCTGACCGCGGACTTATTTCGATTCGCCAACACAGGCTGGGAGTCAGCGACTCCACCTATAGCTGTTAGCTCACTAACGTCGGGCCGATCGCAGCTCGCAGCCCTTGCAGAGCTGGTGAAACGTTCCGTGTCGAACCTCAATGAGCTCATGGCCGACAAACGGTGGGACGACCTGTCGAAGTGAGAGGGCGTAGATTACGCGTAGACTCTTGCTGAGATCACTGGCCCGACAGGTTTACGCGGATAGGATGATTGGAAATAATCCGACGTGAGATCCTTGAGCGAGTTCTGAAAATCAGGAAAACATGACAGCCCAACATAGCGACGCTGCGCCGCCCGAAATTTTCCGGATACAGCGCAGCACGCAGTTTTTTGCCGGCCTATCGAAAACCCAAGGTCACGGCTTAATCATCATTTGAGCTGACTTGGGTTCGCCTAGTTCGTATCCTGGGCCAGGTTCCAGCTTTACCACAATACTGAACGACTGACTGGAGGCTCTGCGGTTAGGGAGGGGTTGGACCAGTATTACTCCGTAGCCGGACTGTCCGATATAAGCCGGAGAGACAAGCGGAACGTAATCAATTCCTGCCTTAGCGGTGCCGGCGACAGAGAAGTTTACGTAAACTCCACCCATCAGGAGCCGGGGGTTCATGTCCAAAACGAATGCACTGGCCTTCCCATGGATCACATCCCCTGAGCTATGGATAGTGATAAGGGGGAATTTGTCCTCCTCGCTACGCACCTGCGTGATTGCGCTTCCAAGCACGAATACCACGCCGAGACTAAGAAGGATTCTACTAGTGAGTTTTCTTTTCATGTTACTGATTTCCTTTCGTTGTTTGCCCTTGGTGATGCTTGCATTAACAAATCATTTTGGGGCCTTTCACTTAAGTAATGCGTAAAAGGACACGCGAGGTTACGCCAAAGCTTGTAGAAGCCGTCCCGGCTGTAGAAACGGCCGTGGTGGTTGCGAAAAACGAGTTGTTAGGATGCAGGCAGCACGCCTGCCACTACAGATGTTGTTTCAGCGGGATTGCCCATCCGAAGAATATTCGTAACGCGCATCATTGAGATTCTCGAACGGAAGCACAGCGATGCTTCTCTCGAGCTTGTCTTTACAAAGTTCTTCAAATCGCGGGTCGCCACGCAGCGGGTCGAACATTGGGTCGAGACGCAGCAGCGCAGGAGTGAACGGCGGCAGGCTTGGGGAAGGGATTAAGAGTAGTTTCTGTAAAGCGGAGATGGCTCGATCGGGCTCGCCTACCTGCGCTGCCACTCGCGCGAGGATTTCGATTGGACCAGGACCGTCTAATGCGTCCTTCTCGAGCGGCACGGCTGCCATGGCTCGTTCCACCAAAGCAAACGCGGCTGCTTTGTCGCTCAGCCCCATATTCGTCAGTGCGAGATTTGCCATGAGGTTCCAATTGTCGGGCTGTTCCTTAAGCAAAGGTTCCAGTTCGCTGCGAGCCTGTCGCCAGCTCTCCTGAGCGTCCGCATGGTTGCCTGCAAGTTCTTGCGCCCAGCCTAACCAAAAGCGCAGCTCCCCGGTATGAAAACCCAAGGCAGGATCAGACTTCGCTAGTTCTTCCTTTACTCGCGGGATGATTTGCGCGGGGTCGCGCTCCAGGGTTGCCTGGTAAATTCGTGTTCCGAGAGTGCTGGAGTCGTCAGCGTTTGAACGCACTGGCTTAAGAAGCGCGGCAGCTCGGGGCAAATCGCCCTGCGCCTGCGCGATACTCGCCTTTATCGCGAGAACACCAACATCGTCCGGTGTAATGTTCAGAACCTCGTCTAGTTTTCGCAACGCTTCGGGAAAGCGACGCAGCATGATATAAGAACACGCGTGCTGAGTGAGAAGGCTCGCATTGCGCGGGTCAAGCCGTTCGGCTTCGTTGAAGTACGATTCGCTGGGGTCCCACTGACCGCGCCTTCGGGTGACATAGGCCAGTGACTCGGAGACGCTACTGTTATTTGGGAGGAGCTTACGTGCCTGCTCAAAATAACGTGTCGCAGTGTCGTAATCTTTCAGGCAGGCGTAATGGTAGTAGCCCTCAGACATCAACGCTTCGCCTAGGTCAGGTTGAAGTGATAGGGCAGTTTCGGCTGCTTGCTGCGCCTCTTCACGAAGCTCGACGGTGGGTGGAAGAGTCGCCGTGAGATAGCCAAGCGAATCCACGTATGACAACAACGCCCAACCAAGTGCGAACTTGGGATCCAATCGCACCGCTTCTCTGAGATATTTTTGGGCGGCGATGTAGTTCGCAGGGGTGAGCGTCGGTTTCAGAGTATAAGCCAAGCCACGCAGGTAGGCATCGTAAGCTTCCGGATTGTTAGTTGGTTTAACCGCTAACGCGTGCTCCTCGCGACCGGTTAGCTTCGCTTGCAACGACCCGGCAATTCCCCTGGCAATCTCGCTCTCCACCGCAAAAATATCCGTAAGCTTGCGATCGTAGGTCTCAGCCCAAATGGTGGAATCAGTTTGAATGTTAATAAGCTGCACGTTGACCCGCACCTGATCGGCCAACTTTTGGACGGTGCCTTCAAGAATATTGGCTACACCCAACTGCTTCGCGATTCCGGCCAGATTGCGAGGCTTGCTCTGATATTGTGAGGTGGACGATCGCGAAATTACTGTTAAATCCGCAATGCTAGCCAGCCGCGTCAGGATCTCCTGCTGAATTCCCTCCGCAAAATACGCGTTGTTAGGATCGTCGCTGAAATTTTCGAATGGAAGCATCGCGACGCTCTTTGGGATTACCACCGTGGGTTTACGGTTCCAAACCGTCACGCTTAAAACCACTGCAAGGGCGACCAGCAAGGCAACGAGAGCGGCGGTGCTTGGATTTCGTCTGACCCATTTGCGGCCGCGTGTGAAGAATCCACTTGGCTTTGCTCGAATCGGCTCGTGCTTTAGCCAGTGTTCGAGGTCTTCTGCCAGCGCCAGTGCGGAGGTATATCGTCGCTTTGGATCTTTCTCCAGACACTTAAGACAAATTGTAGACAGCTCGCGATCTATTCTAGGATTCAATGAACGTGGTGGTCGCGGCTCTGTATCCAGCAGTAACTTGATCGTCTCGTAGGTTGTACCGCCGGCAAACGGCGCATGGCCCGTTAGTAGCTGGTAAAGCACCGCACCGAGTCCATACACATCCGCTGCGCTGGTAAGCTCAGTGTTGTTACCAACCGCCTGTTCGGGCGCCATGTAACTAGGTGTACCTAATGCCTCCAGCGTTCGTGTTAGCGTACTTTCGGTTTCTACCAGTCTCGCAAGCCCGAAATCCGTAAGATTCGGTTCGCCTTTTCGGTCAAGCAGGATATTTCCAGGCTTGATGTCTCGATGAAGAATACCGTGTTCGTGCGCGTAATGGACGGTTCGAGCTACTTTCGCGATGAGTTGCGCAGCCTGACGGATTAACATCGGCGTGCGCTTGACTACTTCGTCCAGCTGGCCGCCTTCGACGAACTTCATGCTGAAGTAACAGGAGCCATCACGCTCGCCTACTTCGTAGATTGGAACGATACCGGGATGATCCAGGCTCGCCGCAGACTCCGCTTCCCGGCGAAACCGCTTTAGGTGGGCTTCGCTCGCCCACTGACCGAGACTGATGATTTTTAGCGCAACTGTTCGATTAAGACTCTTTTGTCGGGCGCGAAACACGACGCCCTGACCGCCACGACCTACTTCTTCCAGCAATTCGTAATCGCCCAGTTCTCCGAGCATCTCCACCAATCGTTCGCTTCTCGTGGCACGTGCCGGTTTGTCAACGTGACCCAGGTCGACGCCCTCGGCTACAGCTTCTTCGTCGAGTAAACGAAGGCCACTCTCGAGAAGACAACCTGGGCAGCCGCCTTCCGGAGCGTCGGCAGGAATATCCCCGCCGCACCGTGGGCAAAGTCTGAGTGCGCTGATCATGATAGGAGAGTCACTCCTGCACTCCCGCTCTTTTTCTGCGTAAAATCCTATCAGAGGTTACGCGCGGACCACAGCAATTAGATGGCGCAACTCATCTTCGATGTCGCTGGGCACGGCAACCGTATGAGCGATCTCCTCTCGCAATAAAGCCTGGTAACGCTGACGAAATCGGTAAAAAGCTTGTTTGACCGCGTTCTCCGTCATGTCGAATTCGGTGGCGACCTGAGCCTGCGAAGGCCGGTCCGGCTCATCCATCAGCATTTTTTTCATCTGCTCAAAGAACCGCAGATTTCCGGCGCTGCGATGCTCGTCTCGCAGCCGCTCCATTACCTGCTCCAATACCGTAAAAGCCCACCGACGTTCGTAGATTTGGTCAGCAGTGAGCGCCTCGTTCCGCTCAACATCGATGCGCTCCACCTCACGAATCTCTTCCAACGGAATCAAGCGCTGTCCTTTGCCACGCTTCACTGCCATTGCATGGCGCGCCTCGTCGGTCAGAAAATTATTGACCGACGTCAGCAGGTAAGAACGAAGCCGGCCCTTTTCCTTCCGAACATTACCTAAATCTCTGCGCTCTAGTAATAACGCGAAGAAGCCTTGCGTGAGGTCCTCAGCGTCCTCAGGACGAGCGCCTTTTCGCCGCACAAACCCGTAAATGGGTCTCCAATACGCGCGACAGAGTTTTTCGAGCGCCTCTTGCGCAGCCGACGATTCGCCTTGCGCCTCCAGCACGATACTCCAGTGCGTCGTGGTAAACGCCGCAGGGCCGTAAAGTACATCTCCGCCAGTCGCGGTCAGTGGAGTGACCTCATGCTCAGGAACCACGCTGCGATCCAATTAAAATCTCGCGCCAAAAGCAAGCCTTTATTCGCGTTGGATTTACAGGCGACACATCCGCCCTGGCACGGACTCGCTGCGGTGACCGTGCCACTTAAGGTCGGGTTTCAAACGCACGATAAATGGCGTCCACGAGCCGCAACGATTTCTCGTTTGGCAGGAGCGATTGCTCCATCTGATTCATGACGTAGGCGAACGAAATACCATTTCTGGGATCAGCAAAGGCGTGACTGCCACCGGCACCGGGATGGCCAAAAGCGTTGGTCGATGTTCCAAACAATCTTTCCCTCGCGTTTCGCGGATCTTTCATAAAGCCAGCTGAAAACGCTGTCGGTACTTGGAAAACGCGGTCCATGCCATCTGCAAGCGTCGTGGTCATCCTTGCGATTGTTTCTTCCGAAAAGAGAGTGTGGTCATCGATCTTTCCCCCATTCGCGAGCAAGGAGTAGAACTTCGCCAGTGCTGAGGCGCTTCCGATTCCGCCGAATGAAACAATGGACTGCGCGCGGACTGCAGGATTGTTCATCTCGCTGACGGACTTCAACCCGTAAGGCGAGGAAAATGTTTTGCGCGCCAGCGTGCCGGGTGTAATCAGGTCCCTGTAAAATTGCTTTGGATCTGGAGGCCTGCCGCTTTTTGCGGCGTAAACCGTCGCTACGCGTCCGTTCTCTTCCTCAGGCAACCCAATCCAAAAATCGAGGCCGAGAGGTTGCGCAAACACTTCCCGCCAGTACTGCGACAGGGTCTTCTTGGCGATGCGACGTACGAGTTCGTCGAGCAGAAATCCAAATGTCCGCGCATGATAACCATGTGCGCTCCCCGGTGGCCACAATGGTTTCTGTGCTTCGAGAGCGCTGATAACTGCGCCGTAATCGAGTATGTCGACCCGCGTATCCAAAGCGCAGAGTCCAGCCTGATGCGAAAGCAACTGCGATAGCGTAATACGCTCTTTGCCTGCTTGAGCGAACTCGGGCCAAAACTCCGCCACTGTGCTGTCGAGGTTAATCTTGTGCTCTTGCAAAACATGCAGGACACACGCGCTCCCGATTCCCTTGGTGGCAGACCAGACGAGAACAAGCGTATCGGCGTCCCATGGCTTTTCGTGGCGGGCATCACAAAATCCGTCGTAAAGATCGACAAGGGGATTTCCGTATTGCCAGACGCAAACCGCCGCGCCTAACTCGCCGAACTTTTCGAAATTCTCCTGAAACAGAGGTTTCAATCGTTGAAGAACCTCAGCGCTTTCCAGTTGCATTGACAGTCGACAAGGTAGCGCATGCGTTCCGTCTCGCTTACATCGGTTGAGCCACGCAAGCGAGGGCGCATGCGCTACTTCACAGTAATAGCTCTTCCAATTCGTGGAGGCGCTGTTCGAACAATCGCAGTGTGCTCTCGATCGGCACGGACGTGGTCATGTCGACGCCTGCCGTTCTCAACGTTTCGAGTGGAAATCTTGAGCCGCCGGAACGCAGAAAATCAAGATATGCTTCAACGCTCCCTGGCTCGTGAGCAAGCACGCGCTGCGAAAGAGCAACCGCAGCAGAAATTCCTGTCGCATATTTGTAGACATAAAACGCGTGGTAGAAATGGGGAATACGCAGGCATTCCAAATCGAGCTCGGGATCGAGCACCAGGTTTTCAGCAAAGTAAGCTTCGAGAAGCGTGTGATATTGCGACCTGAAAACGTCGAGTGTTAGCGCGTCACCGCTCTCTTCGATGGCGTGAATGATTTTCTCAAACTCAGCAAACATGGTCTGCCGGAAAAGTGTGCCGCGCAGATCGTCAATTTGCCTGTTGATGATGTAAGCGCGCATCTTCGGATCGCTCGAAGTTCTAAGCAGATGATCGGTGAGAAGCTCCTCGTTGAAGGTCGATGCAACCTCGGCCAGAAAAATCGGGTACTCGTAATCCTGAAACCGCTGCGAATGCTGTGAGAACCAGCTGTGCATGGAATGCCCGGCCTCGTGCGCAAGCGTGTAAACGTCGGAGAAGACGTCTTCCTTGTAATTCATCAGGATATACGGCGGTGCCTCGTAACTTCCGGATGAAAATGCGCCGCTGCGTTTGCCCTTCGTTTCATAGCGATCGCACCAGCCACCGCTGCGCAAGCCTTCCGCGAGAATATTGACATACTCCGTCCCGAGTGGTTCGAGCGCGCTTAAGACGGTCTCCGCAGCCTGGTCAAACGTGAAGCGCGTCTCGATTTCCGGAACAAGCGGAACATAAGTGTCGTAGTGATGCAGTTCGCTCAATCCGAGCGCGCGGCGTCGCAAATCGAAGTAGCGAAAGAGCGGTTTCAAATTCGCTCGCACCGATCCGATCAATCCGTCGTAAACCGCGACAGGCATATCGTCTGGAAAGAGCGCTGCCTCGAGCGCGGATGAATAACGCCTCGCCCGGGCGTGAAAGACATCTGTCTTAACGGAGTAGGCAAGTGACGCGGCAAGCGTGTACTGATGATCGCGAAACTCTGCGTAAAACTGGAGGAACGCCCGTTTGCGGAGGCCATGATCGCGTTTCACCAAAAATGAGCCGAACGAGCTTTGGGTAAGTGGTCTTTCGCGTCCGGTTTCATCAACCACCGCGCCGAACTTCATATCCACGTCGGTCAATTGCGAAAAGGTGTCGTCGTACCCGCTGAGCGCGACACTCCCCAATGCAAGAAGACGTTCCTCGGGAACCGAGAGCACATGCGGTCTCATCCGCCGGATCTTGTGCAACTTAATTCGCCACACGGCGAGGGCGGGATCGGCAACGAATTTGGCAAACGTCGCGTCATCGATCGCCAGAATTTCGGGGACAAGAAACGCCGCTGCTTCGCCAATCTTGGTGAGCAGGTTCTGAACCTGTCCGATACGCGCGAGATAATCATTATTCGCGCTGTCCTCGGCCAGTTGCAGCGACGCGTAGTGATAGACGCGCTCAATCTTCAAATCGAGCGACTTTTCGAATTCAAGCACTTCTGCCAATGTCTGCGCTGACTCCCCCACTCTTCCTTTCCAATCCTGAAGTTTGGGATAAGTCCGCTGCAGCCAGGCAAAATCCTCCTGCCATTTGCCGACATCGGTAAAAAGATGTGTGAGGTCCCACTTATCAGAGTCGGAAATATCAGCGCGAGTTGGGATTTTCGCTTCCTCCATAAGGAAATTGTCACACGGAACGTGCCGTGTTCAACGCGTTGAACAAGCCAAATTAGCGTCGCACCTTTTCAATTTCAGTGTTTCATAGACTACATGAAACGGTTTTTGATGTTGCAGCTATTTGGGACGTTAATGGCCGTGATGGGGCACGCCGCGACAAACTTTGACCTTGCGGCAAAGGCAACGAACGAACTCGGTGTCGATCTTCACCGTCAACTCGCCAAAGGAAACGAGAACCTTTGCGTTTCACCTTTTTCCATTGAAACCGCTCTTGCCATGACGTTCGCCGGCGCGGATGGCGACACGCGTGCAGAGATGGCACGCGTGCTGCATTTCACCAGCGACCCGAGCGCGGTAGCCGCCTCGTTCGCCTCGCTTCAGCATTCCCTGGAAGAAATGAGTGCGAAGACCATCGACCTCGCGGAGAAATCAAAGGAGTTCGGCGGCCCTAGCGAGCCGATCACGTTGAACATCGCCAATCGGCTCTTCGCGCAGAAAGACTACGACTTTCGCCAGGAGTTTTTGTCGCTGGTAAAACAAAACTTCGGCGCGGCCTTTGAGCCTCTCGATTTTGTTGCGAACCCCAACGCAGCAACACAGCACATCAATAAATGGGTAGCAGATCAGACGCGCGATAGGATTCGTGATCTCATCCCTGCGGATGCACTGAACAAATTGACGCGGCTCGTGCTGGCGAATGCACTTTATCTCAAAGCTCCGTGGGCTGATGCATTTTCCGAAAAGACGACGCAGGCAGACTTATTCCACATCCGCGGCGGTGGCCCGGTAAACGTTCCGATGATGCGAAAAACCGCGCGATTTGGTTACGTCAAGCGCGAGGGTTTCACTGCAGTCAGCCTTCCGTATGTTGGCAACGATCTCCAATTTCTCGTTCTTCTTCCCGATGAAATAAATGGTCTGCATGCGTTAGAATCGAAGCTCACTGCGGAAGTTTTGGCACAATGCTCGAGACTCGAAGCTCAGGATGTCGATCTGCGTTTGCCAAAATTCAAGCTGGAGCCGCCGACAATTGCGCTCGCGGAAAATCTTCAGGCGCTTGGAATGAAAAACGCATTCGATATTCCGCGAGGTAGCGCGAATTTCGATAAGATGGCGCCGCGCAAGCCGAATGATTACCTTTACATCTCCAATGTCTTCCACAAAACGTTCATCGCCGTGGACGAAAAAGGCACCGAGGCGGCGGCAGCGACTGCTGTAGTGATGATGCGCGCCACTTCGATGCGTGGACCAAAACCGCCGCCCATTGAAGTGAAAGTCGATCGCCCATTCGTTTATGCAATTCAGCATGTACCAACTGGCGTCTGTCTTTTTTTGGGGCGGGTAACGGATCCTCGCTGAAGTGGACGTTTCAACAATTGCGAACCTGATAAACGCGCTTGCGGTAACGGCCGGCGTTATTTTCGCCGCAGCGCAGATCCGGGATTATCGGCGGCAGCGCCACCGCGATTCGATGTCTGCCCTGGTCCGGTCATTTCAAACTCCGTCCTTCGCCCATTCGTTGCGTCGCGTCAGCTCCTTGCCAGATAATGTTCAACGCGAGCAGATCACTGCTCTGCTCGGCCCAGATGGCGAGGATCACGTTTATGCGCTCTTAACAAGTTGGGAAGCTCTCGGCATTCTTCTATACCGGAGGGAGGTTACTATTGACCTTGTCGATGATTTTTTCAGTGGCCCAATAGTTGTTTCGTGGCGGAAGCTGAACCGCTACGTACAAGCAATGCGCGCAGAAGCAAAGCGAGACACATATTTTGAATGGGTGCAGTGGCTAGCAGAGCGAATGATAGAACGCGAGTCGAAGACGCCGCCGGTTCCGGCGCACATCGCGCATCGAGGCTGGAAAAAACTGTAGCGCGGTGTGTGAACGCCGAAAAGTGACGGGCGATTCGATTTTGGCGGTCGTAGACCGCCTCTAAAGCAGTGCATTTTCTGCAGCGTAATTTAGTTTCCCGTTCACAAGTCGCGCTGCCGAAGTGTAGGGATGCTGTTCGATTTTGTTCTTATCGAGAATGTGCGTCACCTCACTGCCATGCGATTTAAGGTAATCGGAAATTAGCGACCGATGGCAGCGCCACCAAACCGCTTCTGCGCACATGATCGCAGCAGGTCCGGCATCACCAGCAAGATCGAGAAGGCGCTTAACACCGTTGTGGAACTCTTCTGTCTCCATGTAATCCGCATAGCCGCGGAAGGATTCATTGCGCCACGCTGTATTTTTTGAATCCGGCCTGGTCTTTCGTCGGCCGCCCAATTCTGGAAAATGTTCGTAGCGAATTCCTGCTTTGCCTAACGAGTTTGTCAGTGCCCCTTTATTGAATTGCGGGTAGCGCTTCGAACCGGGCAGCGATCGCACGTCCGCGAGCACTTTGATCCGGTGTTCTTGCAGCAGCGAAATGAAGATGTCGATCGCGCGCGTCGAGTGACCGATCGTCCAGATTCGCGCCATTGCGCCCGTGTTATATCATGAACTTACCGCCGCGCATCACCTGTTCGCCATCGAACCAGATGTCGAAATCGCGGCCCACGCAATCGATGTGCGTCTTGGAAACCCAGTCAGCGCCAGTGTGCTCGGCATAGGGATGACCAAAAGCAATATGCACACCGGGAATTTTTTCGTCCTGTAAAATGTTTCCTATCACGTGTGTGCACGCTGTGTTTGTGCCAATGGCAAACTCGCCGACGCGATTACTGTTCTCGTCCGTGCTGGTGTAGGCGCGAAATTCGTCACGCAAATCCTTGTTTTCCGATTTCAAAGAGCGGATCCGATTATTTTCCACTTCGATAGTAAGCGGAGTGGACTCGAGATCGCCGAAACGTTCGCACAAATAATCGCCTACCACACCGTCGACCACGAAGACTCCATTAGTATTCATCGGCGCGGTAAAAATTTCGCCTCCCGGCAGGTTGCCCCATTTGTCGCGCGTGATGATGCCGCTGGTTTTAAGCCATCTCAATTTCGGAGACAGCTCGGCCTCGAATTCGGTGCCGTGTGGTGTCTTGCAGAGAATCCGTTCCGCTTTTCGCGCGCGTTCAACCAGGCGTTCACTTAAGTCGTCCACTTTCACAAAATCAGCCCGCATGCCTTCCAGCATGATTTGCCGGTTAATGTTTACCATGTGGCCGTGCCGGATTTTGTGCTTGTTGACGACACTGGTCATTTGCGTTCGCGCGGGAAGCTCGCCCGGCTCCGTTTGGGCAGCGAAAATAGATACCTGCGAGCGGGCCAGATCATCCAGGATGTTCTTCGGCATGTTCTTCAACGGGCGTGGCGCATGATGCTCCAGCACAAACAAGCTGTAATCCGAACCGACTCGTTCTACTTCCGTTTGGAGCGCGGCCGCAATCTCGCGGGCCGCTGTGTCCGTAATGATTGTGATCCGCTCCTCTGGCTTTAACCGAAGGCAGACATTGATCGCATTGCGCGCACCCGGAATTAACTCAGGATCAATTGGACGAAGGTAGGCGCGGTCGGGCATATAAAAGTTTTCAGAATTACGCTGAAATCAGGAGCAGGCAAATCTTCTCTTGCCCGCGCGAAAAGGAACGGTATCGGAGGCATGTGGTCGGTCCTTGATTATGATACACACAGACGGCGACGTTTCGACGAAGAGAGTGTGCGATTTTGTGGATTCACTTTGCATCAAAATCGTAACTTAATGATTCGCCTCTGCGCATTATGAAATCCAGAATTCACTCGCTGACCTGCTTTGGCGCTCTCCTCGTGATTTTTAGTGCGTCCGCCAGGCCGCCTCTTGGTAACCAGCAACAGGGGTCAATCTCGTTTCAAGTGGAAAAGGGCGATCTCACCAAGGCCGAAAAACTTGCCGATGAGCTGGCGTCACTCTCCCCAAGGGTGAATCGTGACGAAGCAAAGCTACTCGCAGACTGCGCGTTCGTCACCGTAACCAAGCTCAGGCGGGAATACCGCATGTTTGGAACGCCAATTTTCAATAATTTTCTTATTTATCACCGCCTGAGGAAACGCGGCTACTGCTTCCAGTGGTCGGAGGACCTGCTGGTCGCTCTGGATAAGTTGAATCTTAAGAGCCTCGAGGTGCGCTGGGGCGAACATGATCCGAACACCTGGCGCGAGAACAATTGCCTCGTTGTGACCGCCAAAGGGCAGGCATTCAATCGGGGGATCATGCTGGAGTGTTGGCGGCATCTGGGTCACCTCTACTTTGGTCCGATCGCGTCCGACTGGGAGACCTACGCAGAGAACCCTTCCTACGCGCAGCGTGTCCGCAACAAAGCAGCTCACTCGAACGATTCCGAGCATAATCATCCGGTCGCCTTTCAGAGGGCCAGTGTGGCGAAGAAGAAAGACGGTCAATAAAACGCCACTTTGACGCGCAGCGACGAGGCAAGCACGAGCTGCAAAAA
>DATBEX010000214.1:0-4053 GCA_036558805.1 Candidatus Udaeobacter sp.
CAGGACTTCTTCCATTAGTTGCGAGGTCATCCACGCCGCGCCGGGATCCATTGCCGGCACTGTGATATGCGCTGCGCGATAGATCGGTTTGTGATTGGCATCGTCGATTCGTTCGATGACGTAAGACTGCTTGCGCACTCCTGCATTGGGAAAAACCGAGTATGCAGCAGTCAAATCTTTCAGGTCCGTCTCAAACGAGCCAATGTAGATCGCCGGACCGTGTGGGACATTTTGGGAAATACCCAGGGTGTTGGCGACTTTTTGAACAGCGTCGAGACCGGCGAATTGTCCCACGCGCACGCTCATGGTGTTGCGCGAATGGATCAGACCGTACGAGCAGGGAAAGACTCCGCCGTAGGTGCCATCGGAATTTCCCGGCGACCAACTTCCTGCACCGGCTATTTCACCGGCGCGAATCGGACCATCGCTGATCGCCGCGCCCGGCAACAGCCCGTGACTGAAAGCGATCGTGTAAACAAATGGCTTAAATGCAGAACCGACCTGGCGGTTTGCTGGCGCTAACGCGCGATTGAACTTGCTTTGCGCGTAGTCGCGCCCGCCAACGAGCCCACGAATTCCGCCGCTGGCATTATCAATCACGACGACCGCGCCTTCCAAATAAGGCATGGCTGAATCCCCATCCCCGTTCTCAGGCGGATGATAGCTCGCTTTCACCGGATGATGGAAATTGGATTGATGCTCGATTTTGGTGAGCTGCGTTTCGAGCGCATCCTGCGCGGCGTTTTGTACGGCCGGATCAATCGTGGTGTAGATCAAAAGACCGCCGTTATCGATTTGGTCTTGCGTCAGCAACAGATTCAAATCGCGCTGCACGGCGTCCATCGCATAATTCTCCTGAACGAAAGGCATACGCCTGGGATGCGTGGCGACCTTTGCTCGCTTGGCGGGTTCGGCATCCGTAGGCGAAAGTTTTTTCAAGGCCACCATTCGATCCAGAACAGCGTTGCGTTGGATCCCTGCGCCTTCCGGATTTTTTAGGGGCGAGAGCCGGTTTGGGCTCCTGATCAATCCGGCAAGGAGCGCTGCTTCGGGAAGATTTAGCTTTGCGGCGCTTTTGCCGAAATAAGCCTGGGAGGCTGTCTCAATTCCATAGCAACCGTTGCCGAAGTAAATCCGGTTTACATAAAGTTCCAGGATCTGTTGTTTGGTGAACTGACGTTCGATCCGAAGCGCAACCATTGCCTCCAGCAATTTCCGGCTGAGCGTTCGGCCACCGAGTGGAAGACTGTTTCGGGCGAGCTGCTGTGTAATACTGCTGGCGCCTTCTTTCGGCGAGCCGCTCATGATATCGCGAACGAGAGCGCGCATGATTCCGCGCCAATCAATTCCCTGGTGATCGTAAAAGCGACTGTCTTCGCGCGCCAGCACCGCAGTGATAAAGAACGGCGATACTTCGCTGAGCGATACCTTGAGCCGGTTCGCGCCAGCCAGGCGGCTGTAAATCTTTCCATCGACATCGTAAACGGTATTTCGCTCCGGCATTTCACCGACGTTCTTCATGTCGAAGGTTGACGCCCACGTGCCGTAAAAGAGGAAAACCGCGAAGCCGGCGCCCGCTAACAGAATCAGCAGCGTGACTTTCCAGCCGTATCGGAAGAGACGGCTCCCGCCCTTCCTTTTTCTCGATCGGAGACGAGCTAAGAATTGCATTACTGAAAGGTTAAAGAAGTTAAAAGAGTTCCAGGGTTAAAAGCGCTTTAACCTTTCTGACTCTTTAACCTTTCAGCGGTTCAACGATTTACTCCTTTTAACGTTGTAACCCTTTCAAAAATCACAAATTCAGCTTCACCACGCCTTCATGCTGCTCGTTCGCGCACGGTGCATTCGTCGGAACGTCCGTTGCCGCGTCACTGGGTTGAACGAGTTTGTTGTCGACCAGGTATTGTTCGACTTCCTCACCACTAACATCCGGAAGCATATGCCCATTAATCTCCACGCAGGGCGAAAGCGGCTGCCCGCTCTTGGTTTCCATCTCCCAGCGGAACGCGGGGTTCTGAATAATATCTTTCTCGGTGTAAGGAAGATTGTATTTGGCCAGGACGGCGCGCACACCGGCGCTCCAGCCGCAGTAGGTCTTCAAATAGGCAGTGATTTCGGGCTTTTGCATCCGAAGAATATACCACAACTTCGAAACTTGTAATCCTTCTGCGCCTTCAAAATCTTGCGTGACTGGCAAAATATCCATGCAAGCAGAAGCATGCGGCTTTTACAGGGCTTCGATTTCTCTTCGCAAATCCTCCTTGGATTTACCGAGTCTCTGTTGGAGGCGGCCCAGTAGTTCGTCGTCTTTTCCTTCCGCAAACGTCAAGTCGTTATCCGTCAATTGCGCGTACTTCTGTTTGAGTTTGCCTTTCGCTTCCTTCCAGCTGCCCTTCAATTGTAGTTTTGTCATAGTGCTAAGTATACGCGCGCGGAACCGGAATTAGTTGCCTTGCGTCGTATAAATCAATGCTTACGCCTGAGTATACCGAAACGAAATTCCGTGCCGGCCGGATCAGACAATACAGTTAAGCGATTTTGCGAACCGGTCTTGCGCACCTGTCTTTGAAAAACGGCGCGGTCATTTAATCCCTTCTCATGTGCAACTTCGCAGCAGAGCGACAGCACAAACTGCAATCAGGATGACCAGGACCCACACTAAATTGAACGCAATCCGGTCCGAAAGCTTGAGTCTCCATCGACGCATCAAAACCTCTTTCGAACGATGCAAGGTCATTAGTAGCACCGGAAGTTTTATGCTAACAACTCCTAAGAAACTGCGGCGAGACATTTCCGTCTACAGAAACCAAGAAGGAGAAAGCCGAAATCAATATCACTTCGCCGAATCCGCCTTAACTAAAAAATAACGCGTGGGACACTAACCAGATGCGAATCACCTGAACCATGCGCTTACTTCTCTTCATCATCCTTATTCTGGTACTAATCGCCGCGCTACCCACATGGCCATACAGCACTGGCTGGGGATACTATCCCAGTGGAGGCTTGGGTCTCATTTTACTAATCGTATTGCTTGTCGTTTTGCTACGCTAACATGGCTGCACTGTGGCAGTTCCCACACAGTTACTATTTGGCTATATCGGTGTAGCGGCGGCTGTCTTCAGCCGCAATCTGGATGGATATCTGCGCATGGGGACATGCGTCCCTGCAACAATTAAAAGCGAAATCTTGCTAGCACCGGCTTACATCACACTTTGTGGCGCAGCGGTCTCAGTGCGTGGGTAAGCTTTTGCAGCCCAAGCTCGAGCCGTGTTTTCACTGTTCCCAGCGGAGCGCGCGTCGCGACTGCAATTTCTCTGTGACTCAGGCCCTTGAAGAAGGCCAGCTCCAACGCCTCACGTTGAAGCGTTGGCAAAACTCGCATGCACTCTTTCAGAAACTTCCGCAGATCGTTTAACATGAAAACTTCGTCGGCCTGGCGGGGCAAGTCTGACGTCTCATGAGTTACGCGCTTTTGATAACGCTCCCGCACGCGGGAATAGGCCTGACGCCGTCGCAGTCGATCGATAGCGCGGCGCCGCGCAATGGTAACCATCCATCCCAGCGGCTTGCCGGCCTTGGGTGAATAGCGGCCCGCCTCCTCCCAGATCTGAATAAAGATCTCTTGTAACACGTCGTCAGCCTCAGCTTGTTCGTGGACAACTCCGTCGATTGTCGCCCGCAGCCTTTTGCCATGCCGGTCATACAACTCGGCGAGCGCGTCATAGCGACGGTGCGAAACTGCTTTCATCAACGCTTCGTCCGGCGCTGAGGACAATACGGGTTGATCAAAGTTGGATCCAATCATATTCGATGGCCCTGTGCCTGAAACGAAGGCTCCGTCTGGTACGCCGCTCGTTTACCATCTCCCCAGCAAGCAGGCTCTATTAACTCGGAAGTGACCGCTGTTCGTGGATAAACCCATTGATGCGGTCCTGAAGGACACCCAAGTGTAGGACAACAAAGTTTGTATCGGTCACCAGAAACGCGTCGGATCTCAATCTGCCTGCCTTTGAACTTTCGCTCGCAAACGCTGCAAACGCGCTGATCATCGAG
>DATBEX010000215.1:0-7158 GCA_036558805.1 Candidatus Udaeobacter sp.
AAGTCCGGGGAAAACAAGAACGACAAACCCAGTAACCGCAATGATGAAGCCGGCAATTTGGATGATATTTAATCGTTCGCCTTTATGCAGTCCCCAGAGAACCATCGTAGCCTGCACCGCTCCAAACAAAAGCAATGCCCCCGTCCCAGCCGAAAGAGTGATGTACGCAAAAGAAAAACCAGCGGCGTATACAAAAAGCGCGACCGCTGAAATCCAGTTGCCATCTCCGAGGGACAAACGCCGCGGTATTGCGAGCGCACTTTCAGAACTCTTAATCAATGGCGAAGCCGTTCGCTCAACCATCATCCCGTTACGAATGGTCATCATGAGCCAGAGTGCGAGAGCGCCGGAGAAAAGACGGATGAACGTGAAAGATGCTGGATCGATGCTGCTTTTTCTAAGTGCAGCTCGGCACAAGAGCGAATTGCTGGCGAAGGCGATCATCGCCAGCACCGTGAGTATGAAAATTCGAGTCGATTTCACCGGAGACGAAAATAGGAACCGAACTCGTCGATGAAAACGAAATATGACTTAAGGAGGCTTGATATGTTAAGAGAAAGCAAAGCATTCAGTGGTTTTTCGGCCAACGATCTTCCAAAGGCGAAGGAATTCTACGGTCATGCACTCGGACTCAAAGTTTCGGAATCGCATGGCTTGCTGATGTTGCACCTGGCCGGCGGCAATAATGTTCTCATCTATCCGAAGATAAATCACACTCCGGCAGCGTTTACTGTTCTCAATTTTCCGGTCGAAGATGTCGATCAAGCGGTCGATGAGCTCTCCAAGCAAGGTGTCCGTTTTGAGAGTTATGATCTGCCTGGCATTAAGACGGACAAAAAAGGCGTTATGCGTGGGAATGGTCCGGCGATTGCCTGGTTCAAGGATCCAGCCGGAAATATTCTTTCGGTGATCGAGCAGGAAGCGGCATGATCGAAAGCAGGGAATTGTGAATGCGCCCTAACTGATGGCGCGGACTGTATCTGGAGCGCGACGCGAAGATTACTCGATCTTTTCCCAGAACCCTCGGCGGTTTGGGATGTTCGGGAAAACGAGTTGCCCTTGGTAGAACGTGAACGGGCTGGAGCGATCGTTGCCACCGAACGATAGCGTCAGCATCTTGCCTTCAACACTCCAATGACCTGTCACTGGGTCCCTGCGCTCGTAAGCGGTCACCGTCCAGTTTTCAACGGTGCCATTGGAATTCAGGACGAGATGCTCATCTATCGGACCGGTGTAACCGATCGTGGTTTTTCGCCAGTGTCCGATCAATCCACTGGACTGTTCCGAAGAAGGTTGACTTGATTCCTGAAATGTAATGATCCCTGAGTCCGCAGCCCTTGTGGGAACGGCTAAGAACACAAGGACGGTACATTGGGCAATCAGTGCGATTTGGCTGGAAACATTTACTGTTCTCATGGGGACCTCCGAGACGAGTCTGACAAGCGAGCCAACCGGCCACAACTCTATTCTGCGGGTTGTTGCGCGGCCGTGGACTCAAACCGATGTTCGATCCGTAACATGAAACTCCCAACGATCATCGAGCGAGGACGATTTCCTTCACCGGCGCCTGCGCCACAGGCTTTGGCATGGGATGGCAGCAAACTATGGATGGGTTCGCGCGATCTGCGGCGAATTTATGTGATCGATCCGAAAAAGTGGCAGGTGCTCGAAGAGAAAGAGCCGCCCGGTATTCCATGGGCGGCGGTCGCCACGAATGGGACGCTTCGTTTTACGATCGGAGAAGGCCCAAATGACGATCGCTACATTCGCCGATTTGCTCCCGAGATTGGCTTTTCGGAGCAAGACAGGATCACTTGCCCGGAGTTTACCGGTTCATACCTGAGCTACGACGGTAAGAATCTCTATCTTAGTCAGTGGCACAAACACCGTATCCTCAAGCTGGAAGCGGATGGCGATATTACGCGCGTTATCGACATCGGTGCCGAGATCTCGGGCCATGCATTTATTGATGGAATGATCTATGTGTTGCGCGGGACCGAGCAAAATGGCGAGAGCTGGACCATCGCGCGACTTAACCCGGGAGAGGAAAAGCCGGAGGTGAAAGACATCGCAGTCGTGCCGTTCGCATGCCGTTCGCTCACATTCGATGGCACGAACTTTTGGTCGAATCATCGCGCTGCGAATGAGATCGTATCATTCGCGCTGCCATTGTAGCCGCTAGCCCCGTCAGGTGGGCTGCGGGATTCCATTCATCCGAGGATTTTCCGAGGACCAATTCCACGAATCGTCGCCGTCTGACTAAGCGCTCGTAAAATCTAATCGAATTCAATCAGCAATAACTCAGAGAAATGTTCGTTGGGCATTACAGCGTTGCTTTCGCGGCCAGGAGCGAGAAGAACAAGATCCCGCTCTGGGTTTTGTTTATCGCCGTTCAATTTCTCGATTACATTTGGGCGACGCTTGTGCTGCTTGGTATAGAGAAGGTGCGCGTGATCAAGGGCTTTACGGCTGGTAGCATGCTCGACTCATACTACCATCCGTATTCGCACAGTCTGATAATGGCAGTCGTTTGGAGCTGCGTTGGCGCGTTCGTGTACAAATCGGTATGCAGCAGGCTCGGATACCCTTGCGCGAAGTCCGCAGTCCTAATCGTGGGACTGGCCGTTTTCTCTCATTGGATTCTCGATCTAATCGCGCATCCGCGTGACCTCGCCATTTACGACAACACGTGGAAAGTGGGTTTCGGCTTGTGGAATTATCGAGACCCTGAGTTTGCGTTGGAGGTCGCTCTGCTTGCTATCGGGGTCGTCCTTTACCTGGCGCGAAACATAATGCCCGCAGTTCGTAAAGTGACGGTGATCGCTTTCGGAGTCGCTCTTATTATCATTCAGATCGGAGACACGTACGTGCCTCGCAATGCTTTGTCGGATAAGCAAACCGTCATGGGCGTTTGGATTTTCTACACGCTCTTTGTGGTTGTCGCTTTCCTGATCGAGAAAATCGGAACTCGGCGGCAAACTAAACCGCTGTGATCGTGATTATTTTCGGTGTATCGGCAGCCGGGAAAACCACGATTGGCAAATTGCTTGCCGAGGATCTCAACTGGCGGTTTTACGAAGCGGACGATTTTCATGCACGTGCAAATATTGAGAAAATGCGTAGCGGTTGCCCGCTTACCGACAAGACCGATGGCCGTGGTTGGACAGACTGCGCGGCCAGATCACCCGTTCTCTGGCGGCAAAGGAGAACGCGGTGCTTGCCTGCTCTGCATTGAAACGTGGATATCGAGAGCGCCTTCGTGTTGGTGAAAAAGTAAAGTTCGTGTTTCTAAAGGGAGATTACGCAACTATTGAAAAACAACTCGGTCGCAGACGTGGCCATTTCATGAATCCCGACCTGCTGCGGAGTCAGTTTGAGGATTTGGAAGAGCCCGCGACGGACGAAGGAACCGTAACTATAAAGTTGGACCGGAGTCCCGAGGAGGTTGTTGATGAGATTAAAGCGAAGCTGGTTTGGCCTATAACACCTGACAACTACTTTTTGTAATAAAGATTGTCGCTCTCGACGTCGAAAATTCGATTCCACCGTGCGCGATAATTTTCGAAAGCAATCTGCGCGCCTAATTGCATGAGTTGTTCTTCGGAAAATTGATTCCGCAATCGCGCGTATAACTCATCGGAAACGTTCGCTGGCGTAATTGTGATGGCATCAGCCAGCTCGATGACTAACCGTTCGGAGTCATTGAAAGGCTTGAGGTCGTCACCTGGCACTGCGTGCAGCTTTTCGTCGCTAAGGCCTGCTTTTCTGCCGACCGCAGAATTAACGTCTACTCAGAACGGACAGCCAACGCGCGCTGCCGCGCGGATTTTTCCCAGTTGCATGTAACGCAATGACACCAGCCGTTTCCGGCCAAGACCGGCTTCCATGGCGATGCCACCCCAAACGAGACCAGGCAGACGCATCTGGATCTTCGCCGGCGTAAGATCCTTCCCAAACATTTTGCGCATTACGCCATAGAACCAGCGCAGATGCCACGGCGCCTGATTTTTCTCCATACCTGAAATTCGAGCCATGATCAATGAGTATCGTTTTGCAAAACACGTTCGGTCTTGGAGGCGGGCGTTTCGCTGTGTCGCGAGCTGCCGGACATTGTGTTATTTTGACTTTGATGAAGATGGCTGCGGCGAAGCTCGAGAACCTTTCCGAGCGTATGCGCGACGTTGATCGCACATTGCTACGTGAGAATCTCAAACTAACTTTCGAGCAGCGCGCTCACAAGCATTTACGCGTGTTGCAAATGGTTGAAGAGCTGCGGCGTGTTGGCAAGAAGTTAAGGCAGAAAAGCGATGGCCGTTGACCTCGCGCAGATCATTCCTCCATTGATCCGGGGAAAGGTTGATTTTATCCTCATCGGTGGAATGGCGGCGATTCTGCACGGCTCTGCGCGTGTCACCTTCGATGTCGATCTTGCTTATTCACGCACGGATGACAATATCGAGCGCCTCGCCGCCACGTTGGCGCCGCACGCGCCATACCTCAGAGGTGCCCCGCCAAATCTACCATTCACATGGGACGCCAAAACAATCCGTAGCGGCTTAAATTTTACCCTTACAACTGAGCTTGGCGACGTTGATCTCCTTGGTGAAGTTATTGGCGGCGAAAGTTACAGCGATTTGTTGCCGCATTCATTCGAAGTCGAAGCTTTCGGAGTTCGTTTCAAATGTATCGATTTGCCGACCTTGATTCGCATCAAGGAAACCGCAGGAAGACCAAAAGATCTCGAAGCGATCGCCGAGCTGCGAGTTCTATTGGAAGAAAGCGAAAAGAAGTGAGGCTACACCCGCGATCGGTTTCTTAACGACGTGAGCTTGTTTACTAGGGCATTAGTTGATCTTTCCAAAAGCATTCCCCAGGCGCTAAGCACAGCCAGCGTAGGCAAACAGATCAGAAGGAACGCCCAGATCGGCACCTCGCGAATGCGAAGTCCCAGCCAGATGACATAAGGCTGATGAATGAGGTACAAACCATAGGAATAGAGTCCTACAAGACCGAGGAGCCTGGCTGGTTCTTTAAATGACGAAATGATTCCAGCAATGCCAACGATTTCGAGCATGCAACATGTGCCGGTAGCGAAATCGACGAAGATGTATTCATACAGCCCGTGATACAGCTGAAGCGCCGCAGGATAGAGGACCAAGCCCAAAAGCAAGCCTGGGCCGCGAAGTAAGAACCGTTCCACGCGCGTATCCGATCGCGCATGCCACATTGCGAGCGAAATCCCGAGCGCGAATTCGGGCAGCCGGCAAATCGCGAAACCGCCCAGCACCCATAAGCCGTTTTGCGGCCAAACTACGAGCAAGACGTAGCGCGCGAAGAATCCGACGAGACACGCAACCAACAAAAACCACCACGCTCCCAGGCGGCTGGCCGTCAGAAAGAGCAGGGGAAAGATCAGGTATAACTGGATTAACATGGCGAAATACCACCATGCAGCATTGAGATACATGAAGTTCATCTCAATATTGATGAAGCGCAGACCCAGCAGGCTAAGGATGATGCGGCCGTCCACAGGTTCCAGGCGCGCAACGAATGGCGAGAGCAGATAAACCAGATGTGCGACCCAGTACATCGGATAGAGCCGCAGGAACCGCGCGCGATACCATATGCCCCACGCCATTGCGCCGGACCCGGCCCGGCGCATGGTCGATTGCATTAGAGTCCAACCGCTAAGAATGATGAAAACGCCGACGGCATGAAACCCAAGTCCTGAAACCTTTAACCATGCCACTCGAAGAATGGTCAGCGTGCCGCCCTCGAGACTGCTCCAGTTAGCGGGTGGGAGCACGCCGTGTTGGAAATACGTCGTGAAAAAATGAAAGTAGGCGACGAAAAGAATCGCGAGCCCCTTTGAGATATCAATCCAAAGGAGCCGCTTCATTGCACCGGCTTAGCAGGCTGAAGCCCTCCTGGTCAAGGCATGCTGATTGTCGTTCGCTTTGACGCGCGGGAGTTGAAGTTTGCTAAGAGGCCTGTGAACCGATCACGGTGGCCGATCGAGTTGTGCTTCCGGCAAGCGCGAGGATCACGTCGGTTTTTGCAATCGTGCCGATTAAGCGTTTCGTTGTCGTGTCATTTACCACAGGTAACCGCTCGCCATCATGTTGTTTGAACCGTTGGAGGGCGACAGTAAGGGAGGCAGTAGGTCGCACCACGGGGATGGAATCGTGCAGGATGTCCCCCGCGATCACGACCTTCGCCAGTTCGGGTGTGTTCAGGTAATTCTTGACGTCATGTAGCGACACAGCGCCAATAAACCGGCCGTGATCGGCCACATACAGGTAATTGAATCGGGTTTGCACGAATTTCTCTGCGATCTCTGAGAAGCCGGCCTTGGGTGAAATGGTCAGGGGCTTCGGTTTCATGATGTCGCGGACGTGAAGCTCCGCGAGCTGTCTGCGATAGTCACCGGCGCCTTTTCGCTTCAGTGCTTCTGCATAAATGGACTGTTTCTCGACGCTCACAGATGTGTAATAGGCGACCACGCACGCCAGCATCAATGGGAGAATGATCTGATAATCGAGTGTGATCTCAAAGATCATGACGATAGCCATGATCGGAGCGTGAGTGGCAGCCGCCAGAAATGCGCCCATGCCGACAAGCGCAAACGCGCTGGGATTGACCGCAAAATGTCCGAGCAAATGGTTTGTGCCTGTTCCAAACAAAAATCCGAGGCTTGCGCCGATAAATAACGTTGGCGTGAACACTCCACCGACTGCGCCGGAACCAAAAGTAGCAGTGGTGGCGAGCACCTTGAAAATCAGGATGACTGCGAGAGTTTGCCAGATCCATTCACCACGCAAAATCCCGCTTACCGTGCTGTAGCCGTTGCCGCAGACTTCAGGATGAAATATGGCCAGTGCCCCGACGACAAGGCCGCCAACACACATTTTTACATAAACGGGAGCGACGATGCGCCCGGCCAAATCTTCAGTTGTGCGCAGCAGCCGAATGAACCAGGGCGCGAGGAGACCGGCGCCGAGCCCGAGCAAAAGATACGGGCCAATCTCCCAATTGCCGTTGAGCTGGAACGGCGGGATTTTGTACAACGGATCTGGTCCGAGAAATCCCCGCACTGTCAACGTCGCGATGACTGACGAAAAGACCAGAGGGCCAAAAATTTCCATGGCCACTGAGCCG
>DATBEX010000216.1:0-11455 GCA_036558805.1 Candidatus Udaeobacter sp.
ATGGCTTCTTTCACGCTGGTGTTGCTTAACGATTCGCCTGCGGCGGTGTCATATCCAGGCGTAAAAAAATATTTCATCTCGAAAACACCTTGCGGGGTTGCCATGTACTTTCCCGAAACGGCGCGACTGACCGTTGTCTCATGCACGCCAACGGCCTCCGCAACCTCTTTCATCTTCATCGGCTTGAGATGCGATGGTCCCTGCTCGAGAAAATCATGCTGCCTGGCGACAATCTGCTGCGCGATATTGGAAATCGTTTGCTGGCGTTGATGAATGGACCGAATAAGGAACTTCCCGCTCCGGATCTTGTCGCGAATGTAATCTTTGACGTCACTGCCCTGAGTGTTTCCCGACGCAATGATGTCTTTGTATAAATTGCTGATCCGCAAATGCGGAATTTGTTCGTTGTTGAGGATGATCTGATAATCGCCGTCCACCTTTTCCACCGTCACGTCTGGCAGTACATAGTTTTGCGGCGCTGCAGCGAAAACCTGGCCAGGACGCGGATTTAGTCGTCCAATATTGTCGGCCGCCTTTTGCACATCCTCCACGCTGAGGCCCATCCGACGCGCAATTTCGGGGAAGCGTCGCCTGCCCAGATCCTCCATGTGCTCAGAAACGATTGCATACTCGAGGCTGTTTTCTTTTCCTCCTCGTTTTAGTTGAATGAGCAAACACTCTCGTAAATCGCGTGCCCCGACTCCCGGTGGATAAAAACCTTGGATTAACGCCATTAGTTTCTCGAAATCCTCTTTCGGGACGCCCGAGTTCAGCGCCATTTCTTCTGGAGTGCTTTGCAAGAATCCGTTGTCGTCGATGTTGCCAATGATTAGCTCGGCAGTCTTGCGGTCGCTGGCGTGGAGGGCACTCTGATTTAACTGCCCAAGCAAATTTTGCTGAAGCGTCTCCTGCACGGCAAGGGAATCGAAAAAAAATTGGCGCGTATCCTTCGCTTCCCGTGACCGGCGAAACGCGTCCGCTCCAGAGCTGGCCGATTGCGCCATGTAATCCCGCCATTCTTCATCCAGGCTTGCGAGCTTCTCGAATTCGCTCCTGAAATTATCGTCAACCGAACGTTCGCCTTGCGTATCGGCGATTGGCTCATCCGGCACTTCCTCGAGAACCGGATTTGTTTCCATTTCCTGCTGGACGAGGTTTCGCAACTCAAGCAGCGGAGTCTGAAGGACAAGGAGACTTTGTTGAAGTTGAGGCGAGAGAACTTGCTGTAACGCAAGGTTCTGCCCTGGAAGCAGCCTGGTCTGCATCCCTTGTCCGACCATACGCCGAGTTTACGGGCGTAGCAGAGAGCGGGCAAGCAGGTTCGGGAGGAGAATCACGTCTGGAATCGGAAAATCAATCGTACGCGGATTGCACGCTTTTCAACCTTCCGCCGACCATCATCCACGCAACTTCTCCGTCGAATGCCACGATCTCCGCAAATGGATCTCCCGTTTCACTGCAGGGAATAGCAATTAAGTCGGCCCGAAATCCGCGCTTAATCCTGCCAAGCGCGCTCTGCTGACGTAAAGCCGAGGCCGGATTCAATGTTGCCATTTCAAAAATCTCTTCAGGGGAACTGGTCGGTTCACTGCGTTGAAACGCACGCATTTCTGCAAATAAGTTCAGATTCTCGTTGCTAGCGAGGCTGTCGGTGCCCAGGCAAACGTTAAATCCAAGTGCATGCAGCCGTTTGAATGGGAATTGGCTGTGACCAAAGTAACCATGACTTCGCGGTGAATGCACAACATGAAATCTTCTCGTCATCTTCTCCAGCACCTCGAAGTCGCTGTCGGTTAATTCGTTTACGTGTGCGACGAGCCAGCGTTCTGGCGAAACGCAACTCGTCCGGGCCGGATTAGCATTGCGCGCGCCGACGAATAATTCCAACGCCGTTTCATGTCCACAGTCGCCCATGTCACGTCCGATGCTTTTCATGAATTCGTAAAGCGGGCCTGAGCCGTCGCGAAACATCTCCATTTCGTCTCGCGATTCCGCCAGATGTGTTGTCAGCAGAAGATCCTCGCCGGCTTTCTCGCAGCGTTGATATAATCTTCTGGACGCCGTAAACAGTGCGTGCGGTGCCAACCCGTAGTCTTGCGCAGACTTCAGTGATTCAATTGCAGAATCGACAAGTTCGTTTGCCCGGTGCGGCGAGCGCACATCAATTAATTCGGCAAACCACCAAATCCGAATTGCTGCCGCTGGCAGTTGCCGGATCAATTCCGGAAACGCGGTCAGGTTTGCGATAGCGGTGGTCCCGAATCTTTCCGCTTCCACCCATCCTTCTTTGATCGAGGCAGCATAATCTTGCGGCGAAAGTTTTGATTTCTCGCCGTTTATAGCGCGGATCCAATCGGTGAACGATTTTTGCCGGGGAATCTTCCCGCGCAAACAAGTGTAGTCGAGATGACAATGCGCGTTAATGAGCCCCGGCAAGAGAATCTGCTCGCCAAGGTCGATAATCTCCCGGCCCGAACACCGTCGCGAGATTTCGGCAAATTTTCCCACATCGACAATTCGACCTTCAGAAATTGCGACCGCGCCATTCTCGATAGGCCCTCCATCCATCGTTACGACGGCTCGCGCGCGAACGATCATTACCCTTTGACGACTTGTCTGCATGCGGCCACCAAAAGGTTGCACGGTTCCTGGCAAAGAAGCGGAACTGCAGCCGGGATCGCCTTATCCGGCGTAGCTTTAGCCAAGGCAGATGATCTCGGCACGGTGCCCAACGCTTGCACCTGGTCCCACGCTGGATCGAATTTTTCCGTGGGCAGCTTTGTTGATGCGATCGCGCCCGGCCGGTCGCATTTCCACAAGATCGTCCGCAAGCAACCGCCGTTGGATCTGCAAAAATCCGCGACCAGGTCCTCAACTTGCGTATCCGAGATTTTCGCGGCTACGCGATACATCCCGGATTGTCGATTCAGTGTTTCGCGCAGCGACGTAGTGCGCAAACGGCCACGCTGCCACGCGACGAAGATGGCCAGCCTGCTTGGATAGAAATAATCGAGAGCGTGTCTCAATTCGTCCGATGTAAGGAGCGTCATGCGCCAGCCGTGCCGCAAGTTCGGCACCGTTTTCAGGGGACGATACTTCCCATCGTCGTCATACCGCGCGAGCTTGATCGCGGCTTCTGCATTTCGAAACATTTCCAAATCATCGCGTAGGTCGTCATCACGATGGCAAAGAACAAAATCGCCGCCTGTTTTTCGAATCAAAACTTGACCGAAACAGAAAGGAACAGCTTCGATGGCCCGCTTGACGGGATCTTGCATTGGTGGCGCGCGACCGGGGGCGGCCCGTGCTAATGCAAACAGTGCGCGATCAAACCGCCGGCTCGCTCAAGAAATTGCCGATCTTCTTCGCCAAAAGCGCTCAACTTATCGCTGTCGGCATCGAGCATGCCAAGAATGCGACTGTGCTCATTGCGCATCGGGACAATGATTTCGGACCGGGTTGTGTGAAACGCGGGCAAATAACGCACATCTTTATGCACGTCTCCGACAATGATGGGCTTGCCCGATTCCAATGCAGCGCCGCACAGTCCTTGTTTAATTGGGAAACGTGGATACGCCGGCGGCTCATTCCCGGTATCGGCGAGAATCACAAATTCATCTTTTACGATTTTGTAAACTGCTACCCAACGGTAGCTGCGCGCCGCGCGAATCATTTCGACCAGTTGCTTCATTCGCTTTTTCGTGCATCCGCCAGCTAGCGCAAATGCGCCGATCTCCTGCAGCTTTTTGCAAGTGGCTTCCTTCATTCGCGGGAGAACAATCTTGCGCAAAAAGAAAGCGAGTGCGAGTGCGATTTTAACTTTTTGTGATGCCTGCCTGCTCGATGATGATATCGGCAAAGCCGGGATCCGTGCCGATGGATGGTGCGTAGAACACGCACCGACCATCGATACAGTAGGGATTATGCCGGAAGATTTCGTAATCTGCCGTTGCCTGGGCCACTGACCCCGGTCGGCTGCAGTCAGCCCCCGTGCCTACGGCGATCCCGATCAAGCGGGGAATGTCTTTGTAGCTATGAAGTCCGTCTGAGATGAAGAACGGCACCGCGACAATGTTGCGGCTCTTGGTCAATTTGCGCCAATCGGACACCAGCGGCGGTTCTTCCATGTAAACGTTCAGCACTTCCGCGAATGTTCCGAGCCCCCGAATCTTTTCCGCCTCGCGTTTTGCCGCCACGGCGCTGTTTTCATTCAAATCCGTTCCGTGAGCGACAATGAGCAAGCTGGTGTCCGCGGGATCGACACCAGGTGCAACTTCGCGGGCGCGTTTCAGCAGCAGCTCAGTCATCATCGGGTGATTTCCAACTGGATCGCAATATTTCCAGATCTGGCCATCAGATCGGATTGTGACGGGCCCGTTCAATTCGAGTTCGCGCGGAATCACCGTTTGTGTGAAGTAGCCTTCGCTGATGAAATTCGGCACTACGCAGACCTCGCCGATCGATTGCGGATCGAACAAAAAAAGTGCGTCTCTTAGGCTCGGTTCCTCCTTCCAGAAGGCGCACTGGACATCCGCAAAAATTCTTCGTCGCTGAATCTCCGCAGCATGTGCCAGCGTCGGCGCGCTGGAATCCGGGTTCACCGTCGATCCGTGAGCGACGATAAGGAGCGCTGTCTTTGATTTGTCGATCACAGCTGAAACGCTCAACGTCCAATGCCCGACGTTCAATATCCAATTTTATTGAGGCTTGGGCGTTGAGCGTAGAGCATTGGACGTTTAAACTGAGGTAATGCGCTTCCGGACGTACAAAAATACTGATCTGACCGTCAGCGAAGTCGGATTCGGTTTGTGGACAATTTCCACCGGTTGGTGGGGAAATTTTACCGAAGGTGAAGCAGTCGCGCTCATGCACAAGGCGTTCGATCTCGGTATCACCTTGTTCGACGCGGCTGATACTTACGGGAATGGCTTCAGCGAGGAACTCATCGCCAAGGCGTTCCCAAATCAGCGGCACGAAATCGTGATCGCGACAAAGGTCGGTTACGATTTTGTCCATTACGGCGAGGCGCGTGGACGCGGGCAACGGGAAATTCCGCAGGATTTTTCGCCCGAAGCAGTGGCGCGCGCGACTGATGCAGCGCTGAAGCGGCTTAAAACCGACCGGATCGATCTGCTCCAATTGCACAATATCCGGATGGAACAGGTTTACGACGATGCCCTCTGGAAGATCCTAGAGAAACTGAAGGCGGCGGGAAAAATCCGCTATTACGGCATCGCTGTTGGTCCCGCGATTGGCTGGTTGTACGAAGCCGTGAATTGTGTTCGCGAACGGGATGTCACAAGCGTGCAACACATCTACAATACGCTGGAGCAACATCCCGGGCGCGCCATTCACGATGCGGCTACCGATGCTGGCAAGGACACGATGTTTCTTATTCGTGTCACGCATTCGTCCGGTATGCTTGAGGGGAAATACAATGACGAAACAACCTTTCCACCCACCGATCATCGAAGCCATCGTCCGCGCAGTTGGTTGCTAAATGGCGTGAAAAAGGTTGAGCAATTGCGGTTCCTTGAGAATTCCAAGCGCACGCTCGGTCAGGCAGCGTTGCAATGGTTGCTGGCCGACGATCGCGTAGCCTCGACCCTCCCAAACATCTACAACGAAGAACAGCTCGTTGAATTTGCCAGAGCACCCGATTGCGCGGCGCTCACCGGGGACGAAATGGCGAAGATCGATGCGCTGTATTCTGAGAATTTCGGTGTCGAGGAGGCGCCGCCGAAGTTCAAAGGCACGATGGAAGTACCCAAGGAGACGGCAGTTGCCTGAGCGATAGCCGCGAGCGCTGACGGCGGCTTGTCTGGAAACCACCGAGATCGTCGCCCTCGGCTACAGTTAATCTGATTCGTCTTCTTCCTCCACGGGCTCGGCCCGACGGATTTCTGGTTGTTCGCGGGGGTGACGTTGCCGCTGGGTGAGTACTTTCTCGCCCTTGTAAATTTCTTTGAAAATATCGGCAATCATTGGGGCGGCCGCGGAGCCGCCATGGACTTTGCTGCCAACGTCGCCTTCGTAAACAGCCGCAAATGCGTATCGCGGCTGATCAGCCGGCAGGAACCCGGCGAACCATGCGGCTGTGCGCTCCTTGTTTTTAGGTCCCCATTGCGCCGTGCCGGTTTTACCGGCGACCTCCGCATTATCGAGACTGGCTTGATGCGCCGTGCCGCCCGCGCCGTTCACGACGTCGATCATTCCCGTGTGCAATTCGTTCAGCGTCTCAGATGACAGGTTCAGAGTTCTCTTCGCTCGCACCTGATAGGCGGTCACAATTTGGTTATCGAACGTTTGCACCTGTTGGACCAACCGCGTTTGATACAATGTCCCGCCGTTTGCCACGATCCCCATGGCCTGTGCCATTTGCAGGGGAGTCACCTGTGTGTCTCCCTGACCAATCGACATGTTTGCGATGTCTCCGTTGAGCAATCTGCGACCGTGCGTTGCCTTCATGTATTCATCATTGGGAACGCGGCCTTCTGCTTCGCCACGCAAAGGGATGCCGCACTTCGCGCCAAATCCTAGTTGTAACGCCCAATCGATGATCGGTTGCGCGCCAGTCTTAATTCCGACCTGATAAAACCAAGTGTCGCATGATTCGGTGAGCGCCTGCACGAAGTTCAATGCGCCGCGGTCCCCTTTTTTCCAGTTGTGAAAAGTGACGTTGCCAATTTGAATCGCCGGAACGCACTCATATCGATCGTCCGGATAAACAGCGCGGCTTTCAAGTGCGGCCATTCCCACCGCAATTTTAAAGGTCGATCCAGGCGGATAAGACGAACGATATGCTCGCGGTAAAAGCGGGATGTCCTTGTCGTCCTGCAACGCCTTGAGTTGCTCGGCAGAAATTGAAGGAACAAACAGGTTTGGATCGTAGGTAGGCCACGAGGCCAACGCCAGAATGTCGCCGTTGTTTGGATCGATAATCACAATGGCCCCACGTTTTGCTTTTGCTTGCAGCGCCTTTTCAGCGAATTCCTGAAGACGGAGGTCCAGCGTTGTGACCACATTGTATCCCGGCTCGGGAGGAGTGGTCAGTTTCTCGGAAGTTTTGCGGCCATCTTTATCAAACGTGAGCTTGTACTCACCGTGTTTGCCCGTAAGCATTTCATTAAACGTCTGTTCGAGTCCCTCGCGTCCCTCAGTTTCAGGCCAAAGCGTTTCGTGATTATCAACGATGCCGTCGGGATTTCGCCCGGTCTTGCCCGTGTAACCAATAATCTGCCCGGCCACTTTTCCGTTCGGATAAACGCGCACATAGATCGGACGCACCATCACCCCGGGTGGCGGATCATTTTTGATCTGTTCGTACTCCAACTGGGTGAGATTCTGCGCGATCTCCATCGGCATAATTCCCCTGTTGTGGTAATGACGAAGAATCGCATCGTCGGTAATCCTGATTTTGCGACCAATTAGCCTTGCGGTTTTATCGATCTTTTCCCTCGCGAAGCTCGCTGCCTGCGCATCGGAGAAATCAAGCGGCGTTGGAAAGTTGATGGCGAGATTATAACTGAGCTTATTTTGGGCGAGCGCTTCGCCATTGCGATCTGTAATCTGACCACGTGGCGCCGGAACATCGAGGATGTAAGTTCGCGCAAGTTTTTGTGTCTCGAACGTCGGCACAATAGCTTCCTCCTGAGCCTGTGGAGGCGTGGCTGTGGCTGACACGGCAGATGGCGCCAGCGCCTGGGCGAATAATGCGGTCGGCGTTGCCTGGATCCACAACGCACACCATAAACCGGCCAAAGTTCCCCCGAGTGACTTCATTTCAAAATGTGTGTGATAAGTCAATGCCTCTGCAGGAATTGATGCAGTTCTTCGGCTAATTTCCGGCCGATCCCTTCCGTCGCGGCGATTTGGTCCACTGTTGCCCTACGCAGACGATTCACCGAACCAAACTTTCGCAACAGCAAATTCTTGCGGTTCTGACTCACACCGGGGCAATCATCAAGGAGGCTTTCGCCGATTCGCTTTTTCATGAGCAGTTGATGATAGGCGTTGGCGAAGCGATGCGCCTCGTCACGGATGCGTTGAAGCAATCGCAAGGCGCCTGAGTCCATCGGAAGTTGAAGCGGCAGGGCCCGGCCCGGCCGGTAAATCTCTTCTCGTTCCTTGGCCAGGCCGATGATGGGAAGATCGTGCAAACCTAGTCGCTGTAATTCACGGCACGCGGAGGAGAGTTGGCCCTTTCCGCCATCTACAATGATCAGGTTGGGAAGGCTGATGTATCGTGAGCCTCCGGCTTGCGAGTTCGTTCTGCTCGCAATCGGGACGCATGCGCTACTCTCCAATCGGCGAGCAGCATCGAAGGAATTCTCCTGCGAAAATTCCGCCACCTCAGAGTTCGCGTCGCGCGCCTCCAAGAGAACACGCGAATACCTGCGTCGAACGACTTCGGCCATGCTTGCGAAATCGTCCTGCCCGTCGACCGTTCGCACCCGGTACCGGCGATAATTGTCCTTATCGGGTATCCCTTCCCGAAAACAAACCATCGAGGCGACAACGTGCGTCGTGGAAATATTTGAGATATCGAAACATTCCATTACGTGCGGCGCTTGCGGAAGTTGCAGCGCCTCAGCCAGCGCGCGCACGTCCGACATCGGATCGATTGCGCTCGGCAGGCTGCCGCGCGTAAACCGACGCATCGGCCTCGTCGTGCTGCGCAAATCGTCAACCATGTTGCGCAGTTCGGCCGCTTTCTCGAAATCCATTTTCTTCGCTGCTTTGTGCATTTCGTTCTCCAGCGTCGCAATCATTTCCCTCGACTTTCCCTCCAAAAACTCACACGCTTGAAGCACACGCTCGCGGTATTGCTCCGCGCTGATTTCACTTAGACGCACGGGCACCTGATAGGTCGCTGATTTCAACTCGCGCTCCGTGGGCGAGCCTCGCCCAAATGTGAGGACACCGAATTTCTTGCGCATGAAATTCAATGTCTGCCGAAGCGCGCCGGCATGCGCGTACGGGCCGAAGTAGCGGCTGCCATCGTCCTTCTTGAACCGGGCGAGCCGAAAGCGCGGCCACTCCTCGGACAGATCGACCCGGACCAGAAGGAACCGCTTATCGTCGCGGAAGGAAACGTTGTAACGCGGCCGGTATTCCTTGATTAGTTTTCCTTCGAGCAAGACCGATTCCGCTTCGCTGCGAACCGTGTGTGTCTCAAAATCCCATGTTGCCTCGAGCATGGCGCGCGTCTTCAAATCGGCCTGCGCCAGCTTAGACGGCAGAAAATATGAACCCACTCGTTTGCGCAGGTCGCGCGCTTTACCCACGTAAATCACGCGGTTAAACCGGTCGCGCATCAGGTACACGCCGGGCTTATGCGGCACGTCCTGCACCTTTTCCTGGAAGTCCGGCTTCTCTTTTGCCAACACAGCCATGCGGCTGCAAATCTACGCGAGAAGCGGGAAACTGAAAATCGCCATCGCCTTTGGCGCCGCAATCGAGAACATGGGCCTATAAAAAAAGCGCCCGCGAAACTTGTCGCGGGCGCTTTGGATTCTTACCGAATGATCGTGCTGCTCACCGTTCCCTCGTTGTCGTGGTGGTAGTTTCCTCGTGCCAAACCCTGGGTGCCGGTCGGCTCAACACAATTTTGCGCACCATTACTCGATCACCCATGTTTGTGTAATACACAGTCGCAGGCATATCCGGCCGAATTGCCGCCCAGCTTACCGCGCGTCCTTCGGGATCTACAATGGCCGTGTCTCTCGTGTAGTAATAACGTGTCGGCGCCATGTCAGGCGTTGTCCGGAACGTGATGTAATCCGAGTCCGGCGTGTAAGTGACGATTGTACCAGCAGCGCTGGTAGTAGTCTGCTGGGTTGTAGTCGTGCCGGTTACGGGATCGGTCGTCGTCGTGGTAGTCGTCGTCTGTGCCACCGCTATCCCTAACGTTGCCGCGCAAGCACATCCTGCTGCGAATATTTTTGGTAATCTCATTTGTTTCATATTTGTCCCTCTGCTTTGATTGAGTGAATGTTCTCCTTTGTGTATTTCTCCGGCCCCTTGGCGCCAGAGTTTCTTCCATGCCTCGATATCGTAAAATCGCCTTCGGTTGGTCGCATCCGCAGACGTAACACTCTTTGTTACCGCAAGTTAAGATAACCCGACGTTTATGCAGGCTTTACCAGGTTTTCGTGATTTTCTGCCGGACGACTGCGCGGTGCGCAATTACATCTTTGGGCGTTGGCGCGAAGTGGCCCGTCGTTATGGTTTTGTTGAATGGGATGGCCCTGTTCTCGAGCCCACGGCGCTGTACAAGAAAAAGAGCGGCGCTGAGATCGTCGATCAACTCTTCAACTTTACTGATAAAGGCGAACGCGAAGTGGCCATGCGCCCGGAGCTTACGCCGACGCTTGCTCGCCTGGTTGCCGCGCACGAGCGCGAATTCAAGAAGCCGCTCAAATGGTTTTCGATTGG
Organism: Candidatus Udaeobacter sp.; assembly: GCA_036558805.1. GTDB lineage: Bacteria > Verrucomicrobiota > Verrucomicrobiia > Chthoniobacterales > UBA10450 > Udaeobacter. The sequence goes on from DATBEX010000216.1 coordinate 10,438, forward strand.
CGAGTTTTTTCGGTACGAAAAACAACAGCGCGGAAGATTGCGCGAACATTTCCAACTCAACTGCGATATCCTCGGCGAAGCGAACCTTGCCGCCGATATCGAGCTGGTGGCCCTCTGCATCGATGTCCTGCGCGCCTTCGGGCTCACCGAAAAAGATTTTGTCGTTCGGATGAGCGACCGGGATTTCTGGACCGGTTTTCTGCGCGAAAAAAATGTTTCCCCCGATCGATGGGATGAAGTGTTGCAGGCAATCGATAAATCGGGACGCGAACCGCGCGACAAAACGGCAGAGAAACTCGGCGAACTCGCCGATCCGATCTTTTCCGTTCTGAAGAGCGGCGGGACGAACCAGAAGCTCGACCAACTGGTTGATGGTCTTCGCGAGCGCGGACTTGCGGATTATGTGGCGATCGATGTCGGCATCGTGCGGGGATTGGCCTATTACACGGGCATCGTATTTGAGGTGTTCGACCGCGGCGGGAAATTCCGGGCCATAGCCGGTGGCGGTCGCTACGATAACCTAATCGCGCAACTGAGTGATGGTGCAGTCTCTATGCCAGCGCTCGGTTTTGCCATGGGCGACGTTGTGCTCGGCGAGTTGATGAATGAAACAGCTCCCGTCCGTCAGAAAGCGGAGGATGCAATCGCGAACGGTCGGAAGGTCGACCTTTACGTTGTAATCGCAAAGGAACAGCGGCGCGCCGATGCGCTTGCGCAAATTCAACAATTTCGCGACCGCGGCTTTCGCGTGGATTATCCGCTAGCGAGCGAAAAGGTTGGCAAACAATTCCAAACCGCCGAGCAGCTCGGCGCGCGGTTTGCAGTCTTGTTCGGAGATGAATGGCCGCAGGTGAAAATAAAAGCACTGGCTACACGCGAAGAATTGCTCATCGACAATCACGAGTTGCAATCGCACATTGAGCGTGCTCTCTCGCAGTCATCCTGAGCGAAGCGAAAGACCTCTCCCATTACTTGCCGACCCACAAATTCGAGAGATTCTTCGCTCCGTTGAGAATGA